>NZ_DATMST010000219.1:0-29393 GCF_035565275.1 Sphingopyxis sp.
GCCCCGACATCGCCGCCGCCGAACGCCGCATGGCGGCCGCCAACGCACGCATCGGCGTGGCGCGCGCCGCCTTCTTCCCGACGCTGATGCTCGGCAGCGCGGCGGGGTTCGAAACGACCCACGGCCAGCTGTTCCAGACGCCGAACAGCTTCTGGGGCCTCGGCCCGCTCTCGGCGGTGCTGACCCTGTTCGACGGCGGTCGCCGCAAGAGCCAGGTGAAGATGTCGCGCGCCGAATATGACGAACTCGCCGCCAGCTATCGCGACACGGTGCTAGGCGCCTTCCGCCAGACCGAGGACGCCATCGCAACGAACCGCTTGCTCGCCACGCAGGCCGCCGCCCAGCGCACCGCGGCCGAGGCGGCCGCCCGCACCAGCGCGCTGGCGCTGACCCGTTATCGCAACGGCGCGTCCGATTATCTGGAGGTGGTCATCGCCCAGACCGACGCGCTCGACGCGCAGCGCGAGACATTGGCGTTGGAAACCCAAAGGATGCGGGGCAGAGTTGCGCTGGTGAAGGCGATCGGCGGCTTTTAGGCCGCATTCTTCGTCAAAGGCTCGACATAGTGCGACGCGGGCCGGATCAGCCGGCCGGTCAGGGCCTGTTCGCGGGCATGCGCAAGCCAGCCCGCGGCGCGGCCCATGGCGAAAACGCCCGTGAACGCGTGCTTCGGAAACCCCGCTGCTTCCAGCAACAACGCCGTATAAAATTCGACATTGGTTTCGAGCACGCGGCCGGGTTTGCGGCGATGGAGTGCATCAAGCGCCACCCGTTCGATACCTTCGGCGAAGCGCAACCGGGCATCGACGCCCCCGAACGAGCGCAGCGCGCCCTTGAGCGCATCAGCCCGCGGATCGCGTGTGCGATAGATGCGGTGCCCGAAACCCATCAGCCGCTCGCCTTCGTCCAGCGCACGCTCGATCCAGCGCGCGCCGTCGCCCTCCTCCGCGATCGCGTCAAGCATGTCGATGACCGGACCGGGCGCTCCGCCGTGAAGCGGCCCCTTGAGCGCGCCGAGTGCTGCCAGCACAGAAGAGGTCAGCCCCGCCTGGGTCGAGGCGACGACGCGCGCGGCGAAGGTCGAGGCGTTGAGGCCGTGGTCGCTGACCGTAACGAGATAGGTGTCGAGCGCCTCCGCGCCGTCAGTCCGGCCCAGCATGCGGATCACGTCGGCAGCATGGCCCGAACCGGCCGACGGTTCGATTGGCTCCTCGCCCGCCTGCAGCCGGATCAGCGCAGGAAGAAGCACCGCCGGGGCCGCGAGCAAGTGCAGCGCATCGGGCAGCGCCGTGCCGTCGGGCAGCATCGCCATCGCGGCGCGCATGCCGTCATAGGCGGGCAGCTTCGACATCGGTCCGAGCAACACTCGCGCCCTCTCGAACACATCGACGCGCGCCGCGCCCAGACGTGCCGCAAAGTCGGCGGCGTCGGGCAAATCGGCGAAGAAGCCGGTGAACAGGAGATGGGCAGTTTCTTCGAAAGTCCAGTGCCCGGCCAGCTCCGAAAGCGGATGGCCGCGAATGATGAGTTGCCCTTCGGCGCCGCGTACGTCCGACAGGATCGTTTCGGCCGCCACGACATTTTCTAGACCATTGTTCATTTCATTCGCTCCTTGACTGGCGAGGAGCGAGATGATCCCTTCAGCGAAGTGAATCAATCTTGATCAAGTGAATCAATCATGCGCGAATGGATGACCCGCGAGGAGGTTCTGGCAAAGCTGGGCGTCCGGCCCCAGACGCTCTACGCCTATGTCAGCCGGGGCCAGATCGAGCGACGCGCCGATCCCGCTGACCCGCGTCGCAGCCTGTATCGGGGCGACGATATTCTCGCACTTGCCGACCGGCGTGCCCGCGGGCGCCGCCCGACATCGGTCGCGGCGAGCACGCTGGCATGGGGCGAACCCGTAATCCCGACCGCCATTGCGACGGTGACACACGGGGAACTGATCTATCGCGGCGAGACCGCCACGGCCCTCGCCGCGCGCATGGGGCTGGAGGAGGTCGCGGCGCTGCTCTGGGAACAGCCGGACGCCGTTCTCTTTCCGGTGACCGTCGCTTGCGACGACCCATTTCAGGCTCTTGCTGAATTGGCTGCAAAGGCGCGGTCGCTGATCGGCCGCCCCCTTCCGAAGCTGGTAAACGAGGGCGCGATGTGCGTCGCAGCGATGGCGTCGGCTTTCGGCGCTGTCGGGACGGGCCCGATCCATCGGCGGCTTTCCACGGCATGGTCCCTCGACAGCGAAGGCGAGGAACTGGTGCGGCGGGCGCTGGTTCTGCTCGCCGACCATGAGCTCAATCCATCGACATTTTCGGTGCGTGTCGCGGCCTCGACGGGCGCCGGCATGCCCGCCTGCATCCTTGCCGGCCTCGCTACCCTGTCAGGGCCCAGGCATGGCGGTGCCGGGGCGGCACTGGAATCATTTCTGATCGAGGCGATCAATATCGGAGCCGATGCCGCGATCGAGCGCTGGCTCGCAAGAGGACAGGGGTTGCCCGGATTCGGACATCCGCTCTATCCCTATGGCGACCCTCGTGCTCGGGCCTTGCTCGGGCATATCCAGCCCGACGAAGAGCTTGCGAGGCTACGAGACGCGGTCATGGACATTCTTGGGCAGGGGCCCAACATCGATTTCGCGCTCCTTGCGATCGCGCGTCGCCACCTGTTGCCGCCGCGATCGGGTTTCGGCTTGTTCGCCATCGCCCGGACCGTTGGCTGGGTGGCGCATGCCATCGAGCAGGCGTCGAACGGCGCGATCATCCGGCCGCGCGCACGATATGAAGGCAAAGGCGGAACCGGGCCCTCATCTGAAAGTCCTTAGAGGTCGACCATCCATGCCTGCGATGGCACGCTGCGCCATTCAGCTGTACTAACAACATGGTGAGCCTTGGCCGTTTGGAGGCTGTCCGCCGGATCCAAGTCTGCCGCCCTGACCGTTTCACACGCCAGGTGGTGAAGCGATGATGCAATCCGCAGACATACTCCACTCCACGCCCCGATCCGGGCGGCGACCGTCGCGCCGCCCGGAAGTTTCACAAGCAAGCGCAGGTACCATCGTGTACCCGGCGAAAGCCGGGTCCCGGTACGCCTGACTAGCGTCGCGTAGGACGTGTGCCCCGGCTTTCGCCGGGGGCACACGTCTTACGGCAGCAATCGGCAGTTAGCGTTGTTCCTTACCGCCCGCGGATGAAGGCGCGGATATCGGCTGACAATTTGTGCCGGTCTTCGTCGCGGATATACATCATGTGACCCGCACCATAATATTGATACTGGATCCGGTCCTGCGGTATGCCGGTGCGCGACAGCGAATATTCGGCCGCGAAAAAGGGCGTCGCAAAGTCATAATAGCCCTGGCCGACAAACACGCGCAGCCCCGAATTCTCGCGCAGTGCCTGCCCGATATAGGGGGCGACGTTGAGGTAGGCGTTGGTGTCGCGGCTGCCGAGACGCCAGTCCCACTGACCGCCGATCCGGCCGATCGACTGATATTCGCGGTCGGTCTTGAACCCCAGTCCGTCGCGGCTCCAGCTGTTGATCGCGGCGGTATAGCTCGCATCGATACCATAGAAGCTCGGATCGTTGTCGGGGCCCTCGCCGGCACTGTCATAATCCTTGCCGGTGTAGCGGCTGTCGAGCCGCCCGACAGTCAGCCCGCGGTCGCGCAGCAATTCCTTGTAGAAACGGTTCGGCGTGACACGCAGGTCGGCGCTTTCGAGGTAGGTTTCCGACAGACCGGTAAAGCGCGCCAGTTCGCGGCGGATCGCGGCGCGCTCCTCGCCCTGCAGCTTCTGGCCCTTGAGCAGCGCCGACGCATAGGGGCCGATCGCCCATTGCCGCGCTTCCTCGACGAAAGCTTCGACCGATGGCGCGGTCGCCTTGCCGTGATAGAGCGCGGTCGCTGCCATCGACGGCAGGTTGGTGATCGGCGACAATTCGTTGCCCGGCGTATCGGCGCCGGCCGCGAAATCGAGCACGGTCGAGATCAGGATAATGCCGTTCAGCGCGACGTCGTTGTACGTGACGTTCATCAGTTCATTCGCGACCGCGGCCGAGCGCGTTGTGCCATAGCTTTCGCCGCCGAGGAATTTGGGGCTGTTCCAGCGGCCATTGTCGTTCAGCCAGCGGCGGATCACTTCGGCGACCAGCTTCGCGTCCTGCGTCACCCCGTAATAATCCTTGGGGTCGGCCTTGCCGATCAGGTGCGAGAAACCGGTCCCGGGCGGGTCGATGAAGACCACATCGGTTACGTCGAGCAGCGCATCGGGATTGTCGACGATCGGATACGGCGGCGCGCCGTCATCGACACCGGTGCCGGGGATCGCGACGCGCTTCGGCCCGAACGCGCCCATCATCAGCCAGACGGTGCCCGATCCCGGACCGCCGTTGAACAGGAAGGTGATCGGCCGGTTCGGATCGCGCGGCTCCTTGACATAGGAGGTGGTGACGACCGCGACTTCGGGCACGCCGTCCTTGTTCTTGATGATCGTCTCGCCGATCGTCGCGGCATAGTTGACGCGCTGGCCGCCGAAGGTACCCGACAGCTTGGTGGTGCGGACCTGCGGCTGGTAATCGGCGGACTCTTCGCCCTTCGCCTTGGTGTCGGTCGCGCCGTCGGCGGCCTTGTCCTGCGCATAGGTGATGGTGGGTGCAGCGGCGGCAAGCGCCAGAGCGATAAGCGACAGACCTGTTTTCATTGGTGTTCTCCCCGTTTCGGGGCGAACCCTAGGGAGCCGGAAAGGACGCGGCAAGGCCGCTCGTCGGAAAACGTATACTTTTTGTCGAAGGGGTCAGCGCCCCCACTTCGTCTTGCTCTGCTTCCCGAACCGCCCCTTGCGCGTACCCGGCTTGCCCTCGTTGCTGCGCCCCACGCGCGGCGCGACCTGTTCGCCCGCGGGCAGACCAAGCTCGTCGGCCTCGAGCTTGCGGATTTCGTCGCGCAACCGTCCGGCTTCCTCGAACTCGAGGTCGGCGGCAGCGTCGCGCATCTTCTTTTCGAGGTCCTGAATGTATGCCCGAAGGTTGTGCCCGACCATGTGCGCGGGCTTGTCGTCGCCGATATCGATCGTCACCTGATCCTTCGACGCGACATGCGCGATGATGTCGCCGATGTTGCGCTTGATCGTGGTCGGGGTGATGCCGTGTTCGGCGTTATACGCCTCCTGCTTCTCGCGGCGGCGGTCGGTCTCGCGCATCGCGCGTTCCATGCTGCCGGTGATCCGGTCGGCGTAGAGGATGACGCGCCCGTCGACGTTGCGCGCAGCGCGGCCGATCGTCTGGACGAGGCTCGTCTCGCTGCGCAGAAAGCCCTCCTTGTCGGCATCGAGGATCGCGACCAGCCCGCATTCGGGGATGTCGAGCCCTTCGCGGAGCAGGTTGATCCCGACGAGCACGTCGAATACGCCGAGCCGCAGGTCGCGGATGATCTCGATGCGTTCGAGCGT
This sequence comes from Sphingopyxis sp., assembly GCF_035565275.1. Lineage (GTDB taxonomy): Bacteria > Pseudomonadota > Alphaproteobacteria > Sphingomonadales > Sphingomonadaceae > Sphingopyxis. The sequence continues at coordinate 5,439 of NZ_DATMST010000219.1, forward strand.
CTCGACGTCCGAGTGCATATAACGGACCTTCAGCCCCGCTTCGTGCAGGAATTCGGTCAGATCTTCGGCCATGCGCTTGGTCAGCGTGGTGACGAGCGTGCGGTAACCCGCCGCGGCGGTTTTCTTCGCTTCGGCGATCAGGTCGTCGACCTGCTCCTCGACCGGCTTGATCTCGACCGGCGGGTCGATCAGGCCGGTGGGGCGGATCACCTGTTCGGCGAAGACGCCTTGCGTGCGGTCCATCTCCCACGTCCCCGGCGTCGCCGATACGCTCACTGTCTGCGGCCGCATCATGTCCCATTCGGCGAAACGCAGCGGGCGGTTGTCGATGCACGACGGCAGGCGGAAACCATATTCGGCGAGCGTGATCTTGCGGCGATGGTCGCCCTTCGACATCGCGCCGATCTGCGGGATCGTCTGGTGACTCTCGTCTACGAAGAGCAGCGCGTTATCGGGCAGATATTCGAACAAGGTCGGCGGCGGCTCGCCGGGCAGGCGGCCGGTGAGGAACCGGCTGTAATTCTCGATTCCCGCACAGCTTCCGGTGGCGGCGATCATCTCGAGGTCGAAATTGGTGCGCTGTTCGAGCCGTTGTGCCTCGAGCAGCCGACCCTCGGCTTCCAGCTCCTTGAGCCGTTCGGCGAGTTCGTGGCGGATCGCCTCGCTCGCCTGCTTCAGCGTCGGGCCGGGCGTCACATAGTGGCTGTTCGCGAAGACGCGGACATAATTGAGGTTCGCGATCTTCTTGCCCGTCAGCGGATCGAACTCGGTAATCTCCTCGATCTCGTCGCCAAAAAAGCTGACGCGCCACGCCATATCCTCATAGTGCGACGGGAAGATTTCGAGGCTGTCGCCGCGCACGCGGAAATTGCCGCGCGCGAACGCCTGATCGTTACGCTTGTACTGCAGCGCGACGAGCTTGCGGATGATCTCGCGGTTGTCGGCGACCTGCCCCTTCTTCAGATCGAAGATCATCGCCGAATAGGTCTCGACCGATCCGATGCCGTAAAGACACGACACCGATGCGACGATGATCACGTCGTCGCGTTCGAGCAGCGCGCGCGTTGCGGAATGGCGCATCCGGTCGATCGCCTCGTTTACCGAGCTTTCCTTCTCGATATAGGTGTCCGACCGCGGCACATAGGCCTCGGGCTGGTAATAGTCGTAATAGCTGACGAAATATTCGACCGCATTGTTCGGAAAAAAGCTCTTGAACTCACCATAGAGCTGCGCCGCGAGGATCTTGTTCGGCGCGAGGATCAGCGCGGGGCGCTGCAATTCGTCGATCACCTTTGCCATGGTGAAGGTCTTGCCCGATCCGGTGACCCCCAGCAGCACCTGATCACGCTCGCCGTCGAGCGCGGTCGAGACGAGTTCGCGAATCGCCGTCGGCTGGTCGCCGGCGGGTTCATAGTCGCTAACCAGTTCAAATCGTTTGCCGCCTTCGACCTTGTCGGGGCGGGCGGGGCGATGCGGGACATAGCCTTCGCCGGTGTCGATTTCGTCGAGCGAGGTGCGAATCTGGATTGCCATCGCTGCCAATATGGTATCGATTGGGGCCAACGACAATTATAATGGTTGCAACCAAACAGTCGCATTGGGGTTCCCCCCTCTGCCAACAGGAGGACGTATTTTATGAAGAAATTTCTGACAGTCGCAGCCATCGGCGCCCTTATCGCAGTCTCGGGCTGCGGCAAGAGCGGAGAAAATGCCGGCGGCACGGCGAAGCGCGAAGCCGGCAACTGGAAAACCAACGTCAAGCTGGTGAAGTTCGAAGTCCCGGGCATGCCCGCTGAAATGAAGGACAGCATGGCGAAGGCGATGGAAAGCGCCAGCGGCATGGACCAGTGCTTCACGCAGGAACAGGTCGACAAGGAAGACATCGCAGCCGAACTCGCCAAGGGGCCCAATGGCGGCGAGTGCAAATGGTCGAAGAAGGATGTCGCCGGCGGCAAGATCGACGTTGCGGGCACCTGCACGCAGGGCGGCCAGACGGTCGACATGGCGATGACCGGCACGATGGAAGCCAAGAAGACCGACGTGACGATTACCACCAAAGGCAAGGTCCCGACCGGCGGCGACATGGAAATGGTCATGCAGATGACCAGCACCCACACCGGTCCGTGCAAGTCGGCGACGACCTGAGCCTTCCACCTTTTCAGGTCCACGAACGGGGCGTCGGTGAAACCGGCGCCCCTTTTCATATGCATCTTTCCATCCGCGAAGGCGATTTCTGCCTTGGGGCGGGAAGCGGAAGTCAGTTCACCCCCACTTCGTCATCCCGGACTTGATCACGGACCCGCTTTTCTTTCGCAACGGCCCCGAGCGGGACCCCGGATCAAGTCCGGGGCGACGAGATAGGAAATGTCATGTTTCGACCGAAAGCTGCTGTTCCCCGCCTTCGCCGGAAACAGGCGGAATTGCTAACAGCCACTTCCATCCGCTGTGGACATGCCTACCGAAGCACGCCTGCCGCCGCTTGCCGCCGCGCATAGAGATAGAGCGCGATGACGATCACCACGATCACCGCGGTGAAGACCATCGGGAACATCCCGAACATGCGTTCCAGATCGCCATAGTGCATCCCGAACTGATAGATGATGCTGAGCGCGAGGCCGGCGAGCGACAGCAGGAAAGCCGTTACGGCATGACGACTGCGCATGAGCAGCAGGATCGAGCCGAGCACCGAACCCCATACGCCCAGCGCCCATCCGACGTTGGCCCAGAGCGGAAAGCTGTAGAAATACTGCTGCTGCTCCGGGGTAAAGGCCGCCATATAACCCGGGTCCCTGAGCTTGGTCATGACATAGTCGAACGCCCCAAAAGCATTCCATAACAGCGATACGACCCCGACCGCCCACAGGTGCCGGGGTGTTTTCCTTACTTCGGTCATGTTCGTCTTCCCCTCCAGAAAGAGACGGCGAAGCTATCATTCTTTGCCATCGCCATCAATGCGGTGACATAGCGCCACAATACAGCAGCTTGTGGCAGCAAAGCCAAGGTACGCCGGGGCTTGGCAAGGCGGTATCGGACGCCGATATGCGCGCCATGTGTGTCGTCGCCCTCGCCCATCGCGCCCACCCCGACTGGCCGCTCCTGCTCATCGGCAACCGTGACGAGTTCCACGCGCGCCCTGCCGCGCCGCTTGCCGAATGGAATGACGGCAGCGGGATAATCGCAGGCCGCGACCTTCAGGCCGGCGGGACATGGCTCGGGATTCATCGCGCCAGCGGGCGTGTCGTGGTCGTGACCAATGTTCGCGGCGCGATGCCCGATCCGGCAAAGGAATCGCGCGGCGCGCTCGTCGTCGACCTGCTGTGCGGCAAAGGGCGCTTCGCTGATCCCGCGGCCGAAGACCTGCCGCGCTTCAACGCGTTCAATTTGTTTGCCGTGGGCAAGAGCGCGCGGCTGCTGACCAATCGCCCGGTCCCCTTGATCATGCCGCTCGAGCCCGGCGTCCATGCGCTTGCCAACGAGCCCGTCGACGCCCCCTGCCCGCGCGCCGAGCGGCTGCGCATGGCGCTTGAGACGGTCGTCGGCACCGGCGCCGACCCCGAAAATCTGCTCGACACGCTGATGGCCGAAGACGACCCTGCCCTGTTCCTGCGCGGCGACGTCTATGGCACGCGCGCTTCGACGCTCGTTGCGATTTCGGCGACGGGCGACGTCAGGATGATCGAGCGCCGATACGAAAAGGGCGGCCGTCCCGCCGGAACGACCGCCCTCGAATTTCGTATCGGCTGAGCCGGAAGCTTATTTCGGCGCAAGCACCATCAGCATCTGGCGGCCTTCGGTACGGGGATGCGCTTCGACCTTGGCAATTTCGGCGGTCATCTCGGCAACGCGCTGCAGGACATTGAGACCAAGCTGGGTGTGACTCATCTCACGGCCGCGGAAACGCATGGTCATCTTGACCTTGTCGCCTTCGCCGAGGAAGTCGAAGACCTTCTTCATCTTCACGTCGAAATCATGATCGTCGATATTCGGACGCATCTTGATCTCTTTGATTTCCTGCGTCTTCTGGCTCTTGCGTGCGAGGTTCGCCTTTTTTTGCGCCTCGTACTTGAACTTGCCGACGTCGAGGAATTTGCACACCGGCGGGTCGGCGTTCGGAGATACTTCCACCAGGTCGAGACCGACGGATGCCGCCTGCTCGATCGCTTCGGCCGTTAGCATGACGCCCAGATTCTCGCCTTCCTCGTCGATCACGCGGACTTTCGGAGAGGCGATAAATTCATTGTAACGCGGGCCGTTTTTCGGCGGCATCGGTGCCATTGGGCGACGAGTCATGGGCGGTGGTATAGCTGTATCTCCTGGGTCATCTAAAACAGGCGTGCGGCATCGACGCTAAAACACGCGTGATGCTCATATAGTGATCGCGAGCCCGCCGTAAAGGCCGCCCCGTCATCGCGGCAACGCTTTTCGGCGGACTGTGGCTGGTCTGCCACTGTCAGCCGGGGACTACCATTTGGTCGGTGCGGGATCGACGACACGGAAGCCGCCGGCACCGATCTCGCTGACCTCGAGCGCCCGCTCGGCGATGCCGCGATTGTTGAAGCGGAAGATGCCGTCGATGCCGCCGAAGCCGTCGGCGGCAAGCAGCCGGCTCGCCGGGAAGCTCGTGCCGGGTTTCCAGTCGCGCGCGATACGAACCGTCAGCAGTACCGAATCATAGCCCAGGCTGGCAAGCCGGTACGGTGCCTTGCCGAAGCGGGTGCGATATTTGCTCGCGAGCTGGCCATAAAGGCCGTCCGAGACGCTGGCGAACCATGATCCACGCATGACCGCGTTGCTGCCCAGCGCGGCGTCGGTGTTCCAGAGTTCGGTGCCGAGAATCTGCTTGTTTCCGCTGCTCTTGATCACAGGAACCGCGCGGATCGCATTGCCGCCGCTGTCGGCGATCAGCACCGCGTCCATCGCCCCGGCGTTGGCGATCCGGCGCGCCGCGCCCGAAAGCGCGGTCGCGCTGCGATCGTAGGTTTCGACCGCGACCAGCGTGCCGCCTGCTCCGGAAACGGCGGCGCGGAAGGCGGCGGCCGAACGGTCGCCATAGACATTTTTGGGGATAAGTGCGCCGAAGCGCTGATGCCCCTTGGCGCGCGCAAAGGCGACGACTCGCTCGACCGACTGGCCGGGGACGAAGCCCATGATGAAGACACCGTTACCCGCGACGCTGCTGTCGTTCGAGAAGCTGAGCACGGGCACCTTCGCACCGCGCGCGATCGGCGCGACCGCGGCGACGTCTTCGCTGAGCAGCGGGCCTAGGATCAGCTTGTTGCCGTCGGCGACCGCCTGCCGCGCCGCCGCAGCCGCGCCGAGCGCGGTGTCATAAGTGGTGATGCGGACACGTTCGGTGCGCGAATCGAGCAGCGCGAGCGTCGTGGCATTGGCGATCGCGGTGCCGACGTCAGCGTTGGCCCCGGTCTGCGGCACAAGCAGCGCGACGCGGTGGCGGTCGGTATCGGTGGGAAGGCCGGGGCCGACATTGTCGTCAGGGTTCGTGGGCGGCGGCGGAGTCGCGGGTCCGTTCGACTTCGGCACCACCTGGCACGCCGCAAGCAACCCCGCCATCGCCACTGCCCCGAGCCCGCGCAGGATTTGACGGCGCGGCGATGCATTGTCCTGGCACGCGCCTGTCTGGCAGTGGGGGGCAGTTTCTGCCATTTTCGGCGTCATGCCAGATTCGAACATCTCAGATTCTCCCTTGCCCGGTCTCTATATCGTCGCGACGCCCATCGGCAACCTTGGCGACATCGGCGCGCGCGCGGCCAAAACGCTCGCCTCCGCCGACGTGATCGCCGCAGAGGATACGCGCGTGACCGCGAAACTGCTGTCGCATCTGGGATTGCGTGTGCCGATGACCCCCTATCATGATCATAGCGACGAACGCACGCGTGCCGCTCTGGTTGCGCGTATGGAACAGGAAGTTGTCGTTTTGGTGTCGGATGCCGGCACGCCGCTGATTTCCGATCCCGGATACAAGCTCGTCCGCGACGCCCGCGCGGCGGGTCGACACGTCACCACCCTGCCCGGCCCGTGCGCCGCTATTGCGGCGATCACCCTGTCGGGGCTGCCGAGCGACCGTTTCCTGTTCGCGGGCTTCCTGCCGAACAAGGCGAAAGCGCGCGCCGACACGCTCGCGGAGTTCGCGGGACTGCGCGCAACGCTGGTGTTTTACGAAAGCGGGCCGCGGCTTTCGGCGGCGCTGGCGGCGATGGCCGAAGGGCTCGGCGACCGCGAGGCTGCTGTCGCGCGCGAGATCAGCAAGCTGTTCGAGGAATGCGTCACCGGGACGCTGACCGAGCTTTCCACGCGCTACGCCGACGCGCCGCCGAAGGGCGAGATCGTCGTCATCGTCGGCCCGCCCGGCGAAGCCGTGACCGAGGAAGCCGACGAGGCGACGCTCGACGCGGCGCTGCGCGAGGCGATGGTCGACAAGCCCGTGGCGCAGGCGGCGAAGGCGGTCGCCAAACGTTTCGGGCTCGATCGCCACGAAGTTTATGCCCGCGCGCTGACGCTGAAGGAGCGCGCTTGAACCGCGCCGCCGCCGAAGCCCGCGGCCGCAAGGCCGAACGCCGGGCAGCGTGGTGGCTGCGCCTTCATGGCTGGCGCATTATCGGCGAACGGCTCCGTGTTCCGGTGGGAGAAGTCGACCTGGTCGCGCGGCGCGGGCGCACGGTCGCCTTTATCGAGGTCAAGTGGCGCGACCGCGCCGCTGACCTCGACCTCGCGATCGACGCATATCGCCTGCGGCGCGTCGCGGCGGCCGCCGAAATGCTTGCCCCGCGCTTCGCCGGCCCGCGCGACGATATAAGGATCGACGTGATGCTCCTTGCGCCCGGGCGCCTGCCGCGCCATCTGGTCCACGTCTGGCAATCCTGAGGAATATCGAATGACCCTGCGCGCCGCGGTACAAATGGATCCGATGGACGGTATCAACATCGGGGGCGACAGCAGTTTCCACCTGATCCTGAAAGCGCTCGAGCGCGGATACGAACTCTACCATTACGACGTTCGCGGCCTCACATGGGAGGCCGGACGGCTGACCGCAAAGGCGCACCGCATCCTCGACGCGAAACGCGAAGCCGGTGCGCACTACCGGTTCGGCGACGAGGTGCTGCTCGACCTTGGCCGCGATATCGACGTCGTCTTGATGCGGCAGGACCCACCGTTCGACCTCGGCTATCTTACCGGCACCTGGCTGCTCGAACGCATCGCGAACGAAACTTTGGTGGTCAACGATCCCGTCTCGGTCCGCAACGCGCCCGAAAAGGTCTTCGTGCTCGACTTCCCCGAATTCATGCCGCCGACGATGGTCACGCGCAGCCTCGATGCGGTGAAGGATTTTCAGGCGCGTTACGGCGCAGTCGTGATCAAGCCGCTCCACGGCAACGGCGGCAAGGCGGTGTTCCGCGTCGATGCCGATGGCGCGAATCTCGGTGCGCTCGTCGAGCTGTTCGGGCAGGTGTGGCCCGAACCCTTCATGGTCCAGCAATTCCTGCCGAGCGTCAGCAAGGGCGACAAGCGCATCGTGCTCGTCGACGGCGAAGTCGCGGGCGCGATCAACCGCAAGCCCGGCGAAGGTGAATTCCGCTCGAACCTCGCGGTCGGCGGCTATGCAGAGGCGGCCGAACTCACACCGCGCGAGCAGGAGATTTGCGACGTCCTGGGACCGCAGCTCCGCGAACGCGGGCTGGTCTTCGTCGGTATCGACGTGATCGGCGGCGAATGGCTGACAGAAATCAACGTCACTTCACCCACCGGAATCGTTGCGATCGACCGTTTCAACAACAGCGATACCGCGGGCATGATCTGGGACGCGATTTTGCGCCGGATCGGCTGACGCGTCCGCGCGTTACCCTCGCATGACCGATTTCATTCTCAACCTGATCCAGAGCTGGGGTTATGCGGGGATTTTCATCCTCATGTTCCTCGAGAATGTGTTTCCGCCAATCCCGTCCGAAGTGATCATGGGCCTCGGCGGCATTGCGGTTGCCAAGGGGCATTTCGACTTCTGGACGCTCGTCGCGGTCGCGGTTGCAGGCACAACCGCAGGAAACTGGATCTGGTACGGCATCGGCCGCTGGATCGGTTATGAGCGGCTCAAGCCCTTCATCGACCGCCACGGCCGCTGGCTGACGCTCGACTGGGCCGATGTCGAGCGGCTGCATGCCTTCTTTCTGAAATATGGCCCTGCGATCGTTTTCGTCGCACGTTTCATGCCGGTCGCGCGGACAATGGTGTCGCTGCCCGCCGGCATGGTGCGCATGAATCAGGCGAAATTCCTGGTCTGGACCGCCGCCGGATCGACGATCTGGATTGCCGCGCTCGCAGGCGCGGGCAACTGGTTCGGCGGAAAGTTCGCCAACCTCGATGCCTTTGTCGGTCCGATCGCCCTCCTCGCGATCGGCTCGCTTGTGGTCATCTATGTCTACCGCGTCATCACATGGAAGCCGAAGCAGGTCGACTAGGCGCGCGGATGTGCGCTCCGGTAGATGTCGAGAAGGTGCGCGGCATCGACCGCAGTATAGACCTGCGTCGAGGCGAGGCTCGCGTGGCCGAGCAATTCCTGCAAACTGCGAAGGTCCGCGCCGCCTGCGAGCAGGTGCGTCGCGAAGCTGTGGCGCAGCGCATGCGGCGTCGTGCGCTCGGAAAGGCCCATAGCACGGCGGGCCGACCGCACGCTGGCCCGGACAACGCCGGGCTGGAGCGGCCCGCCGCGCGCGCCGAGAAATAGCGATGCATCCTTGCCTATCGGAAAGGGACATGCAGCGACGTAGCGCGCCACGGCCGCCGCGACCGCGGGCAGGATCGGCACGATTCGCGTCTTGTTACGCTTACCGGTTACGCGCAAAGTTTCGCCGATCGGCAACACCGCGCCGGTGAGCGACAGCGCCTCGCCGATGCGCAGCCCCGCACCATAAAGCAGCAGCAGCAGCGCGAAATCGCGCGCACCGACCCAGCCCTCGCGCGCATTGTCCTCGACATCCTGCGCGAGCCCAAGCGCTTCGGCGGGCGACACGGGACGCGGCAAGCCTTTCTTGACGCGCGGTCCGCGCATCTGCGGCACGCTCGCGCCCGATCCGCCGACGAAGCGCAGGAACCCGCGCAGCGCCGAAAGCTCGCGCGCCGCCGACGCGTTGCCGAGCCCCTCGGCCCGGCGCTCGGCGAGATAGGCGCGCAGGTCGTTCGGGGTCAGCGTCTTCAACGTGCGCGCATCGACCGCGCCGCCGCGATGGAGCGAGAGAAAGGCGCAGAAGCGCTCTGCGGTCGCGATATAGGCGCGGCGTGTATGCTCCGACCGGCGCTTTTCATGCGCCAGATGGGCATCCCAATCGCGGATGAAGTCCTGCGCCAAGCCAACTCCCCTTAAACCGGAAAGACTAGTGAGTTTTGACGACCTCCGAAAGGATGCTGTCGAGGAGGAGAATAGCGTCGTTGGTGACCGACAGCCGATCGCCGTCCTGCCGCATCAGCCCTTGCCGCGCGAGCCGGGTGACCGCGCCCGCATCGACGAAGGCCTCGCGCCCGAGCCCGCTCCGCGCCTCGATTCGCGACAGGTCGATACCTTCGGTCAACCGCAGCCCCATCAGCATCGCCTCGGTGGCGCGTTCGTGCGCGGGCAAGTCGGACTCGACCTTGAGGCCATGGCCGTTGCGTTCTACCGCAGCGATGAAATTCTCCGGCTTTTTGTGTCGCTCGGTCGCCTGTCCCAGCCGCCGCCCGTGCGCGCCGGGGCCGACGCCGGCATAGTCGGCGTATCGCCAGTAGGCGAGATTGTGGCGGCTTTCCTGCCCGACGCGCGCATGGTTCGACACTTCGTAGCGTGGCAGGCCCGCGGCGCAAGTCATGGCCTGCGTTGCGTCGAACAGGTCGGCGGCAGCATCGCCGTCGGGGATGGTCAGATCGCCTTTCGCCGCAAGCGTCGCGAAGCGTGTGCCGGGCTCGATCGTGAGCTGGTAGAGCGAGAGATGATCGGTGCCGAAGGCGAGCGCCGCAGCCAGTTCGGCTTCCCACGCGGCCATCGACTGCCCCGGTCGCGCGTAGATCAGGTCGAAACTGACGCGCGCGAAATGCTCCTGCGCGGTCGCGATCGCGCGGCGCGCCTCATCCTCACTGTGCGCGCGACCCAGAAATTCAAGCACGTCGCTATCGAAGCTCTGCACACCTATCGAGACGCGATTGACCCCGGCGGCAGCGAGATCGGCGAAATTCGCGACCTCGACCGAATTGGGGTTCGCCTCGAGCGTGATCTCGACATCATCGGCCAAGCCCCACGCGTCGTTCGCCGCCGCGATCACCGCTGCGACGGTTTCGGGCGGCATCAGGCTGGGCGTGCCGCCTCCGAAAAAGATCGACCCGACCCGCCGCCCCGGCAGGAGCGCGGCCTCGTGTCGCAGGTCGGCGAGCAATGCCTCGCGCCACACCGCCTGATCGACGCTGTCGCGCACATGGCTGTTGAAGTCGCAATAGGGGCATTTCGACACGCAAAACGGCCAATGGACATAAAGGGCGAGCGGTTCGGCCATGCGCCGCCATATAGGCGCTGCCGCGCGAATGTCAGCTAGCCGGCCAAAAGATGCCCGATATGGCGTCGGATATCGCCGGGCCAGCCGGCAGTCAATTCGGCGAAAGCTGCGTCGTCATCGCGATACAGCGCACGTAGCGCCTCTTCATAGCCCGGCCGGTCCCCGCAAAGATGGCTCATGAAATTATAGGCCGCATCCCTCCGCTGCCTTGCATTGGGAGCATCCTTGCTCGCCACTTCCACCAACCGGCGCAAGGCCGCCGACGCACCACCGGGCTGCGCCGCCAGCCAATCCCAATGCCGCGGCAGCAACGTGACCTCGCGCGCCTTGACGCCAAGGCGCGGGCGACCTGCCGACGGCGCGGGAGCAGTCTGTGCGGCATCCCAATAGTCGAGGTCAGCCAGTCGCCCTGTCGCGTCGTCGAAGACGAGAATGGCGCCGAGATCGCCGGGATAGTGATCTTCCAGCGTACGGGTGACCGCTTCGCGGCTCCCGGAGGAGAGCCTCGTATTGCCGAGAAAGGCGGTGACGGTTCCGGATTCATGGCTCATGGCGCCGCTTTATACCCGGGTAAAATACGAGTCAATATTACCCGGGTATAAATTGCCTATGCCGTGATACCGACCCGGCCGTTGCCGTACCACGTAAACGCGCAGTCGCTGACGCAGCGGGATACGCGCCAATCCGGATCGGCGTCGCGAAAAATGACATTCTTGTTGGCGTCGCGAAATTCCACGCTTTCATAATCCGACAAGCGATGGCCTTCGCCAAGCAGGCTGGTTTCGCCGGCTTTCACATAAAGGGTTTGCGGAACAGCGCTGTCTCTCGAAACATAGGTGACGTGAAGCGGCACATCCGCGTGGTTGACCACTCTGGTCGCTTCGGGCGACTTGGCGCAACCGGAGAGCAGCGCAATCGTGGCAAGGGCGATGACCTTCAATGACATGCCTTCCTCCTTCGATCGAAGAGGATATATTGTCTCACAGTATCGAGGATATCGCAATCTTCAGAAAAGCGCCGCTACCAGCTTCGCAAACGCATCGGCACGGTGGCTGATCGCGTGCTTCTCCTCCGGATCGATTTCCGCGTAAGTCAGTGCATTACCGACGGGGACAAATACCGGATCATAACCAAAGCCGAGCCGCCCGCGCGGCGGCCAGGTCAAGTTGCCTTGCGCCCTGCCCTCGAACACCTCGGCGTGACCGTCGGGCCAGGCGAGCGCGAGGGTGCAGACGAAGCAGGCGCCTCGATCGACATCGGGGCCTTGTTCGGCGAGCAGCCCTTCGACCTTGCCCATCGCCATATACCAGTCGCGGCCGGGCTCGCCCTCGAACGCCTGCCGCTCGGCCCAATCGGCGGTGTAGACGCCCGGCCGCCCGCCGAGCGACGCAACCTCGAGCCCGCTGTCGTCGGCGAGTGCGGGCAAGCCTGCCGCCGACGCGCTCGCATGTGCCTTCAGCAGCGCATTCTCGCGAAAGGTCGTCCCGGTCTCCTCGGGCTCGGGGAGCCCGAGGTCGCCCGCCGACACGGGCTCGATCCCGAAGGGTTCGAGCAGCGCGCGAATCTCGCGCACCTTGCCTGCATTGTGACTGGCGATCACCAGCTTGCCGGGTTCCAGTTTGCGGGTCATTCGATGATCCTTCCTTCGCCACCCCGGACCTGATCCGGCATCCATTCCAACATCGGCGTCATGGACCCCGGATCAAGTCCGGGGTGACGAAAATGGGTCAGCGGCCCGTCGCCTTGTCCTGTGCCGCGAAAATTTCGCCGCAGCCGATGCGCGCGAGGCGGAGCAGGCGGAGCAGGCCTTCTTCGTCATAGGTCGCGCCCTCGGCGCTCGCCTGCACTTCGACGATCTGGCCCTTGCCGGTCAGCACGAAATTGCCGTCAGCCTCGGCGGTCGAATCCTCGTCGTAATCGAGGTCGAGCACCGGCGTTCCCTTATAGATGCCGCACGAGATCGCGCCGACCTTGTCCTCGATCGGGTCCTCGGCCAGCGTCTTTGCCGCGAGCAACTTGTCGACCGCGAGCCGCAACGCGACCCACGCGCCCGAAATCGATGCGGTGCGCGTGCCGCCATCGGCCTGGATCACGTCGCAGTCGATGATGATCTGACGCTCGCCGAGCTTCTTCATATCGACGACCGCGCGCAGGCTGCGGCCGATAAGCCGCTGGATTTCCTGCGTCCGGCCCGACTGTTTGCCTTTCGCAGCCTCACGCGCGCCGCGCGTGTGCGTTGCGCGCGGCAGCATGCCATATTCGGCCGTCACCCAGCCCGCGCCCTTGCCGCGCATCCACGAGGGCACCTTTTCGTCGACGCTGGCGGTCACCAGCACCTTGGTGTTGCCGAAGCTGACGAGGACGCTGCCCTCGGCATGGATGGTAAATTCGGTTTCGATCGCGATGGGGCGCATCTGGTCGGGCGCGCGGCCGGAGGGGCGCATAAACTATCCTTTCGATTGGTGATTGCGGTGGCCCTTAAGCCGCCGGCCTCATTCGCTCAACCGCATCTTGAAGAAATCGAGGATTTCGTCGCGCGCCGCCACCGTCGGCTGCCCCGCCTCGTCGATCAGGTGGATGGTGACGACGCTGTGCGGGTTCTTCATCGGGCTGTCGGGATTCGCCGCGCTGTCGGGGAGCACCCTGCCGATGAAGCGGTCGCCGAGGGCGTCTTCATAGGCCGCGAAGCGTGCCGCCTGGCAATATTTGTCGCCCTCGAAGCGGTACGCGAGCACGGTCAGATCCTCGGCCTCCATCCGCGCCTTGACTGCCGCAAGCTCGTCAGGGGCGATGTGCATGCCCGCCGCATCGTTGAGCGGCAGCGAAGGCTGCGCGAGCACCGGCGCGAGCACAGCGGGCTCGAGCATCATCGACAGCGCAAAATTTCCGGTGAAGCACATGCCGATCGCGCCGACACCCCTGCCGCCGCATTCGCGGTGCGCCTGCGCCGCGAGCGCGCGCAGCCATTTGGTCGCGGGCGAGCTCTCGTTCGCCTGGAACGCCCGGAACTGACGACTGATGCAGCCGCCGATCATCGTGAACAACATGCGGGGCGCTCGCGGCACGGCCCCGTCCTTCCCGAAGATATGCGGCATATAAACGGTGAAGCCAGCATCGCGGACCCAGCGCGCGAAACGCGCGACGTGCGGGCTGATGCCGGGCATTTCGGTCATCACGATGACGGCGGGGCCGCTGCCCGTCGTGTACACGCGGTGTTTCAGGCCAAGCAGGATGATATCGCGATGGTCGAAATCGTCGAGCGGGTCGTCGCGGTCGAGCGGCGGTGTCGTCATGATTTTTCCCCCCGCGCGCAGGCTAACGCGACTTGCGGGCGCTGGCCAGCAAAGCTTGCCCCAACCCCTCCCCCTCCCTAAATCCCCCTTATGACAACGCCGCCGATCACCGAACTCACCACGCGCGCCCGCGATGTGTTCCGGCTGGTCGTCGACGCCTATCTCGAAACCGGCCAGCCCGTCGGCTCGCGCACCTTGTCGAAACTCGCCGCGCTCAACCTCTCGCCCGCGTCGATCCGCAATGTGATGCAGGATCTGGAAGAATTCGGCCTGCTCGCCAGCCCGCACACGAGCGCGGGACGCCTGCCGACCGAACAGGGCCTCCGCCTGTTCGTCGACGGCATGATGCAGGTTGCCGAGCCGTCGGCGGAAGACCGCGCGCAGATCGAGGCGAGCCTGTCCGATGCCGGCCCGATCGAAAGCGCGCTCGCGCAGGCCACGTCGGCGCTGTCGGGACTGTCGGCGTGCGCTGGCCTGGTCCTCGTCCCCAAGCATGAGCGCGTGCTCAAACAGCTCGCCTTCGTCCCGCTGTCGGCGAACCAGTCGCTCGTCGTGCTCGTCGCGGGCGACGGGACGGTCGAAAATCGCGTCATCGACATTCCGGCGGGGCTCAACCCCTCGGCGCTGGTCGAAGCGGGCAATTATATCTCGTCGATGCTCGGCGGGCTGACGCTGACCGAGGCGATGGCGCGGGTCCGCCGCGAGATCGAGGCCGAGCGCATCGCCATCGACCGCGCCGCGCAGGATCTGGTCGGCCGCGGCCTTGCGATCTGGTCCTCGGACGGCGCCGACCGTCCGGTGCTGATCGTGCGCGGGCAGGCGAATCTGCTCGACGAAAATGCGGTCGGTGACCTCGACCGCGTGCGCCAGCTGCTCGACGAACTCGAAACCAAGCAGGATATCGCGCAGTTGCTCGACAGCGCGCGCGAGGGCAGCGCGACCCGCATTTTCATCGGATCGGAGAATAAATTATTCTCGCTTTCGGGCTCGTCCGTGATAGCGGCGCCCTATCGCGGATCGGACGGGCGCGTGGTCGGTGTGGTCGGGGTCATCGGCCCGACGCGCTTGAACTATGCCCGGATCGTTCCCATGGTGGATTTCACCGCACAATCGCTCTCCAGACTGATACGATAGGTTTATGACGAACATTGAAAACGACACGCCGGTCGACAACGGCGAGAAGATCGAAACCGAAGCCGCGGAAGCCGCAGCGCCCGCCGAAGATGCCAATGAAGAACTGGCGCAGCTCGCCGAACAGGTCGCCGCGCTCCAGCAGGACCTGCTCTATGCGCGCGCCGAGACGCAGAATGTCACGCGCCGCAAGGACAAGGAGATAGCAGACGCGCACGCCTATGCCGCGACCAAATTCGCGCGCGACATATTGTCGGTCGCCGACAACCTCGGCCGTGCGCTGGCCGCGCTCAGCGAGGAACAGCGCGCCGACGAGGCGATCAAGCCATTGATCACGGGACTCGAGGCGACCGAGCGCGAATTGCTGAGCGTCTTCGAACGCAACGGCATCACGCGCATCGCTGCCATCGGCCTGCCGCTCGACCCGAATCAGCATCAGGCGATGCTCGAAATCCCGAGCGACAAGACGCCGGGCACGATCGTGCAGGAAATGCAGGCCGGCTATATGCTGAAAGATCGCCTGCTGCGTCCCGCCATGGTAGGCGTGGCAAAAGCGGGATAGCCCTGCCGCGACATCGCAGACAAAAAGAAACCCCGGTGAAAGCCGGGGTTTCTTTTTGCCGGTTATCCGCCGGTCAGGCTGCCTTGCGGAGCTTCGCCAGCTTCTTCAGCACCATCTCGCGCTTCAGCCGCGACAGATGATCGATGAAGAGAATGCCTTCCAGATGGTCGTGCTCGTGCTGGATGCACGTCGCCATCAGGCCCGTCATGCGTTCCTGATGATGCTTGCCGTCCTCGTCCTGCCAATCGACGGTGACCTCGGCGGGTCGCGTCACATCGGCATATTGCTCGGGGACCGACAGGCAGCCTTCCTGATAGACGCTATGTTCCTCGCTCTCGTCCGAAAAGACAGGGTTGATGAACACGCGCGGTTCGCGGATCACTTTCTTGCCCTCTTCGTCCTCGGGATCGGGTTCCTGCAGATCGATGACGAGGATGCGCTTCGCCACGCCAACCTGGATCGCGGCCAGCCCGATGCCGGGGGCGTCGTACATCGTCTCGAACATGTCGGCGACCAGCGTCTTCAGCTCGGCGTCGAATTTTTCGACAGGCTTCGAAATGACGCGCAACCGGGGATCCGGGGTCTCTATGATAGGGAGCAAGGCCATGGCGTGCGAGGTATGATCGCGGGGGCGCGGGGTCAAGGGGGAGCTTGTTCACGCATCGCTCATCCGCCGGTCATATCAATCGCTCGCCATTCGCGGAATCGGAAGAAAATGCGGAACCTGCTTGCAATCTTTGCGGCCTTTGCCGGAGCTATCGGCGTCAGCAGCGCGAGTGCCCGCGATGTCGCGCCCGCCGTTGCACAGCTCGATACTGTTATGGATCGCCGGATGCCTGCCATCGTGAAAGAGGAGAAGATCGGCGGCATCGGCATCGTCGTGATTCGCGACGGCCGCATCTTCTGGTCGGGACAGTATGGCGAACAGAGCCCCGGCGTACCGATCACCGCCGACACTGCATTCAACACCGCGTCGATTGCCAAGACGGTAACCGCCGAAACCTTGCTCGCGCTGGCAGCGGACGACCGGATCGACCTCGACGCGCCGATCGCAGATATCGTCCAGTCGCCGGATATCGACCGAGATTCCCGCTATGCGCTGCTCACGACACGGATTCTGTTGTCGCACCGTTCGGGGCTTCGCAATTGGCCGGACGACTATGCCGACGGCCGACTCGCCTTCGACTGGACGCCCGGCACGCGATATCGCTATTCGGGCGCGGGGATCGAACTCGCAGCGCGATATGCCGAGGCAAAAACGGGGAAACCGTTGCGCCTGCTCGCAGCCGAAATCCTGCTTCGCCCCTCGGGCATCGAGCGGATGGCGATCGGTACATTGCCTGACTGGACCGACGGGCGATTGGCGTTACCGGTCAATGCCGACGGCGCATATCTCGATAATGCGGCGACCTATCCCGGCCTGCGCGAAGGAACCGGCGTCGGGGCAGCTTATGACCTGATTGCTACGACGGATGCCTATGGCGCGTTCCTCGAAAGACTGATCGCGGCGTCGGCCGGACGATCGAAGACACGCGCGATACGCGAAACGATCCTGAGCCCGCTGACGGGCGACGAAACCTATGGCTGCGCAAAGCCCTTTGTGACGCGCTGCCCCGACCGATATGGCTTTGCGTTCGGTTGGCAGGTCCACCACTATGGCCGCCACAAGCTGTTGCAGCACACGGGTAACGATGAAGGCCAGACCGACCTCGTCTATTTTTCGCCCGACCGGCGCACAGGCGCGGCGATCTTCGTCAACGGCGCCAACGGTTGGGTGCCGATCGTCCGCGCGCTCGAGATGATTGGCGATGAGCCCGAGCTGGCAGCATATTACCGGGGGCTGATCGAAAAGCTGATGAACCGAAAGCTGGAACCCCTGTCGGGTCAGCCCTGAATCAACCCACCGGCCTCCGCGCCCTGAGCGCCTGCGCCAGCGTCCCCTCGTCGAGATAATCGAGCTCGCCGCCCACGGGCAGACCATGCGCGAGCTGTGTCAGACGGACCGGATAGCCCTCGAGCCGCTCGGCGAGATAATGCGCCGTCGTCTGCCCCTCCAGCGTCGCGTTCATGGCCAGAACGACCTCGTCGATCCCGCCCGCCGCGACGCGCGCGACGAGTTCGTCGATGCCGAGGTCCTGCGGGCGCACGCCTTCCAGCGCCGACAGCCGCCCGCCAAGCACATGATATTTGCCGGGAAAGAGCCGGGACTTGTCGAGCGCCCAGAGGTCCGACACTTCCTCGACCACGCACAGCGACCGCGCGTCGCGACGCGGGTCGGAACAGATCGCGCACGGATCCCGTGTGTCGATATTGCCGCAAATCCCGCAGGTGACCAACCTTTCGGACACCGTTTGAAGCGCTGCGAGCAGCGGCGCGAAGCTGCTTTCGCGCTTCTTCATCAGGTGCAGCACTGCACGCCGCGCCGAGCGCGGGCCGAGGCCCGGCAGGCGGGCGAGTTGCTGGACGAGCGCTTCAATCTCTTGCGATGCCATGATGGATGGTCTTAAGCGGCGCGCGAGAAATGACAATGCGCATCGCCTTTATGGGAACGCCGCCCTTTGCGGTTCCGACGCTCGCCGCGCTCCACGCGGCGGGGCATCAGATTGTGGCCGTCTATACACAGCCGCCGCGCCCGGCGCAGCGCGGCAAGAAGGTGCAGCAAAGCGCGGTGCACGTCTGGGCGGAGGAGCATGGCCTCCTCGTCCGCACGCCCAAGAGCCTGAAGAATGAGGAAGCACAGGCCGAATTCGCGGCGCTCGACCTCGATGTCGCGGTGGTTGCGGCCTATGGCCTGATCCTGCCGCAGGCGATCCTCGATGCGCCGCGCGAGGGCTGCCTCAACGTCCATGGCTCGATCCTGCCGCGCTGGCGCGGCGCGGCGCCGGTGCAGCGCGCGATCCTCGCGGGCGATGCCGAAACGGGCGTGACGATCATGCAGATGGATATCGGGCTCGATACGGGCGCGATGAGGCTGGTCGAAACGACGCCCATCTTCGGCAAGGCGGCGGGACGGCTCACCGACGAACTTGCAGAAATGGGCGCGCTGATGATGGTGAAGGTGCTGAGCGATCTCCACGCCTTCGCGCCCGAGGCGCAGCCCGACGACGGCGTCACTTACGCGGCAAAGATCGACAAGAGCGAGGCGCGGCTCGATTTTCTGACCAGCGCCGTGCAGGTCGAACGGCAGGTGCGCGCGTTCAACCCGATCCCGGGGGCCTTCTTCGAGTTCGAGGGCGAACGGTACAAGATATTGGCGGCTGAGGTCATCCATCCGTCCGAAACCGTCGTCGGCGCCACGCCCGGCGTCACGCTTGACGACGACATCACCATCGCCTGCAACCCCGGCGCAGTCCGCGCGACACGCATCCAGCGCGCCGGCAAGCCTGCAATGGAGGCGGCCGAACTGCTGCGCGGGCGCGCGATCCCGAAGGGCACGCGCCTCGGATGACATTCTACTTTCCCTTTTCGTCACCCCGGACTTGATCCCGGGTCCATAGCTGCGCCAAGCCTCCGTGGATGCCGGACCACGTCCGGCATGACGAATTTCAGGACTATACTCGCATGACCCGTTTCGCCCTTACCATCGAATATGACGGCCGCCCCTATATGGGCTGGCAGCGGCAGGCGCACGGTCCCAGTGTCCAGCAGGTGATCGAGGAAGCGATCCACCGCTTTACCGCCGAGACCGTGCAGGTGTTCAGCGCCGGGCGCACGGACGCCGGCGTCCATGCCATCGCGATGCGCGCGCATGTCGACATCGAAAAGCCGCTGACCCCCTTCAAGCTGACCGAGGCGTTGAACGCCCAACTGCGACCCGCGCCCGTTGCGGTGGTGGCATGCGAAATAGCCCCCGATGACTGGCACGCGCGCTTTGCCTGCATCGGACGCGCCTATGAATATCGCATCGTCAACCGCCGCGCGCCGCTCACGTGGGACAAGGGGTTGTCATGGCAGGTCCCGCAGCCGCTCGATGCCGATGCGATGCACGCCGCGGCGCAGCAGCTCATCGGGCTCCACGATTTCACCACCTTCCGCTCGGCGCATTGCCAGTCGCAAAGCCCGGTAAAGACGCTCGACAAGCTCTCGGTCAGCCGCCACGGCGACGAACTGATCGTCGAGGCCGCGGCGCGCAGCTTCCTTCATCATCAGGTGCGCTCGATGGTCGGCTGCCTCGCACTGGTCGGATATGGCAAATGGTCGGCGCGTGACCTGAAGGCGGCGCTCGATGCCGCCAACCGCAACGCGCTGGGGCTCAACGCCCCGCCCGACGGGCTGTATTTCGTGAGCGCAACATACCCATAGCGATCACCATCCTTCGTCAACCCGGACTTCATCCAGGTCCATGTTTACAGCGCCATGATCGATGCCGGATCAAGTCCGGCATGACGAAAGAAGATAGCGACAATGAAAAAGGGCGGCCCTTTCGGACCGCCCATTTGTTGTCGCTATCTGCGAAGCTCAGAGCGCCTTTTCCGCATAATAAAGCGGCGCATGCTCGTTGAGGATCTGGAGGATCTTCGCCTGCGCCGTCTTTTCGTCGCTTTCTTCCATCGCGCCGAGTTCGCGCGCGAGGCGGCTCGATGCCGCTTCGAAGATCTGGCGTTCCGAATAGCTCTGCTCGGGCTGGTCGTCGGCGCGGAACAGGTCGCGGGTCACTTCGGCGATCGACACGAGGTCACCCGAATTGATCTTCGCTTCATATTCCTGCGCACGGCGCGACCACATGGTGCGCTTCACCTTGGGCTTGGTGGTCAGGACCTGAAGCGCTTCCTTCAGCGTCTTGTCCGACGACAGCTTGCGCATACCGACGCCCTCGGCCTTGTTCGTCGGCACGCGAAGCGTCATTTTTTCCTTTTCGAAGCGCAGGACATAGAGTTCCAGCTGCATGCCGGCGATTTCCGACCTCTGCAGCTCGATGACGCGCCCCACGCCATGCTTAGGATAAACAACGTAATCACCGACTTCGAACAAGAGCGTGTTCGCGGACATGCAAATTCCTTTCTTGTGCCTTGACCCCGATCTGAAAGTGCGACAACACCGCGCATCCCGCCCTCCGGTTTGAGGGGGATCTGCATTCGGGCGGCACAAGCCAGTCAGAGTGACAAGGGATATGGCTCCATCGGAAACGCCGAATGTGCCCCAGCCCGGCGGCGGGAAGAGGCAGGATGTCGGCGTGTTGATATTTATTATAACAGAGTCGCAACAAAATTGCCACCCCCGCGCAGAAATGCGTGGGTCGACACTCTTGACGGCTCCTCACACCCGTTTCAGGTTGAAACGAAGCGAAGATGAGGAGCCGATATGAAAGATCAAGTCTGGTGGATCACCGGGGCCTCTTCGGGCATCGGCGCTGCGCTTGCACGCGCACTCGGCGCGCGCGACGCGAAGTTGATCCTGTCGGGCCGCAATGTCGAAGCGCTCGAAGCCGTGGCGGCCGACTGCACCGCCGATACGCTGGTCCTGCCGTTCGAGGCGACCGACTATGATGCCCTTCCGGCCATCGCTGACCGGGCTTGGGCGTGGCAAGGCCGTATCGACGGACTCGTCAATAACGCCGGCATCTCGCAGCGCAGCCTCGCGATCGACACCGGTTTTGCCGTCTATCAACAGATCATCGCGGTCGATCTGCTCGCGCCGATCGCGCTGACCCAGCAATTGCTCCCGCGCATGATCGCCGCGGGGGGCGGACAGATCATCGCAATCTCGAGCGTCGCGGGCATCGCGGGCGTGCCGCTGCGCAGCGCCTATTCGGCCGCCAAACACGGCATCATCGGCTACCATGACGCGGTGCGCGCGGAGAATGAGCATCTGGGGCTCAAGGTGCTTGTCGTGGCGCCCGGATCGGTGCGCACCAACGTCAGCCGCAATGCCCTCAACGCCGACGGCAGCATCCGCGGAGAGAGTGACGCCGCGATCGAGAACGGCCTGTCGCCCGATGATGCTGCGGCGCAAATCCTTGCGGCGGTCGATGCCGGGACGCGCGAACTGGTCGTGGCCGTGGGCGCCGAAGCGATGGTCGCCGCACTCCGTCGCAGCAACCCCGATGCCCTGTTCGACCGGATGAACGCGATGGTCCAGGCGGGCTATGCCCAGCAGATGAAGACCGGTCAGGAAAACTAGGCTTCGTTTCGCCCTCGCAGCGACGGGATCAGACGAATTAAAAACCCCGCCGGATCAACTCCGGCGGGGTTTTTCTTTTGCCCGCAGGCTGTGCAGCTACGCCGCGCCGTGCGCCAGTGCCGCGAGGAGCAGGATCGCCACGATATTGGTGATCTTGATCATCGGGTTCACCGCCGGACCCGCGGTATCCTTGTACGGATCGCCGACGGTGTCGCCGGTCACCGCGGCCTTGTGGGCCTCGCTACCCTTGCCGCCGTGGTTGCCGTCCTCGATATATTTCTTGGCATTGTCCCATGCGCCGCCGCCCGAGGTCATCGAGATCGCGACGAACAGCCCGCCGACGATCACGCCGAGCAGCAGCGCGCCGAGCGCTTCGAGCGCCGCGGCGGGGCCAGCCACCGCGCGGATCACGAAGTACACCACGATCGGCGCGAGCACCGGCAGCAGCGACGGAATGATCATTTCCTTGATCGCCGCCTTGGTCACCAGGTCGACCGTGCGCGCGTAATCGGGCTTGCTTTCATACGTCATGATGCCCGGGTTGGCCTTGAACTGGTCACGGACGTCCTTGACCACTTCGCCGGCTGCGCGGCCCACCGCAGTCATGCCCATCGCACCGAAAAGATACGGCAGGAGCGCGCCGAGCAGCAACCCGACGATGACATAGGGCGACGACAACGAGAAGGTCAGCGGTTCGGTCAGCCCGAGTTTCGCCGAATATTCGGTGATGTCGGCGGTATAGGTGCCGAACAGCACCAGCGCCGCGAGACCGGCCGAGCCGATGGCATAACCCTTTGTCACCGCCTTGGTCGTATTGCCCACGGCGTCGAGCAGGTCGGTCTTTTCACGAACGCTGTCGTCAAGACCCGCCATTTCGGCGATGCCGCCAGCGTTGTCGGTGACCGGACCATAGGCGTCGAGCGCGACGACCATGCCGGCGAGTGCCAGCATTGCGGTAGCAGCGAAGGCGATACCGACGATACCCGCCGTCTGGAACGCAACGACGATGCCGACGCAGATCACGAGCGTCGGCAGCGCGGTCGATTCAAGGCTGATGGCGAGCCCCTGGATGACGTTGGTGCCATGGCCCGTTTCCGAAGCCTTGGCGATCGAGCGCACCGGGCGATAGTTGGTGCCGGTGTAGTATTCGGTGATCCAGATGATCAGCCCGGTGATGACGAGGCCGAGCAGCGAGCAGTAGAAAAGGTCGCTGCCGTTGAACGTCGTCCCCGTGATGTCGGTCGCCATGTCGCCCTTGAGGACATAGCTTGTCGAAAACCAGATCGCCGGGATCGAGAGGACCGCGGTGACAAGGAAGCCCTTGTACATCGCGCCCATGACGTTCTTGCCGCTGCCGAGACGGACGAAATAGGTGCCGATGATCGAGGTAATGATGCACACGCCGCCCATCAGCAGCGGCAGCGTCATCAGCGGCAGCAGCATGTCGCCCGCGCTCTTCAAGAGAAGCGCGATCAGCACCATCGTGGCACCGACGGTGACGACATAGGTTTCGAAAAGGTCGGCCGCCATGCCGGCGCAGTCGCCGACATTGTCGCCGACGTTATCGGCGATCACGGCAGGGTTGCGCGGATCATCCTCGGGAATTCCGGCCTCGACCTTGCCGACGAGGTCGGCGCCGACGTCGGCGGCCTTGGTGAAGATACCGCCGCCGAGACGCGCGAAGATCGAGATCAGCGAAGCGCCGAACGCGAGCGCGACGAGCGCGTCGACTACGGTGCGATCTTCACCGCCGACGGTGTATCCACCGGGGCCGATCAAATACCAGAAGAAGACCGAGATCGCGAGAAGCGCGAGCCCCGCCACGAGCAGGCCGGTGATCGCACCGGCGCGGAACGCCATGGTCAGGCCCGCCTGCAGCCCGGTCTGCGCCGCCGCCGCAGTGCGGACGTTGGCCTTCACCGAGATGTTCATGCCGACGAAGCCGGCGACGCCCGACAGCACGGCGCCGATGACGAAGCCGGTTGCCGAGATCGGACCGAGGAACAGGCCGACAAGGATGGCGACGACGACGCCGACGATGGCGATGGTACGATATTGGCGGCCGAGATAGGCCTTGGCGCCTTCCTGAATGGCGGCGGCGATTTCCTGCATCTTTTCATTACCCGCGGAGGCGCTGAGCACCTGCCGGGAGGTAATGAACCCATAGAGCACGGCCACAAGGCCGCACGCTATCGCGATCAAAACCGGATTCATGCGTGTTGCTTCCTTCCCATGAGAAGGGCGACGCAGAAGATAGCAGTCGAGCACGTCCGACTTATTGATGCCGGTTCGCTCTCTCCCCTGATGCGACCGCCCCAAA
>NZ_DATMST010000220.1:0-25800 GCF_035565275.1 Sphingopyxis sp.
GGCGGGCCAGTCGCCCGCGGGCCCATCG
Source organism: Sphingopyxis sp. (assembly GCF_035565275.1). Classification (GTDB taxonomy): domain Bacteria; phylum Pseudomonadota; class Alphaproteobacteria; order Sphingomonadales; family Sphingomonadaceae; genus Sphingopyxis. The sequence goes on from NZ_DATMST010000220.1 coordinate 29, forward strand.
ATCACCAGTACCTGCCCGATCGCCGGCGCGCGCTCTACGATCGACCGCGCGAGCGGCAGCAGGTCGGCGCTGACGATCAGCAGTTTCGCGCCCGACTGCACCGCCATCGCCGCGAGTTGCGGCGCGGTCAGGCGCGGGTTGAGCGTGTGGCAGACCGCGCCGATTCCCATCGTCGCATACCAAGCCTCGACATGCGCCTGGCTGTTCCACGCGAGCGTCGCGACGCGGTCGCCCTCGCTGACGCCGAAGCCCGCCAGCAGCGACGAGATTGCGAGGCTGCGTTCGCGCAAGGCCGCGTAGCCGATCCGCGCGATACCGCCGTCCTCGCGCGCCGTGACGACCTCGGCCTCGCCGTGCCAGCGCGCGGCGTGATCGAGGAATTTGTCGAGCGTCAGCGGGTAATCCTGCATGCTACCGTGGATCATGGACAGGCCGCGCCCTTCGCCAGCACCGGCGACATGATGCCGGTGTTCCAGTTCCACGGCTGGTTGCCCGCCGCGCGGCGGCGGCACACCGCCGCCTCGTGCAGTGCATACATGCCCGGCATCAACCGCGCGCCGGGGCGCGGTACGTCGGCGAATGCCATGAAGGCCGCGTCCTTGCCATAGGGGCGCCACGCCGCCTGCCCCGCCGCCTCGGGCTGCCCCGTTCTGGCGAAGGACACCCAGTAATCGCCCATCGCGGCGGCAAAACGGCGTTCGGTAACGCTGTCGGGGATCTTCGGCCAATAGGGTGGCGTGTCTGCCGCCGTGCCGAACACATAAGGGATCTCGGCCGCATGAAAACCGTGCAGTCCGGCCTCGCTCGCGGCGGGATAGCCATGATCGAACAGGTACAGATAAGCGGGCTGACCGAGTGCCGTCTGCCGGATCGCCAGCCGCTCCGAGGTCCAGCCATAGAGCGCGTCGCGCGGGGCCGCGAGCACCGCCTCGCCCAGATCCTTCGCGGGATATAGTTTGAGCCATGCGTCGGCGAGGTCGCCGTAGCGTTCGCGGATCGCCGTTTCATAGGCAGCCGCGTTGGCGGGCGGCGGCGGCGCGAGAATGCGCAGCGAGCGGATTTCACCGATGTTGAAGCCCGCAATCATCGGCACTGGCGCCTGCTCGCCGCGGTCGAAGATATCGACGAGCTGGCCGGGCAGAATCTTGCCGTCGACGGTGCCCCACGGGAAATAGCCCGCCCTGGCCGCGCCGTCGGTCAGCGCGACCGGATCGAGCGCACGCAGCGCCGCGATATCGGCGGCGCCGAGCGTGGCGGCAACCTTTTCCCCGCTCGCCTCGGCGGCAGGCTCGCCGTGGCGCGCCTCTTTCAGCGACGGGGTCGAGATCATATAGGCGCTCTGCGCGATCGCCTTGTGGAACAGGCCCCGCGCTTTTGGCGACGCCATCAGATACATCACGCTGAGCGCGCCCGCGGATTCGCCCGCGATGGTGACATTGTTCGCATCGCCGCCGAACGCGCCGATATTCGCCTTCACCCATTCGAGCGCCGCGATCTGGTCGAGCAGGCCGTAGTTCCCCGACACGCCGTCAGGCGATTCCGCACTGAGTCCCGGATGCGCCATATAGCCGAGCACGCCGAGGCGGTAATTGACCGAGACGATGATCGCGCCGCGTGCCGCGAGCTTCGCACCGTCGTACATCGCCTCGTGGCTGTAGCCGGTCGAAAGCGCGCCGCCGTGGATCCAGACGATCACGGGCGCATCCTTCGCCTTTTCCGGCGCCCATATGTTGAGCGTCAGGCAATCTTCGGAAACCTTGGCGGGCGGATTGGCGTAGATATGCACCGCGTTCGGGCGCGGCTGGACGCAGGCGGCGCCGAAGCTCTGCGCCTTGCGGACGCCTTCCCATGCGGGCAGCGGCAGCGGTGCTTTCCACCGCAGCTCGCCGACCGGCGGCCGGGCGAAAGGGATGCCCTTGAACTCGCGGATCTTGCCGACGGTCTTGCCTTCCACCGTACCGGCGGGCGCTTCGACCACCGGGCTCGCGGCGACGGCGGGGGCCGCCATCAGGAGCCCGGCTGCCGACAATGCGCTGCGCAGCTTTTTCATGCCTCTGTCTCCTGCCCGAAATCTTCCCGGCGCAATCGCCGCGCGAGCCAGAGGAAAAGTCCGATCGCGATCAAATAAAAGGGCGTCAGTGTGTAAAGCGCCGTTTGCAGCCCGTTGGGGTCGCCCTGCGCGGCAAACCAGTCGCTGGCGAAGCCGACCCATGTCGGCCCCAGCCCCAGCCCGATGAAGTTCATGATGAGCAGCAGCAAGGCCCCGGCGAGCACGCGCTGACCCGGCTTCACTTCGTCCTGTACCAGCGCGACCGAGGCCGAGAGGTAGAAATAGTTGAAGATCATCACGACGGTGAGCAGCGCCAGCGCCAGCGGCCAGCCCGGCGCCCATACGAAAGCAACGTAAAAGGGCATCGCGACCGCCAGCGACAGCGCGGGGGCGATCGCATAGCCCGTGCGCGACTTGCGGACCATCCGGTCGATCACGCGGCCCGAGACGATCATCCCGCCGCCCATGCCGACGAGCAGGACCAGCGCATACCAGATCGCGACTTCGCCCAGCACCATGCCTTTCTCGCGCATGAGGAACAGCACCGCGAAATTGCCGAGGCCATAGGTCACGAACTGCGTCGCCCCGCTGCCCAGCGCCGCGAGCATCAGGGTCGGGTGCGACACGAACATGCGCACCGTCGGCCAGAACGGGGCCTTCCCTTCAGTCGGAACGCCCGCAGCCGGGACCGGGCCGCCGACGTCGGTCGCGCCGCGCTTCGGCTCGCGCACCGTCAGCCAGACGACCAGCGCCGTGATGATCCCGATCGCGCCGACGGCGATGAAGGGGATGCGCCAGCCGAACCGCTCCGCGATCGCGGCGCCGAATGCGACGCCCGCCGCCGCACCGATCGCCGGACCGAGGTTGAAGATGCCGAGCGCCGCGGCGCGCTTGCCCGGCGGATAGGTGTCGGTGATGATCGCATAGGACGGCGGCACGCCGCCCGCTTCGCCGAAACCGACGACCATGCGCGCCACCACGAGCTGCGTATAGTTGGCGGCCATGCCGCACGCGACCGTCGCGCCGCTCCAGATCGCGCAGGCGGCCGACAGGACCCCGACGCGGCTCGTCCGGTCGGCGAACCAGCCGACGGGGATCGCGATGAAGCAATAGAACATCGCGAAATAGAGCCCGCTGATCAGCCCGAGCTGGCTGTCGGTGATCCGAAGCGAATCCTGGATCGGTTTCGCGAGGATCGCGAGGAGTTGGCGATCCAGGAAGTTCAGGACATAGACGAAGCAGAGCATCCCCAGCACGAAGGACGGGCGCGCCGCTGGCGCGCCCGGTTGCGTATGACCGGCCGCCACCATGATTACAGGCTGTAACCGAGGCGGACGCCGAAGGTGCGCGGGCGCATCGTGCCGAAGCGGCTCACAAGGAAAGCTTCGGGGTGGATATAGGTGATCGAATGATCGTCGAAGAGGTTCTCGACATAGAATTGCGCCGATATATCGCCCTTCTTCAGACCGAAGCTCAAATTGACGTTGCTATAGGCATCCGTTTTCCCGAACGTCGAGAGCGGCAGGTTCGGGTTGCCCGGGGTGTTCGGAAAGCTGCTGTTATACGATCCGATATGCTGCGCATTCGCTGCCATCGTCGCCTCGACGTCGTTCGCGAGATTGAAGCTGTAGGCGATATAGGCCGACCCCTGGATACGCGGCGCCGACAGGCGGTGGCCGAGCACCGCGCCTGAAATCGCCGCTTCCTCGGGCGACAGCTTGGTGATCTTCGCGTCGTTATAGGCGCCGTTGAACCCGATCGCCCAGCCGGTCGCGGGGATCACCCCGATCTCGAATTCGAAGCCCTTGCTGCGTGCGGCACCGATGTTCGTCGCGAACTGCACCGAGTCCGACTGGCGGTTCGCCTGCGCCTGGATATTCTTCCAGTCGATGAGGTAGAAGGCGGCGTTCATCGTTACCCGCCCGTCGAGCCAGCGCGCCTTCGCACCGACCTCGTAGCTTTTGAGATTGTCGGAAGTGGCGCCGTACGGGATGATGATGTCGGCGTCATCGACAAGACTTGGCGCACCGGCGCGGGCGTTCACGATCGGCGCGCGGAAACCGGTCGAGAAGGTCGCGTAGGTGGTGAGCGCGTCGCTCGGCTTGAAGGTTGCACTCGCTTTCCACGACGGTTTCGATCCCTTGGCCTTCACGCCCTCGGCGGCGGCATAGGGGGTGAAGGTCGTGAAGTTCACCGGCAGGCCGAGCAGCGCATAATCATAATAGTTGAACCCCGCCGCCGTCGCGAGATAGCCCCCAGCCTCGGTAAAGGCCTGCGCCGACGTTTCGCCGTAGCGCATGCCGCCGGTCAGCCAGAATTTGTCCGAGAAGCGATAGGTGAGTTCGCCGAACCCCGCGATCTCCTTGCTGATCGAGTGGGTGTAGAGTTTCTGGAAATATTTGTCGGGCAGCCCCGTCATGTTGCGATCGGCGAGGAAGTCGAGGTTCGAGCGATAGAGATAATCGACGTCGCGGCGACGATTCAGATAAAAGCCGCCGACCACGAACTGGAACGGCCCGTCAAGCGTCGAGGCGAGCCGCGTTTCCTGCACGAACACCTTGTCATAGGCATCGGCATCAAGACCGAAGGCGATCGGCGCCCCGACGAAAGAGCCCGGCGCAAAGGTGCCCGCGAGGTCGACATAGAAACGCTGGTCGAAATCCGAATAGGTCGACGAACTGGTGAGCTTGGCAAAGTCGAACTCATAATCGATCGTCGCGTTCGCGATCAGCTGCTTGCCGGTGAAGCGGTCGGGCTCGTCCGATACACGCTTGTTACGTCCGAGCGACGGGCTGGTCAGCGAGCTGTCCTTCGGATTGCTGTATTCGTAACTGCCGAGCAGCTTGATCGAGAGGCGATCGGTCGGGCGCCACAGAAGGGTCGCGCGCCCGCCATAGTCGATCAGCGTGTTCGAATTCTTCACCCCGGTCCCGACATTGTCGAGATAGCCTTCCTCGTCGCGGTAGAAGCCGACGACGCGCAGCGCGAGCTTGTCCTCGACCAGCGGCACGTTGACCATCGCATTGTAGCGCTGGCGAAAGCTGTCCGATCCGGTCAGGCCGAGATCGACGAGCGCCGATGTATCGAAATCATTGAGGTCGGGGCTTTTCTGCAGAATGCGCATGGCGCCCGAGAGCGAACCCGAGCCGAAGAGCGTTCCCTGCGGCCCGCGCAGGAATTCGACGCGCTCGACGTCGAACAGATTGGGGTCGACGACGGTCGTGTTGCCGATCGTCGAGACCGGAAGCTCGTCGATATAGATGGCGACCGAGCTCTGCAGGTTGGCGTTATAGCCGTTGGTCGCGATGCCGCGCGCGGTGAAATTGTTGAAGTTGGCGGTCGGCTTGTTGAGCACGACGCCCGGCGTCTCGCGCCCGATGCCTTCGTAACCGACGATGCCCTTTTCGGTCAGTTCCGCCTGCGAAAAGGCCGAGATGCTGATCGGTACGTCCTGAATGCGTTCCTCGCGGCGCGTCGCGGTGACGATGATGTCGTTGCCGTCATGCGGCTGATCGGCCTGCGGCGCGGTACCGGCCGCGTCCTGCGCGGCGGCGCCTGCCGGGATTGCGAAAAATGCGCCCGCGCATACGGACGCCAACAACATTACCCTCATCTTGCCCTCTCCCATCAATCGCCGTTCGAGCGTCGGCATGCCGCATCTATGCCTCCGCCTCGCGAGCGAGTCAATATTCACTCTCTCGTGTGTGAATGAAATTCCGACACGGTGGAGGGCGGACGAATTTGCGGGAGCCGGACAAGAAAAACGTTCCGGCCGGGGCGCGGTCGTTGCTATGGCGTCATCGCGGCGCGCATCGCCCATACGCGCCCCTATCCGGAAACTGTAATGACCGACGAAGCCGCTACCCCCGCCCTGCTCAAGGACATCCTCGGCCCGCAGGCGCTCGAAACGATCGCCGGCGCCGGCACGGCGGCGTCGCCGCACTTCGATCGGGGCGCTTTCCTGTCAGCCGCGTCGGATGGCCTCGACGCGCTGTCGATCATGGAGCGCGTGCGCCATATCGCCGACGCGCTGCGCGTCGCGCTGCCCCGCGATTACCCCGCGGCGCTCGATATCATCAGGTCGATGGCGCCGCGGCTCACGCACGGGTTTCAGGCGATCGCGGTCACCGAATATGTCGCGCGATACGGGCTCGACGATTTCGACGCGTCGATGGCCGCGCTCGCCGACCTGACATGCTTCGGTTCGGCCGAATTCGCGATCCGCCCGTTCCTCGCGCGGGATTTCGAGCGCGCCCTTGCCACCATGATTCGCTGGGCGGCGAACGAGAACGAGCATGTGCGGCGACTGGCGAGCGAGGGCGTCAGGCCGCGGCTGCCATGGGCCGGCCGTGTTCCGGCGCTGAAAAGCGATCCGACGCGCGCAGCCCCCATCCTCGAATCGCTCAAGACCGATCCGAGCCTCTATGTACGCAAGTCGGTCGCGAACCATCTGAACGATATCGCCAAGGACCGGCCCGACTGGCTGCTCGATCGCCTCGCCGGGTGGTCGCAGGACGACCCGCGCACCGCATGGATCGTCCGGCACGCGCTGCGGACGCTGATCAAGCAGGGCGATCCGCGCGCGCTGGCGCTGATCGGGGTGGGCCATGGCGCGGCGGTTACGGTCGGACATTTTTCGGTTGCGCCATCGTCGCTTCGCCTCGGCGAACGCATCGCGATCGCAGCCGAAATCACCTCGACCTCATCGGGCGAACAGCGACTGGTTGTCGACTATCGCGTTCACTACGCGCGCGCCGGCGGGAAAAGCGCGGGCAAGGTGTTCAAGCTGAGGAGCTTCGAACTGGCGGCAGGCGAAACGGCGAAGCTCGGCATCGGGCAGACGATCCGCGATTTCACCACGCGCCGCCATCATCCGGGCCGGCACAAGGTCGAATTGATCGTCAACGGGCAAACGATGGCCGAGAGCGCGTTCGATATCCTGCCCGGCTGACGGACGGCCAGGGTCAGGACCCTAGTTTCCCGGTGGCGGCTGGGGTTCGGGCACGACCGGTTCGGGTGCCCTGTCCTGAATCGGCAGGCGCAGGTCGATCCGGCTGCCGTTGATTTCGGTCGAGATCACCGCATCGCCGCCCTCGATCCCGACGCGGGTGCGGTCGCCGACCGGAATGGCGCCGATATCGGGAACGTCGAGCGGCTCGACAGGGCCCGTCGGATCGACCGGTTTGGGACGCGGCGCTGCCGGCCTGCCCGACGCCCCGGTCATGAAGTCGCGCCAGATGCGTGCGGGCAGCCCGCCACCCGATACGCCTTGCAGCGGTGTGTTGTCGTCGTTGCCGATCCACACCCCGACGACGAGGCCATTGGCATAACCGACGAACAGCGCGTCGCGATTGTCCTGGCTGGTCCCCGTCTTGCCGAAATTGGCCTGCGGAAGCCGCGCGGCTCGGCCGGTGCCGCGATTGACCGCGGCGCGGAGCATTTGTTCGATATCGTCATGCTGGCGCGACCCGAAGCTCGATGGCCCCCGGAACAGATTTTCGAACCAGCCTTTCTGTTCGGCCTCGAAGGCATGCGGCTCGACCGGATAGCTGTTCGCCGCAACCGCGGCATAGGCGGCGGTGAGTTCGAGCAATGTCATGCTCGACGTGCCCAGCGCGAGGCTGGGGTCGCCCTTTGCGAGCGGCGAGGTCACGCCCAGATCGCGCGCCATGTCGATCACCTTGTCGTCGCCGACCTCGCGCAGCAGGCGAACCGCGGCGACATTGCTCGACGAGGCGAAGGCATCTTCGAGGCTGATCGATTTCGAATAGGAGCCGCCGGCATTTTTGGGGCGATAGGATCCGGTCTCGATCGCGCTGTTGTCGATCATGTCATCGGGTTCCCACCCCGCGCGGAGCGCAGCGAGATAGACGAACAGCTTGAAGGTCGATCCCGGCTGACGCCGCGCCTGCGTGGCGCGGTTAAAGGGCGACGCGGCATAATCCTTGCCGCCGATCATCGCGACGACCTCGCCATCGGGACGCATCGCGACGAGCGCGATCTGCGCCTTGCCGAGTCCCGCGCGGCTCGTCACACGGCGCGCCACCGACTGCAGACGCGCGTCGAGCGTGGTCGCGATCGTCTGGCGCGAATAGCCGACATCGCTCAGCTTGCGCGCCTCGGGTAGCGCCCAGTCGGCGAAATACGTCCCGGTCGGCAAGGTGTTGCGCGTACGCACGTCGATGCGCGGGGTACGAAGCCCCTTCGCTTCGCTTTCGGTCAGATAGCCGGTGTCGACCATCGCACCGACCACCAGCTTCATGCGCTTTTCGGCCAGATCGGGATTGCGCGTCGGGGCCAGCCGCGACGGTGCCTGCACCAGCCCTGCAAGCATCGCCGCCTGCGCAGGGGTCAGTTTTTCGGGCTGGCGGTAGAAATAGTGGAGCGAGGCCGCGCGCAGGCCATAGGTGTTGTCGCCGAAATAGGCGTTCGAGAGATAGCGTTCGAGGATCTCGTCCTTGGTCAGCCAGGCTTCGAGCCAGAAGGCGATCAGCGCTTCGCGCGCCTTGCGGCCGAGCGTGCGCTTGGGGGTCAGGAAGGTGAATTTGGCGAGTTGCTGGGTGATCGTGCTGCCGCCCTGCGTCCGCCCGCCGGTCAGGTTGCTCCACACCGCGCGCGCGATGCTGCGCGGATCGACGCCCCAATGGGTGTAGAAGCGCCGGTCCTCGATCGCGAGAAACGCGCCGGTGACATGCCGGGGCAACGCCTTCGCCTCGACCGGTTTGTCGACGATCGCGCCGATCCGCGCGATCGGCGTGCCGTCGGAGGCGAGCAAGGTGATCTGCGGCGGCGCGATCGGTTCGAGCGATTTCGAGAGCGGCGCGGTCAGCGCGAGCCACCCGACGAGCAGGATGAAGGCGATACTGAAGATCGCAAAACCGCGCGAGATGCGGCGTACCCACTTGCGCCGTCGCGTCTCGGGAACGGGCGGCGCCTCTGGCGGCGCGATGTCGGCGAACGGACCACCCGGCGTCATCGCAAGGGTGGGATCGGGGCCTTCGGGTTTACGGAACCAGGTCATGCTCGGCGGCCGTATTACAATCGCAACACAGCATAAGCAAATATCTTTGCGGAAAAGTCCCTATTTCCCCTGTGCCGCAAGGACCCGCAGAACATTGCCGCTCCACATCTTTTCGATATCGGCGTCCGAATAGCCCGCGGCCTTCAACCGCTCGGTAACCTTCGGCAACGCGGTGATATCCTCGATGCCCGGCAGGCCGCCGCCGCCGTCCCAGTCGGCGCCGAAGCAGATATGATCGACGCCGCCGACCTCGATCGCGCGGAGCACCATCTTCATATAGGCTTCGAAATCGGCCGCCCACATCTGCTCGCGCTTGTCGAGGTCGCGCCACTGGCGGGCGACGTCTGCCTGTTCGGCAGGGGTCAGCTTGCCGATCTGCTCATATTTCCCGAACAGTTCGGCGCGCGCGGGCGACATGTTCATTTCGGACATGAAGATCGTCGAGATGCACATCGCGCCGCCCTTTGCCGCGAGCGCCTTCAGCCGCCCCTCGTCGAGATTGCGCGGGTGGTCGTGCGCCGAGCGCAGGCTCGAGTGCGAGAGAAGGATCGGGTATTTCGACAGCCCGAGAATCTGATCGAAAGCCGCGTCCGACGAATGGCTGGCGTCGATGACGATCCCGAGGCGGTTCATCTCGGCCACCCACCTCCTCCCGAGCGGGCTCAGTCCCTTCCAGCGCCCCTCGCCCGTCGCGCTGTCGGCGAACTGGTTGTCCTTCGAATGCACCGGCCCGGCGAGGCGGAGCCCCTTGTCGTGGAATTCCTGCAGCAGCGTCAGGTCCTCGCCGAGCGGATAGCTGTTCTCCATCGACTTGAAGGCGATCAGCTTGCCTTCCTTGTTCAGTCGCAGCGCGTCGGCCGCGGTCAGCGCCGGAGCGATGGCCCCCTTGTTCGCCGCGATCGTCGTGTCGATCAGGTCCGAGCGTTTCCGCGCGAACGCGAGCGCGTCGGCGTAGCCTTTTGGCGTGAGCGGACCCTGATCGGTGTAGATGGCAAAAAAGCCGCCATCGAGATTGCCGTCCTTCATGCGCGGAATGTCGAGCTGTGCCATGTCGTCGGCGAGGCCGTGGCGATCGGCGAAACTCCACCCCGCGCGCTCGAAATGCAGCGGGGTGTCGAGATGCGTGTCGAGCACGAGCATCCGGCTGTGCAGCGGCGCCTCGGCCGCCTCGGGCTTGTCGCCGCCGCCCGAACAGGCGGTCAGCGCCGTGGCGGCAAGCAGGACGGCGATATGCTTCACTTCCTGTCCTTCACGGGTTTCAGGTCGAGATCGTGGTAATCCCAGCTGAAGTCGGCGATCTGGCTCACCGCCTTCATCGTCACGCCGGTGATCTTGCCATCGGCGTCGAGCGCGAAGGTAACATAGGCGGGCTCGATCGCCGGGTCGTCGAAATCGGTGACGAAGCTGTCATATTGCCAGTGCTTGAGCCGCCCCGCCATTCGCGGTGTCGAGGTGAAATCGATCGTCAGGCCGGTCGGCGCCTGCCCGATCACGATATCACCGTACCACGGATCGCGATAGCGCCCGGCATAGCCCTTGAGGTCCAGCGACGGTCCCGATTTGACCGGTGATGCCTTCGCCTGCTTCAGGTATTCGACGCCGCCCGCAAGCCGCTCCTGATACCAGTCCTCCCATTTCGCAATCCAGCCATAGTCGGGCTGATCCAGATAATGATCGAGCAGATCATAGGTGAGGCCGAGGAGCATGCCGCTGTCCTCGCTGTTCAGCATGATCGCGAAGCCGACATTCCTGTCGGGGATCATCACGACGCGCGTGATCGAGCCGAAGACGCCGCCGCCGTGCTGGATGATGCGGTGACCGCGATAATCCTGCACCTGCCAGCCGAGCGCATAGGCCTGCTGCGTCGGCTCGGCGGGCTTGAGCGCATCGGGAAGCGGGCTGATCGGCATCGGGGTGACGGGTGCCCACATCTCCTTCGCCTGCGCCTCGCTGAACAGCCGTTTACCGTCCGGAAGCGCGCCGTGCGCGAGCTGGATCTTGAGCCATGCCGCCATATCCTCGGCGCTGAGCGCCAGCCCGCCCGCGGGCGCGCCGTTGCGCCCCAGTTCGTCGCGTTCGTCGAGCGCCTGTTGCGGGCCCACCCCGCGCAAGGGGCCCGACAGCCGCGCGTGCGGCCAGCTGCGGTTCGGGGTGCGGAAACGGTCCTCGCTCTCGCTCGTCGCGTTTTTCATGCCGCCGGCGCGCAGGATCCGCGCCCGGATGAAATCTTCCCATTTCTGGCCGGTGACCTCCTCGATCAGCTGGCCGGCGACCGCGTAGAGGATATTGTCATAGGCATAGGCGGAGCGAAAACTCGTCTGCGGTTTCAGATATGCCACGCGCTCGACCGTCTGCCTGCGCGTCAGATGCGTGCGCGGCACGAACATCAGATCGCCCTGCCCGAGCCCGAGCCCGCTGCGGTGGACGAGCAGGTCGCGGATCGTGATCTCGCGCGTCACCCACGCGTCATGCATGCGGAACCACGGCATATGCTTGATCACGGGATCGTCCCACGCGATCTTGCCCTCGTCGACGAGCACGGCGAGCGCCGCGGCGGTCATCGCCTTGCCGGTCGAGCCGGTCTGGAAGATCGTCTGGCCATCGACGGGCGCGCGTTCGCCTAGCTTGCGGACGCCCCAGCCGCGCGTGAGCGTCGTCTTGCCGTCCTCGACGATCGCGATCGACACGCCCGCCGCCCCGACTTTCTTGCGCAGCGCCTCGACGCTCTCCCCGATATCGGCGGGCGGTTCGGCCCAGGCGGGCGCGGCGGCCGAGAGCATGAAAGACAAAGCGAGCAGGCGGGCGGATTTCATGACGGGGTCTCCACGGACGAAAGGGGGACGGAACGCAGCAGGCGCCAGACGCCGACGGTGAGCAGCGGCACGACGAAGACGGCGAGGAACAGCCAGGCGAGGAAGCGGTAGCCGCTGGCGATCAGATCGACGAGACCGACTTCGCCCGCCACGAACATGCATCCCGTCAGGATCACCGCGCCGATGATCGCACGCGCGGCGGGGGCCAGCGCGGGCCGGCCGCGGCTCTCGATCGCGCCCGAAATGCGCTCGTTGATCGCATGGACCGCACCCGCGCCGCTTTCGAGCAGCGCGGCGAAGATCATCACCTGAAAGAGGATATGGAATCCCGGCACCGTCATCTGGCGGAGGAGGAAATCCGACGGCAGCGTTTCGGCGCCGATCGCGGGATAAAAGGCCATCATCGCGACGAAGAAGAGGATCGCGGGCAGCATCGAGAGCGGCCCCGCGATCAGTCCGGCGACCACGGCGTCGCGCTGGCTTGTCAGGTGGCGCAGCACGGGCAGGATCACCACCGCGCCGACGATATTGTAGCTCGCATAGGTGATACCGCCCGCCATCCAGTTGCCCGACGGCGGCGGTGCATTTGCAAAACCCTCCCCGATCAGCCCGCCAAAGCTGGCGAGTGCAAGGACGAGGAAGAGCCCGTAAACTGCGTAGAGCAGGATCGAGACATATTTGAACATCTGCTCGACCGCGCCGGTGCCCCACGCCGTGACCGCCACGATCGATACGGCGAGGAGTACAACGCCCGCGAGTTCCGGCCAGCCGAAGGTCGCGGCGCCGATCGCGCCCGCCGCAGCGCCGAACACCGCGAGAATCAGAATGACGAAGATGATGTAGGCGACCTCGAACGCGACCCAGGCAGGGCCCAGAAGCTCCCTGAAAAAGCTGCGATAATCATAGGCGCCGAACTTGCGCGCGAGCGCGAAGGTCAGCGCCGCGACGACGCTCCAGATCAGCGTCGCGAGCAGCATCGCGGCGAGCCCGCCCCACGGCCCCGACGGCACGAAATATTCGGCCAGTTCGCGCCCGGTCGCATAGCCGCCGCCGATGATCACGGCCTTCAGCGCAAAACCGGGCAGCAGGAAGCGCTGGAACCAGCTCGACCCGCTGCCCGTCTCGCCTACACTCACGCGAGAATATTTTCGACAAGCGCCTCGAACGCCGCGCCGCCGCGGATCGGATCGGCGACGGGCAAGCCAAGGCGCTCGCGCTCGGCCGCCATCAGCGCTTCGGCCGCATCGGCGTCAAAGCTCGACGTATTGAGGCTGACCCCGCCGCAGCGGATCGCGGGATTGGTCCGGCAGCCGAGCCGGATCGTGAGGTCGATGACCTCTTCGACACTGGGCAAGGCAAAGCTTTCCATGCCGAGGATCGTCTTGCGCGTCGGGTCGTGACAGACGACGAAGACATCGGGCTGGCTGCCGTGGAGCAGGCCAAGCGACACCGGGGCATAGGCGGGGTTGAAGATCGACCCCTGCCCTTCGATCACATCCCAATGGCCGGCGGCCGCATCGGGGCTGAGCATTTCCGCAGCCCCCGCCTCGAAATCCGCGACCACCGCGTCCATCGGCATGCCGCCGCCGGCGATCATGATCCCCGTCTGCCCCGTGGCGCGAAAATCGGCGTCGAGGCCGCGCGCGACGAACGCGCGGTGCAGCGCGAGCGCGGTATATTTCTTGCCGAGCGCGCAGTCGGTTCCGACCGTGAGCAGACGTTTGCCGGTCCGCTTGCGCCCGGTCCCGACCGGGATCGACGGCGGCGGGGTGCGGATGTCGATCAGCCGCTGCCCGGTGCGCCGTGCCGCCTCGACCAGCGCGGGGACGCTTGTCAGCCTCGTGTGGAGACCGCTGACGATATCGAGCCCCGCCTCCATCGCCCCGACAAGCACCGAGACCCAGGCATCGCCGATGACACCGCCCTGATTGGCGACGCCGATCACCAGCGACCGCGCGCCCGCCGCACGCGCTTCGGCGGGCGACAGGCGCGGCAGGCCGGTGGTGACGGTGCAGCCGCCGATCGCCCATTCGCCCGTGCAGCGATCGGCCGCCCAGTCCGCGAGACCGAAAGCGGTCTTGGCGTAGCTCGCTTCGGTCGTGTCGCCGAGGAACAGCAGATAGGGATGCGGCAAGGACAGGCTGGCCTCCAGCCTGCCGACGGGCGCGTTCATCTTTTCCAACTCCCCTACGTTCAAAACGCCATATCCATCGCGACGCCGATCGTCCGCGGCTGCAACGGCGAGATCGCGATGAAGCTCGGCTGGTTGAAGCCGTTGGTCAGCGTCGAGCGCGCCATTTCGCCCTTGTTGTCGAAAAGGTTGCGAGCGTAAGCACGCAATGTCCAGTGGTCGTTGAACGTCACCGACGCGTTGAGATCGACCGAGGTATAGGGTTTGGCCCGCGCGCTCAGCGGGTCGCTCTCGACGAGCGAGAGGCGGCTGCTCGCATGGCGGACACCCGCGCCGAAGCTACCCGTGTTGTCGCCGCCTAGCTCGAACTGGTAATCGGCGCGCAGCGCGCCGCTGAACTTCGGCACGGCGGGCAGGCGATCGCCGTCGACGCCGCTGATATCGGGCACGTCCTCGCTGAGCGTTGCGTCGGTGTACGAGCCCGTCGCGCTGATCGTCAGGCCCGATGCGGGACGGAACGCGAGACTTCCCTCGATCCCCTTGCTCGTTGCCTTGCCGCCGTTCGCACCGCCCGACACGCCGCCGAAGGCGCGCGTGACCTGAATGTCGGTCCAGTCCATCCAGAACAGCGCGACATCGACCGATACCATGCGATCGGCCAGATCCGCCTTGAGGCCGATTTCATAGTTGGTCATGCGGTCGGCATCGACGCTGGGCGGCACGTTGGGAACGATGACGTTCGGACCGCCGGGACGATAGCCGGTCGCGACGCGGCCATAGAGCATCGCGTCTTCGGTGATGTGAAATTGCGGGCTGACCGAGAAAGTCCAGACGCTTTCGGCGGATTCACCCGGATCGTTGGCGGTCGGTACGATCGCACCCGAACTGATCTGGGTGAAGGTCTGCTCGTTGCGCGCCCAGCGGAGGCCGCCGGTGATTTCGAACTGCTCGCTGAGCTTGAAGGTCGCGTTGCCGAAAACCGCATATTCCTTGTAGGTCGCGGGCAGACCGACGATAGCGAGCGGGTCATAGTTGACGATCGGATTGCCCGCCATGTCGAAGGACCGGACGAGCTGCGCGTTGCTCGTCGTCTCGTCGGTGAAGAAGCCCCCGATCATCCATTCGAAACGGTTCCCGCTGGGCGAAGCCAGTCGCACTTCCTGCGTCCATTTCTTGAGTCCGAGGTCGAGCGAGAAGGGCGTGATGCCCGGTTCGGCGGGGCCGTCGGGAAGGAATGGCAGCACGACGCCAAAGGCGTAGCTCGAGTCCTGCAACTGCCGGCTCTGCGTCTTGCTGTATGTCGTCGCCGACGTCAGTGTAGCGGCGCCGAAATCATAATCGATCGTCGCCGAATAATAGTCGAGATCGACGTCATAGGATTCGGGGATATAATTGTTGTACGAACGACCGTTGCCCAACCGCTCGCCGGTCAGGTCGGCAGCATAGAGGCCATTGCCGTCGGAATCGAGCGACTGCCAGATGCCGGCGAGCTTGATGCTGAGTTCGGGGGTCGGCTGCCACAGCAGCGCCACACGACCACCGCGCTGTTCATAGTCGTTCTGGTCCTTGATCCCGGCATTGTTGACGCTGTCGACCCAACCCGGCGTCTTGCGCCAGGCAAAGCTGCCCGAAATCGCGAGCGTATCGGTCGCGATCGGCGCGTTGACATACACCTGCCCGCCCCAGCCGAGGCCGGTCGCGTTCTTGATGTTGAAACCTTCGACGCCCGCGCGCACCTTGAATTCGCGCGTGTCGGGCTGGACAGTGACATATTTGACGAGACCGCCGATCGAGCTGGCGCCGTAAAGCGTGCCCTGCGGCCCCTTGAGCACCTCGATCCGTTCGAGGTCATAGGGCATCAGGTCGATCGTGAACTGCCCGGCACGGTTGTAGAGCGCGCTCGACCCGACCGGCGCGTCGTCGAGATAGATGCCGACGGTCTGGGCGGCGTTCAACGGCGCGACCCCGCGCAGCGTGATCGTCGTCTGCCCGGGTGTGCCGCCGTTGCTGACGTTCATGCCGGGAACATAACCCGCATAATCGACGAGCGAGGCCGAGCCCTGTTCCTGCAGTTCCTCGCCGCTGACGACTGCGATCGCGATCGGCACGTCCTGGACATTCTGGACGCGCTTCTGCGCCGTGACGACGATCTCGCCCGATGCCTCGATCGCGCCGGCTTCCTGCGCCTGCGCCGGGGCCGCGGCGATGACCGCGACCATGCTTACAGCAACGAAAAGTCCCTTTTTCATTGTCTTACCCCCAGACTTGGGCGAGCAGGCGGCGGAAATTGCCCCCGAGCACGGCCCGGATGTTATCGTTCGAATAATTGCGGCGGATGAGTTCTTCGGTAAGGTCGAAGGCCTTGAGCGGATGGTCGAAACCGTCGATGTCGATCTTGTCGCGAAAACCGTAGCTCGCCTTGTAGCTGCCCTTGAGCAGCGCATATTCGTCAGGCTTCATGTCGTCGTAGCCGTGAAGGTCGGCGTCCGATCCGATGCCGACATGGTCGACCCCGACGAGCTTTGCGACATGGTCGATATGGTCGGCCATATGCCCGACATTGGTCGGATCGGTCGTGCGCACGAACATGCGCACCCCGGTGATCCCCATCACCCCGCCCTTCGCCGCGAGCGCCCTGATCGCCGCATCGGTCTTCACGCGTGGATGGTCGACCAGCGCGCGGGCGTTGCTGTGGGTGATCGCGATCGGCCCCCTGGCGATTTCGATCGCGTCCAGTGTCGTCTTGTCGCCGCAATGCGAGACGTCGACGAGCATCTTCTGCTTTTCCATTTCGGCGATGATCGCGGCGCCATAATCGCTGACCCCGCCATCGACGCGTTCGGTGCTTCCCGACCCGATCATATTCTGGGTGTTATAGGTGAGCTGCGCGCAGCGCAGGCCGAGGCGGCGGAACAGCGCGACATCCTCGATCTTTTCGAAATGCTCGGCATTCTGGATGCCCATGATGACCGCGCATTTCTTCTCGGCTTTGGCGCGGTCGAGATCCGCGACCCCGTCGACGAGGGTGAAGACATGGCTGTTGCGCCCGGCAAAGCCCTGCCAGCCGGCAAGAAACTCGAGCGCCTGCTGCTTCGCGCCGGGACCGCCGAGACCATAGGCATTATGAAAGCCGGTGATGCCCGACGCCCGGAACTCGGCCGCCTCGGCATCGGTCAGCCGGTGCGCGACATAGTTTTCGTCGAGGGTGATCTTGAGCGGCGCAAGCATGTCGATGACGAGCGACGAGGCCACCAGGTCGACCGCGCGGCGCGAATAGGTGCGCGCCGGAGCGGCCGCGAAGGCGAAAGCGCCTCGATTGATCATCGGCGCAGATAAAGCGACACCCACCGCGCCCGCGATTGCCGCGCGACGCGTCATACGGAACGACCCGGTCATCCCATCCTCCACCTTTTGATAGTTATATTTCGCCGACTATTGTCCTAATCGGAAAATTGTCAACCCGTTTAGGACATAAATTTGTCATGAGCCCCAAATTTCCGGTGGGCAATGGATCATCCCGCCGCGATAGGAGACCCCCGGTTCGCGATCGCGCGCGAGGAAGGTCGGCCCATCGAGATCGACGATGTCGCAGAGCTGACCCAGCACGAAGGACGGCGCCATCGACAGACTGGTCCCCATCATGTTGCCGACCATCACGTCGAGCCCGAGCAGGCGCGCCTGCCGCGCGATCGCCAGCCCTTCGGTCAGCCCGCCGCATTTATCGAGCTTGATGTTCACGACGTCGAAGCGTCCGACGAGCGACGCGGTGTCGGCGAGCGCGACGGCGCTTTCGTCGGCGACGAAGGGCAACGGCCGCTTCAATCCGTCGAGATCGGCCTCGCGCCCGCGTTTCAGCGGCTGTTCGAGCTGTGCGACGCGCGTCGACACGAGAACCGGAAGCAGTTCGCCGAGCGTCCCGACGTCATAGCCTTGGTTCGCATCGACGCCGATCCACGCGTGCGGACGTGCGGTGCGGATCGCGACGATGCGGGCGATATCGTCCTTGAGATCGCCCGTCAGCTTGACCTTGACCGGCGCCTCCGGATCGATCGCAAGCGCCGCCTTCGCCATATTGGCCGCGCTGTCGGCGCCGAGCGTCAGCGTCGAGCGCAACGGCTTGGGCGGCGACAGGCCCGCGAGATCCCACACGGGGCGCCCTGTCTGCTTCGCTTCCAGATCCCAATAGGCGCAGTCGAGCGCATTGCGCGCCCCGCCCGGGGGCAGCAGATGCTGCAGATCCTCGCGCGTCGCGCCGTCTTCGATCGCCTCGCGGACGCTCGTCGCCTCGCGCAGCATATGGTCGATATCGTCGCCGAGATAATAGACGCCAGCTCCCTCGCCGCGTCCGACGTGCGTGCCGTCCGAAATCTCCGCGACCAACAGGGCGGTTTCGGTAAAGACATGCCCCGAGATACGAAAAGGCCGATGATAGGGAAAACGCTCGACCCGAAGGTCGAGCGCCAGTTCCCGCGTATCTTGCGTTGCCATCAATAGACCATCCCGAAACCGTAGAGGTGGAAGGTCAGCGTAATCCAGACGAGCAGCAGTCCGGCGAGCGCGAGCAGCACCGCGCCCAGTTTCATCGTCCACTTGCGCTTGCCCTTGATGCTGAGCCAGAGGTGCCACGCGGCAGTGCCGAGAAGGCCGAAGGCCGCAACGGGCGTCAGGACGCGAAGCAGCTGGATCAGCCAGTCGAGCGGTCCGCCGATGCTGCCGATATCGGCCGAGAAGGCGGCGATGAGCGCGATCCATCCGACGAGTGCACCGATCGCCAGCCAGGCGAAGACACGCGACAGGCGATAGGCACGCAAGGCCTTGCCTTCGAGCGCGAAATTCGCGCCGAAGCTGCGCCGGACCAGCGCACGCACCGGCCAGGCGAGCGCCGCCAGCACGATGATGCCGAAAGCAAGGATCAGCGCCGGGTTGAGCCAGGCGGCGTTGACCCCGAACGATGCCGGCTCGAACACCATGAAGGGCGAACCGCCGTCGACGCTCCAGCGGACGACACGTCCGTCCTTGACCTCGGCCGCGACGCGTTCGCCGGTGCCGGTGTCGCGCCACACGAAGGGCTCGACCTCGACCCAGTCGCGCGCGCCGGCACCAAGGCCGTCGAGCGCCGGCAGCGTGATCTTGCCGTCCTCGGTCAGCGAGATCGTCGTCTGACCGAGCAGGCCGAACAGGCTCATGAAGTTCGTGAACGAGCCGCGGCTGCTGATGTAGTTGCCGACCATCATCTGCGCATGCTGCGCGGCGGTCTTCGCATCGACGCGGCCGGGCTTGTCCTCGCCGGGCAGGTAGCGGTCGGCGAACTTGTGGAACAGCGCGCTGCGCACCGCGCCCGCGTCGCCCTGTGCACCCGCGCTGTTCATCGAGATGAAGACGCCGATATCGGCGTCGGGGAACAGCCACAGATAGGAGTGGAACCAGACCGTATCACCGCCGTGCGCGATCGCGCGGTGGCCGTTCACCCATTGTTCGTAGAAGCCGAGCGCCATGCTGTTGAGCGGGCCGACGCCGGGCGCCTTGAAGTCGTGCATCATCTTCGCGGTCTCGGGCCTGAGCAGCCCGGCGCCGTCGTTGAGGTGCGCGATCATGAATTTGCCCATGTCGGCACCGCTCGCCGACAGGCTGCCCGCGGGCGCCGGGATCACCATCTCGAACGGCTTGGGCTTTTGCGTGATGTCGGGATAGCCCTTCGACATATGCGGCGCGAGATTCGCAGGAAGCGGCTGACGGAAGGACGAATGGGTCATGCCGAGCGGCTTGAAGATGTGGTTATCGACATAATCGTCGAAATTCTCGCCGCTGACACGCTCGACGATATAGCCCGCGAGCGCGGTCGCATAGTTCGAGTAAGCCGGCGTCGTGCCCGGCGCGAAGACGCGATCGGGCAGTGCGAGCGGCATCTGCTTCTTGAGCGTCATCACCGCCTTGGGATCGCTGCTGATCAGATAGCGCACCGATTCCTGAAAGCCCGCCGTATGCGTCATGATGTTGCGCATCGTGACGGGCTTGCCCTGATACGCCGGAATCTTGAAATCGAGATAGGTGTTGACGTCCTTGTCGAGGTCGATCTTGCCCGCCTCCACCTGCTGCATCACCGCGGTCCAGGTAAAGAGCTTCGACACCGAACCCGGACGGAAAAGCGTCGTCTCGGGCAGGACGGGCGCGCGCTTCGCGACGTCCGAAAAACCATAGCCCTTTTCGAGCACCACCTGATTGCCGCGCACGACGACGACGACGGCGCCCGGAATGCGCGCGCGCTCGAGCGCATAGGGCAGATAGCCGTCGAGCCAAGCCTCGAGATCGGCGGCATCGAGCGTGGCGGATGTTTTCGGCGTGGCGACGGCCGCCGCGACCGGCGCTTCGGCCTTTTTCGTGGCTGGTGCCGGCACCGGCCCCTGCGCGGCGAGCGGCAGCGCGGCAAGTGCCGCCAGCCCGATCATAGCCTTTCGGATGAAATGCATTGCTTTCCCCTTTTCCCAGATGCGGCCTGTCACACCTTGCAGCAAGCCGCGCGACCCCTTACCAAGGAACCAACAACTGTTGGCCCGATAGGGACATAATGATCCTGATTAGAAAATTGTCAAACAAGGAATGGAGCGACTGATGGCCGACCGTGCAAGCCCGCCGACGCTCGGCACCGTGATGAAGGCCATTCGCGGGCGAAACGGCTGGACGCTCAAGGAAATGAGCGAGAAATCGGGTATCCCGGTCTCGACGCTGTCGAAGGTCGAGCATGACCGGCTGACGCTGAGCTATGACAAGCTGCAGCAGCTGAGTCAGCGACTCAACCTCCGCATGTCGGATCTGTTCGCCGAGGATGAGGAAGGCAGCACGCCGCGCGTCACCGGCCGCCGCAGCATCGCCGCGATCGAACGCGCCGCGCGGGTGACCACCGACAATTACGACTATCACTATCTCTGCACCGACCTCAGGCAAAAGCGGATGATCCCGATCATCACCCGCATCCGCGCGCACAGCGCGCGCGAGTTCGGCGAGCTCGTCCACCATCAGGGCGAAGAGTTCATCTACGTCCTTGAAGGACGGATCGAGGTTCACAGCGAATTCTACGACCCTGTCACCCTCGACGTCGGCCAGGGCATCTACATCGATTCGTCGATGGGCCACGCCTATGTCGTTGCCGAGGGATATGAGGAAGCGCTGGTGCTGGGCGTTTGTTCGAGCGCCGACGACGGGCTGATGGATTCGTTGATGAGCCTGCACGGCTAATTCCCCAACCTGCGGAGAAAAAGATGGCATTGTCCCGGCGGTTCGCCCCTTCCCTGATGCTGCTGTGCAGCTCGATGCTGGTATCGGCGTCAGTCGCGGCGCAGCCGGGCGCGACTTACGACCTGATCATCCGCGGCGGGACGATCTATGACGGATCGGGCAAGTCGCCGGTTACCGGCGATGTCGCGATCAAGGACGACCGCATCGTCGCGGTGGGCAAGGTCGAGGGCACCGCGAAATCGGAAGTGTCGGCCAAGGGCATGGCGGTCGCGCCGGGCTTCATCAACATGCTGAGCTGGGCAACCGAGTCGCTGATCGCCGACCCGAAAAGCCAGAGCGACATCAGGCAAGGCGTCACGCTGGAGGTGATGGGCGAAGGCTGGTCGATGGGACCGGTGAACGCGTCCATGAAGGCGCTGGAGACGGAGCGGCAAGGCGACATCAAATATCCGATCGAGTGGACGACGCTCGGCGATTATCTGGGCTACCTCGAAAAGCGCGGCATATCGACGAATGTCGCCAGCTTCGTCGGCGCCGCAACGGTCCGCGTCCACGAGCTGGGCGAAGGCGATGTCGATCCGACGCCCGAACAGCTCTCCCGTATGCGCGCGCTGGTGAAGCAGGCAATGAACGAAGGCGCGATGGGGGTCGGCAGTTCGATCATCTACGCGCCAGGGTCCTACGCCGAGACCGGCGAACTCGTCGCGTTGGCCACCGAAGCGGCGAAATGCGGCGGCATGTATATCAGCCATATGCGGTCCGAAGGCGACCGGCTGGAGGAAGCCGTCGACGAGTTGATCGAGATTTCGCGCCGCTCGGGCGCGCCCGCCGAAATCTACCACCTCAAGATGGCCGGGCGCAGCAACTGGGGCAAATATGATTCGGTCGTGAAGAAGATCGAGGACGCGCGCGCCGAAGGGCTGAAGATCACGACCGACATGTATACCTATACCGCGGGCGCCACCGGACTCGACGCGGCGATGCCGACGTGGGTGCAGGCGGGCGGGCTTGAGGAATGGATAAAGCGGCTGAAAGACCCGGCGATCCGCGCGCGCGTCGCCGCCGAGATGAAGCAACCGGGCAGCGACTGGGAGAATCTCTATTTCGGCGCAGGCGCCGACAAGATGATCCTTTCGGGATTCAAGAATGACGCGCTCAAGCCGCTCACTGGCAAAACACTCGCCGAGGTCGCCGCGATGCGCGGCAAAAGCCCCGAAGAAACCGCGATGGACCTCGTCGTCGAGGACGGCTCGCGCGTCGGCACAGTCTATTTCCTGATGTCGGAGGACAATGTCCGCAAGCAGATCCAGCTTCCGTGGATGAGCTTCGGGTCTGACGCGGCGTCGCAGGCGACCGAGGGCGTATTCCTGAAATCGGGCGCGCACCCGCGCACCTATGGCAATTTCGCGCGCCTGCTCGGCCGCTATGTCCGCGACGAGAAGCTGATCCCGCTCGAACAGGCAGTGTATCGCCTCACCACCCTGCCCGCGACCAATCTGGGCATCAAGGATCGCGGAGCGCTGAAGCCCGGCTATTATGCCGATGTCGTCGTGTTCGATCCACAGGTGATCGGCGACCGCTCGACCTTCGAGGAACCCCACCAATATTCGGTCGGCGTGCGCGACGTGTTCGTCAACGGCACACAGGTGTTGAAGGACGGCGAGCATAGCGGCGCGACACCCGGGCGCGCGGTACGTGGCGCCGGCTGGCAGCGGTGCGGCGGCTGAGGCGAAGAAGCCCCTCGAAGGTCACTATTTCTTCGCCAGCGCCCACTGCTCGACGAGTTCGCTTGCCTCGCCCAACCGGTCGCGGGCGGAGTCAGGCTGACGGAAATTGCACCCGAAATTGAAGCGCAGCGCATTGTCCTGACGGCCGCGCCGCCAGCTGAGCGTCCCCATCCCCTGATCGGTAACCATCCCGTCGCATGGCAATTCGGCGACGCCCTCGAGCGGTTGCAGGATGGCGCGGACGCGTTCGAAGCCCTGCGGCCCGACGTTAAATTTGCCGCTGAGCTTTTTGCGGATTGTCGTCCGGTATGCCCCACGCCCCGACCGGTCGATCCACCATTCGGTCTGCCCGCCGCCCCATCCGTTGCCCGTACCGGAATAGGAAATCCGTTCGGGTGCCGCAGCGGGGGAGCCTTCCGGTTGCGCCGCCGCGACAGCAGGCAAGCCGAGCGCGGCGAGTGCCAACAGAGCGTTGCAGCGGCGAAAAATCAATGAGATCGGCATGCTCGCTCCTCAACCCGCCGTACCGAAAACGACGACGCAATCGTTTATGAACGCCGAATGGTCATTCTGTCGGCCGCGTGTGACGTAATCAACGATGATTCCCTCCTGAAATTCTAAGCTTTTCCTCGATCATCTGGCGGGGCAATCGATGATCATGTTCGACGACACCCAGTCGGGCGCCTTCGCATTTTCGAGGATGGTGACCGTTTCGAGCTTGCAGGTCTTTTCGGCGAACGGCACCGC
Source organism: Sphingopyxis sp. (assembly GCF_035565275.1). Lineage (GTDB taxonomy): Bacteria > Pseudomonadota > Alphaproteobacteria > Sphingomonadales > Sphingomonadaceae > Sphingopyxis. The sequence goes on from NZ_DATMST010000220.1 coordinate 23,751, forward strand.
ATCGAGATAGGTTTCGTCGACGACGACGAAGATGCGGCCGGGCTTTTCACCGCCCGTGTAAACGAGCCAGCGATCACCGGCGAGCGCCGGCGATGTCGTGATGACCGCGAGCGCGGCGGTGGCGAGTAATCGTTTCAAGAAATGCTCCTTCCGCCCTGCGATTTTCGCGCGTGCGAACATTCCGCCTCCCGCCGCGGGCAGGACGTCGCTAAAATTCCGGCTAGTCCTTCCGCATATTCCAACGGCTTGCAAGCTAGACGCCGGGCCCCCGCGACGCTGTGACCAGGCTCACTATCGAGAAATTCGTGTCGGGCTGAGCCATGCCACTCCGGGCGACGTCACGAATGCGTTAACAAGATTCACCTGCGAGGCGCAAATGGGTCACGCCTGCATCACGAGCGCATAGCGGTGAAAATCGGCACCGCAGCCGCGTCCGTCGCAGCAGCCAGCGCCCAAACCGGTCGGAGCCGATGCAGCCCGGCTGCGTGGCCCCGCCTCAACGCGCGCGCTGTCCCCAGTCCTTCACCGATGCATCGAGCACGGTCATCGGCATCGGCCCCGAGGTCAGCACCAGATCGTGGAACTCGCGCACGTCGAATGCTGCGCCCTTCGCGGCGCGGGCGCGTTCACGCGCGGCATGGATCGCGTTGGCGCCGACCTTGAAGCTGCACGCCTGCCCCGGATAGACGGCGTAGCGGGTGACCTCGCGATCGGTGGCCTCGGGCTGTTCGCCTGCGTTTTCGACCATCCACGCCACCGCCTCGGCCTTCGTCCAGCGATGATGGTGAAGCCCGGTATCGACGACGATGCGCGCCGCCCGGAACAGTTCCGACTGGAGATAGCCGATCCGCCCGAACGGATCCTCGCTGTAGATGCCGAGTTCGTCGGCGACCTGTTGCGCATAGAGCGCCCAACCCTCGGTATAGGCCGAAAAACGCACGATGCGCCGGAACAGCGGCAGCGCCGGCGCCTTGCCGAGCACGCTGTACTGGAAATGATGGCCGGGAATGCCTTCATGGTGCGTCAGGGTCGGCAGACGCCACGTCACATGCTCGCCCGGATTCTTGAGGTTGAGCGAATAGACGCCCGGCTCGCCCGGCGCGCCTTCGGAATAGAAGGCGCCGGGCGCGCCCGCCTCGATCGCCGCCGGAATGCGGCGCACGGCGATCGGATTGACGGATGTGATCCCGAACGCGCCGGGCAAAAGCGCCTTGATCGCCGCGAGCTGCTCGTTCGCCAGCGCAAGCAGCTTTTCGCGCCCTGCATCGTCGGCGGAAACACGGAAACGGTCGTCCTTGTTGAGCGCCGATACGCGGGCGATGACGCTGCCCTTGCTCAGGCCTTGCGCTTTCAGGAGCAAGTCGATCTCGGCAGTGAGTTCACGGCATTGATCGAGCCCGATGCGGTGCAGCTCGCCGGGCGGAGTATCGACCGTCGTGTTCGAACGCACCGCCGCGGCGTAATAGGCGTCGCCGTCGGGCAGCTTCCAGACCCCGGCGCGGTCGTCGGCTTGCGGCGCAAGCGCTTCGAGCGCGTCGATCTGGCGGCTGAGCGCGGGCTGGATAGCCGAACGGAAAATTTCGCGCGCGCGGGCGGCCGGATCGCCCAGCCCTTTCTCGCGGATGCGCTTGAGCGCCGGCGCGATCAGCGCCGATCCGAGCGGATCGCCATCGCGCAGCCCCTTGATCTGCGCAATGGTGCGGGCGATCACGAAGTCGGGCGGAATCACGCCGATACCGGCATCGTGGCGGATGCGTTCGCTCTCCTGATCGAGCGCGACCGCGAGGGCCGCGAGGCGCTGGAGCCACGCCTCGACGTCGGCCCTTGTCTCGATCGGGTGGCGGCTGCCGATGAAGTCGGGCAGCCAGTAATAGGCGCCATTCATCTGGCTGACGACGTAGGGGCTCGGGCGCAAATTGCCGTCGACATAGCCGTAGCGTCCCAAAAGATCGCCCAGCGTCTCGTAGACGTAGCGCGCCACGGCATGGTCGCGCGCGGCGCGCGGCGACAGCGCGCCGGTGTCGATCGCGCCGAGTTCCGCCAGCGCGAC
>NZ_DATMST010000221.1:0-5070 GCF_035565275.1 Sphingopyxis sp.
CCCTCCGACCGGTCGCCCTTTTGCCCGCGCCAGCGCCCGAGCCGCGCTTCGACGTCGACGCCGCGCCCGCCTAGCCCGGGTTCGGTCAGCAACACAGCGAGCCGCCCTGCCATTTCGGCCTCGTCCGCACATGCGGCGTCCAGCAACATATGCGCGAGAGGCACGGGCAAGGGGATTGCGGCGAGCGCCTTGCCATGCGCAGTGATCCGGCCATCGCCGGTCAGCGCGCCGATCGCCTGCAGCCGCGTCTTCGCTTCCGCAATCGCGGCGGGCAATGGCGGATCGAGCCAGCCCAGCTGGCGCGGATCGACGATGCCCCAGCTGGCACAGTCGAGCACCACCGGCATCAGATCATTCTCGTGAATCTCGGGCGGATCAAATGGCGGCATCCCCGCCGTCGCTGCGGCTTCCCACAATCGATAGGCCACGCCGGGGCCCTGTCGCGCGGCACGCCCCGCGCGCTGCGTCGCCGACGCCTGACTTGCGCGTTCGGTGACGAGGCGTGCGATGCCTGCCGCCTTGTCGAAGCGTGGACGCCGCGACAGGCCCGCATCGATCGCGATGCGCACACCGTCGATCGTCAGGCTGGTCTCGGCGATGCTCGTCGCGAGGATCAGCTTGCGCCGCCCTTCGGGATCACGAACGAGTGCCTTGCGCTGCAGCGCGGGATCTATTTGCCCATGTAGCCGGTGCACGACGAGCGGCAGGCGTGCCTCCTCGACCGCGGCCGCGGCACGTTCGATGTCCGCCGCGCCGGGAAGGAAAGCGAGCATGTCGCCCGCCGGTTCGTCAGCCAGCGCCTGCCGGACCGCTCCCAACACCGACACTTCCAGCCGATCCTCGGCGCGGCGGCCGATATGGCGGAGGTCGAGCGGCCAGATTTTGCCTTCGCTCTTCACCACCGGCGCATTGCCGAGCAAAGCCCCGAAACGCGCGCCGTCGAGCGTCGCTGACATGGCGACGAGACGAAGGTCGTCACGCAGGCCCTGCTGTGCGTCGATGGCGAGCGCGAGCGCGAAATCGCCGTCGAGGCTGCGTTCGTGGGCCTCATCGAACAACACGGCAGACACGCCGACGAGTTCGGGGTCAGCGAGGATACGGTTGCGAAACAGGCCCGGCGTCATCACGAGAAGCCGGGTTGCCGGGGACTGCTTGCTGTCGAGCCGCGTCGCATAACCGACCTTGCCGCCGACTGCCTCGCCCATTTCATCGGCGATGCGTTCGGCCGCGCCGCGTGCGGCGAGGCGGCGCGGCGAGAGCAGCCATACCGCGCCACTGCACCACGGCTGATCGAGGATCGCAGGGGCGACGCGCGTTGTCTTGCCGGCGCCCGGCGGCGCAATGACCACAGCGTTGGGTTTCAGTATCAGGGCTGCCATGATGTGGGGCAGCACGGCATCGATCGGAAGCGGCTGCATCAGGTTCGCGCCGCGGGATTGCCCAGTTCGGCGTTCAGGCGACAAGCCGCGTCCGCAAGGCGCGCAATCTGCTCGGGCGTCACCTCGGTCGCTTGGGCCATTACCAGATTGCCAAGCTCATATTTCCCGCTCGCTCTGATGCGCGGTTCCAGCTCGCGCAGCCGTTTGCCGCGCCAGAAACCGAGCAGCACGCGGTGCTCCTCGGCGCGGATCAATATGCACGGGCCGTTCGCCATGAAGACGAGGTTGGTCCATTTGATCACCTCGACGAAGGACGCGGAGGCCATGATTACGCCGCGCATCATTTCGGCGCGTTCGCGCTGCCAGCCCGAAAGCGCGGCGATATAGGCATCGGGGCTTTCCGCCGCAGGGCCCATCATCGCCATCGCGGCCTCAATAGGCGCGCGCGACCGCGAAGGCGACCGCCTCGGTCAGCGCCGACTTCGCCTGGCTGGCACGGAAACCGCCTATCGCATCGACCGCGCGCTGGCCGTAATGGCGTGCCCGCGCGAGCGTGTCGGTGATCGTGTCATGTTTGCGAAGCAGCGAGGTCGCATGGGCAAGATCCTCGTCCGAGGTCCTGTGGCCGGTGATCGCCTGTTTCCAGAACTCGCGCTCTTCGGCACTGCCGCGCGCATAGGCGAGGATGACAGGCAAGGTGACCTTGCCATCGCGAAAGTCGTCGCCGACGCCCTTCCCCATCGTTTCCTCGTCCGAGACATAGTCGATCGCGTCGTCGACGAGCTGGAACGCGATGCCGAGGTTGCGGCCATAGGCGTCGAGCGCGGCTTCGGTCGCGTCGTCGTGTTCGGCAACGACCGCGGCGATCTTGCACGCTGCGGCGAAGAGCTCGGCGGTCTTGGCGTTGATGATCGCGAGATACTGGTCCTCGCTCGTCTCGATCCGGCGCTGCGCCGAAAGCTGGTTGACCTCACCCTCCGCGATCACCGCCGAGGCGCGCGACAGGATCTTGAGCACCTTTAGCGAGCCGTCCTCGACCATCACCTCGAAAGCCCGGCTGAACAGGAAGTCGCCGACGAGCACCGAAGCGCTGTTGCCCCAGATGAGGTTCGCGGTCTTGCGGCCGCGGCGGAGATCCGATTTGTCGACGACATCGTCGTGGAGCAGGGTCGCGGTGTGGATGAACTCGACCGCGGCGGCGAGCTTGCAATGGCGGCGGCCCGGATAATCGAGCAGCTTGCCGCACGCGAGCGTCAGCATCGGGCGCATCCGCTTGCCGCCGCCCGCGATCAGGTGACCCGCGAGTTCGGGGATCAGTGGCACTTCGGACTGCATCCGGTCGAGAATGACCGAATTCACCTCGTTCATGTCGGCGGCGACGAGCGCCATCATCGGGTCAAGCGAAGGCGGACGGTCGCCGTGGAGGAGGTGTATCTCGGCAGTCATGACGCGGCGAGCCTTGGCGCCGCAGTCACGATTTTGCAACGACTTTCGGCTTGCCAGCAGCCCCCGGCGAGTGCCAAGCGTTCCGGGCAAGACAGGAGCCGCGAACCCATGGACGACCAACTGAGCCGCTATCGCCAGAGCATCGACAACATTGACGCCGCGCTCGTCTATATGCTCGCCGAACGGTTCAAGGTGACCAAGGCGGTCGGCGAACTCAAGGCGCGCGACGGCCTGCCTCCCGCCGACCCCAACCGCGAGGAGCGCCAGATCGAACGGCTGCGCAACCTCGCCCGCGACGCCGACCTCGACCCCGATTTCACCGAAAAATTCCTCCGCTTCATCATCGACGAAGTGATCCGCCACCATCAGCAGGCCAAACGGGAGCAGGACGCATGAGCCTTGACCATCCGATCTTCGCGCGCTGGCCGGCGCAATATCCCGACCGGATCCAGCTTTTCTCCGCGCCGACGCCGAACGGTGTCAAGGTGGGGATCATGCTTGAGGAAACGGGGCTCGCCTACGAACCGCACCGGATCGACATCATGGCGAACGAAAGCCACGATCCGGCCTTCCTCGCGCTCAACCCCAATGGCAAGATTCCCGCAATCTACGATCCCGCGGGACCGAGCGGGCAGCCGCTCGCGCTGTTCGAATCGGGCGCAATCCTGATCTATCTCGCCGACAAGAGCGGAAGCTTTCTTCCCGCCGATCCGAATCAGCGCTACGAGACAATCCAGTGGGTGATGTGGCAGATGGGCGGTGTCGGACCGATGTTTGGCCAGCTCGGCTTCTTCCACAAATTCGCCGGCCGCGACTATGAAGACAAGCGCCCGCGCGACCGCTACGCGGCCGAATCGGCGCGGTTGCTCGGCGTCCTCGACGAACGGCTGACGACGCGCGAATGGGTGATGGGCATCGACTACAGCATCGCCGACATTTCGCTGCTCGGGTGGGTGCGCAACCTGATCGGTTTCTACGACGCCGCCGAAATCGTCGGGTTCGAACGCTTCGGCCATCTGAAGCGCTGGCTGGACGCAGGCCTGTCGCGACCTGCAGTGCAGCGCGGACTGGAAGTAACTGCGGCCTAGGGGGACCGATGAAGAGCACGGCGTTTCGATCGGGGCTGTTTGACAGCCCTGCTGCTCACAGCGCCGTGGGCGCAAGCGCAGACGGACACGGAAGACGCCGCCTTCGACGACGAACTCGTCCACTCGGATGTGCCGCTTTACGGCTATAAGGATAATCTGGTCCCCGAGCATTTCAGCGATGACGACGGCTTCGGCTGCATGAGCCGGGTCGCGAGGGGCGACTGGACACTGAAGCGCAACGGCCTGCCCGACGACGACCCCGAATGGCTTCGGTTGCAAAACTATGGCGTCATGCATTGTGCGATCGTCGAGAGCAGGTCCCATTCGCGCGACCGGCTGGACGAAAGCGGATATCGCTATTCCTTCTTCGTCGAAATCGGAAAGACCCGCATAGCCAACAAGCCGGTCGAGCTTTGGGTGCTGCAATCGGGGACGCGGCCGGGAAGCGATTATCTGCTGTTGGCGCGCACCCCTGCCAACGGCATCATCAACTCGTTCGATGTGCTGCAATCGCGATGCCCGGCCACGCACCGCCGCGAGGGTCCGAATGTCGATATATGGTCGACCGCCTATTGCGCGATCAACGGTCAGCAGAATCTGCTCGCGCTTGCGAAATCAATGGCGACGCGTCCTCCACTCGGCAAGCTGACGTTCGTCGGCGAGATTAAAGACAAGCAGCTGGCGGAGCCAGCCGCCCCCGCGAGCGAGTGACACGGTTTAACCCGCCGGCAACCGCAGCCGCACCATTACACCGCCCAGATCTTCGCTCTCCTCCAGCGCAAGGCTGCCGCCATAGATTTCGGCAACGTCGCGCACGATCGCGAGGCCCAGTCCTGTACCAGGCTTGCCGCTGTCGAGCCGGACGCCGCGATCGATGACGCGAACGCGGTCGTCCGGCGAAATGCCGGAACCGTCGTCTTCGACCAGTATTTCCGCCATATTCCCGTCGCGCTGAACGGTCACGAACACGCTACCTCCGCCATATTTGGCGGCATTTTCGAGCAAATTGCCGACAAGCTCGTCGAGGTCCTGCCGCTCGACCCTGACCACCAGCGTCTTGTCGCCCGCCGCGTCGAGCCGCGCGTCGGGATAGAGCGCCGCAACCGCGCGCGATACGCTTTCGACGCTGTCCCACACGGTCGCGCGCGCCTGCGCGG
>NZ_DATMST010000222.1:0-21215 GCF_035565275.1 Sphingopyxis sp.
CTGTCCCGGAAGGTTCCGGATCGTCGCAAGGCGTTCCGGGCCCGTATCGGGTATCTCCTCCGATCAAGCACAGGGCACATTGCCCCTGGCGGGGCGCGACGCCCGGACTGCTACACCCGTCAGCTAGACTTGCGGCGTGCGACAGCCAGTCGGCACCCGCCAGCGCCGGGCCCAGCGCAGCCATCACGATCGCGATGTCAGTCGGCCCGCCACCAAAGCCGCCGACCGCCTCCGGCAGCGCGAGGCCGGCAAGGCCCAGCGTATCGGCCAGATCACGCCACGAAGGTCGCCCCTTGTCGGCCAGGAAGCGCTGAACGCTGTCGCACAGCAATTGCTGTTCTTCGCGAAGCGGAAGGTCAAACGTGGCCATATCAATTCACTTTGCACGGGTACCGGCTTGCGCGTGCCGATATGGAACGCTCCTTGCGGTCGAGCCAGATGAGTTGTGACGATATGGTCGGCAAGTCTAGCTGACGGGTGTAGCAGTCCGGGCGTCGCGCCCCGCCAGGGGCAATGTGCCCTGTGCTTGATCGGAGGAGATACCCGATACGGGCCCGGAACGCCTTGCGACGATCCGGAACCTTCCGGGACAGGCTTTTCATGGATTTTCGAACGTCGGGCACGGGACCCGTCCGGACCCGTTGGAACGTTATGAGACGGCCTGGCAGGGGCAGCAGGACTCATATTTATCAGATAAATACCTAATTTTAAAAGATAAATTCACCCTGCCATCATCGAAATTTAGTAATCGAACCTTGAGCTGCAGTGGGACTGCTTCGTATTTATTCTTTATATATCAATGATATCAGACCATCTTGGAATAAGTAACGCTTTCGCGCGCGGCCGCTCTTCCTAGGCCACCTTCCGCCACTTGCTGAGTTTATGGACGACTTATTGGTAGCCCCCAGCGAGCCGAGTATTGCCCTTTGCCGACAGCCGCTGCTGGCCGGTTGCGGTCTGTCCGCTTCCGGCCGGAGGCCCAAAGAAGCGGACACCGGACACAATTGCCGGCCCCTAGCGTTCGAACTGCAGCCCCTCGAACTCGCCCGACGAACGCCAGTTTTCGATGAATTTGAAATAGGCGCTCGGGCCAGCGGGATAGCCGATGGATAGCCGCATGGCTGGTGTCGGTTCCTGACCCTCGTTGTTGTAATATCCGGGCGTGCAATCGGGTGCCCGACGCATGCGACCGGGTCCCTGCAACAGCATGTCGATCCAGCTATCCTGGGCTTCACGGCTCACTTCGACTTTGCGCGCGCCATCACGTTCGGCCTTGCCGACGACCGCAGCAATCGTCCGGGCGATATCGGTCAGATTGTGGGGGATGTTCGAGATCAGATTGGCGCCCTGAACCGGCTGGACGAAAAACGCATTCGGGAAGCCATGGGCATGGACGCCGTGCAGCGAGCGCATGCCTTCCGCCCACTCTTCCGACAGCTTGCGCCCGTCACGTCCCTCCAGATCGAAACCGGCCCTCCTTTCATAGCTTGAGCCGACCTCGAAGCCCGACGCATAGATGATGCAATCGACCTCATACTCCGTGCCGGCAACAACGAACCCGCGCTCGGTGATCCGTTCGACGCCCTTGCCGTCGGTGTCGATAAGCCGCGTGGACGGCTCGTTGAAAGCCTGAAGATAGCTGTCGTGGAAGCACGGGCGTTTGCACATCTGGCGGTACCAGGCCTTCAGCAGTTGTGCAGTCTCACCGTCGTCGACGATCTCGTCCACGCGCGCGCGGATTTCTTCCATCTTCTCGAAATCGGAATCTTCATAGGCCGCGATGATGGCATCCCAGCTCATCTTCTCACGCGGCAGCCCCGCAAGCTTCTGGCGAATGCGGGCCGAAATCTCGGTCCAGCCATCCTGCACCAGATCCTCGTCCGGATTGCCGCCAGCCTGATTGTCGGTGAAATTTTCCAGCCACCGCCGTTGCCAGCCCTCGGTCGCGATTCCGGCAAACCATTCGGGGTCGATCGGGCCATTGTTGCGCACATCGACCGACGACGGCGTGCGCTGAACGACATAGAGTTCACCTGCGGCGCGCGCGAGATGCGGGACGGCCTGAACGGAAGTTGCCCCGGTGCCGATGATCGCAACCCGCTTGTCAGCGAGCTTTTCCATCAGCCCGCCGGCCGGATCGCCACCGGTATAGTCATAGTCCCAGCGGCTGGTGTGGAAGCTGTGCCCCTTGAACGTCTCGATACCCGGAATGCCGGGAAGCTTGGGAATATGGAGCGGCCCGGTGCCAAGCCCGATATAGCTTGCCGTGAAATGGTCGCCGCGGTTGGTGGTGATAACCCAGCGCGAGTTCGCATCGTCCCAACGTGCTCCGGTGACCTCGGTCTGCAGCAGCGCCTTTTCATACAGGCCATATTGCCGCGCAATACGCTGGCAATGCGCCAGGATTTCGGGCGCATGGGCGTATTTCTCGCTGGGCATGTGCCCGGTTTCCTCGAGCAGCGGCATATAGATCATCGACGCCGTGTCGCACTGTGCGCCGGGATAGCGGTTCCAGTACCAGGTGCCGCCGAAATCGCCGCCCTTTTCAATGATCCGAACGTCGGTGATGCCGACCTCTGCCAGACGAGCCCCGGTGGCGAGGCCGGCAAAGCCGCCGCCGATGAAGGCAAAGGTCACGTGGTCGGTGACGGGGTCGCGATCGATCGGTTCCGCATAAGGGTCCGCCTTGTAGTGCGCGAGTTGCCCTTCCAGGCGGAGATACTGGTCAACGCCATCGGCGCGGAGCCGCTTGTCGCGCTCCGCGACATATTTCGCCAGCAGCGCTTCTTTGTTGACGTTAGCCTGTGTCGCCATCATTCCAATCCTCTCATCCATACCTGATTCTTTAATTATTCAATAAATGCTCAATTTAAGCGATACAAGATAAGTACCAATAATTTTATATGACCAGCCTTGCGACGCGAACCGGCATGCGCAGCACCGCAAGCGCAGCCAATGCGAAGAAAATGGCGGACAGGCCAAAGAGCCAGGAATATCCGGCGATCCAGACGATCAGTCCGCCAATGATCGGCCCCACAGCGGCGAGCGCTCCTTCGACTGTGGTCGACAGAGCCAGCCGCATCGGAACATCCTCCGGCGCGCCAATCTCGAGCACGATCGTCGATGCGCTCATCATATATCCCGCAGCGGCGGCGCCGAATCCGCAGAAGGACAGAAGCGCCCAATCGGACGGTGCGAAGAGAAGTCCGAGAATCGACGCCAGCGACAAAAGAACCGACGCCAACAACGGCTGCCGAAAGCCGCGACGGTCGCCCAAATAGCCCCACAGCAGGTTCGACAATGTGTCCGATACAAGGAAAGCGAACGACAATGATCCGACGAGCGCCCCGCCGAGACCGCGCTCCTGGCCAACATAGAGGATATAGAATGGACCACTCATGCGCGCCGACGCCACCAACGCCTGGACGGTCAGCAGCGCGCGGTAATCGCTATGGGAAAGCAAGAGAGGAAAGGTGCGCAGCCGCTCGCCAAGGCTGCGCATCGGAGCCCCCGCACCATCAGGTTCGCGCATCAGGGCGCGCAGAAACCAGAGACCGATGCTGGTCAGCAGAAAGGCGAGAAAGAAAGTCGAGGCATAGCCATTGCCCAGAAACTGAGCCTCGATCAGATAATAGCCAGCGCCGAGCGATAGCATCGCCGCGATGCAGCCGCCCGCAAAGTTCCGCCAGCCCTGAAGGCGTCCGCGCTTGCCGACCGGAATGACCTTGGCCATCAGCATCTGGAACGCAACGCGCTGGCTGCCGGTGAAGAAGCCGAGCAGGAAAAGCAGCACCAAAGTTACCGCCACCAGCGCGGGCCCACCCAGCATCCATCCTGCAAACGCAAGCCCCAGGATCTGAAGGCGCATCATCGACCCCGTCCGCACGGCATAGGGAAGCAGCCGCGCGCGATGTTCGATCCGTGATGCACCGAGAACCGGCGAAAGCGTCGCCCCGAGTTGCAGAAGCGACTGGCCCAATCCGACCAGTGCCGCGGACCCGGTGATCAACTGCATATAGGCGGGCAAAAAGGTCGGGGTGTAGATGAGCCGGAAGCCGGTCAGGCCCAATGTCCCATGCACAAAATGCGCGACCATATTGCGCCGCAGGTTGCGCTCGATGAAGCTGCCGCCCGCAACCGCCTCGTGCGGCGCCTCGTCCACGCCGCTCATAGCGGCGTCGATGATATGCTATAGTCGTCGAAAAAGCGGCGGAGTTCGGGCTTCAGTATCTTGCCATTGGCGTTACGCGGCAGCGTTTCGTCCGAAAAGCGAATCGCGACGGGTACCTTGAACGCCGCCAAATGGTCCCGGACCCATTGGCGAAGTACCTCCTCATCGCCGGTCGCATCGGCCGCCAGATGGACAACCGCTGCAGGCACCTCACCAAGCACCCGGTCCGGCAGGCCGATCAATGCCGCGTCGGTGACGCCGGGAAATTCGAACAGGACATTCTCGACCTCCGACGAATAAATATTCTCTCCGCCGCGGATGATGACGTCCTTCGCCCGGTCGACGATGTAGCAGAAACCCTCTTCATCAAGCCGCGCGATGTCGCCGGTGCGGACCCAGCCGTCGACAAAGGTCGCTGTCGTCGCGTCAGGGCGGTTCCAGTAACGTCGCACCACCATCGGTCCGCGCGCCCAAAGCTCGCCGACCGTGCCGGTTGGCAGCGCCGCGCCGTCGTCGCCCGCAATCTTCAGTTCGGCTACGGCTACCGCCGGCCCGCAACTATCGGGCCGTGCCAGATAATCCTCCCCCGAATGGTTGGTCACCGTCCCGCAGGTCTCGGTCATGCCCCAACCGACCCCCGGAGCCGCTCCGAACTCAGTCGCGATGCGCCGTGCCAGCTCGGGCGCCGCGGGTGCGCCGCCATAGCTTATGAGGTCGAGCGAACTGAGGTCATATCGGGCGCGCGCCGGGTGCTCGATCAACTGCCAGGCGATCGTGGGCACACCGCCCGCGCTGTCGATCCCCTCGCGCTCGATCAGCGCAAAGGCGCGCTCGGTGTCCCATTTGTGCATCAGCACCAATGTGTCCCCCGAAAACATCGCGCCGAGCAATCGTGCACTGAAGCCCGTGACATGGAAAAAGGGAATGACGTGGAGCGCAGTCCGCCGCCGCGGCGCGGGAAGCGCCTGCCCGCGCCGCAATATGGTCCGTGCGGAAGCATATGCGGTCGAGAGGATGTTACTGAGGAGATTGCGGTGCGTCGCAACGGCTCCCTTGGGAGCACCCGTCGTGCCGCTGGTATAGAAAATGGCGACATCCTCGTCGGGAGCCAGCGACACATCGGGAATCGGGCCCACCGGAAGGCGGCCATAATCTCCGACCGCACCAATCCGCCGTTCAAGCGAGCCTGCACCACCCGCATCATCGCGCGCGACGATGACATGCTCCAACATCGGAAGCCCGCAACGGAACGGCTCGATCGCTGCCGCGCGTGGCGCATCACACAGCACAATGCGCGCACCGGAATCGCGCAGCGCAAACTCCAGTTCGGCCCCCGTCCACCAGGCATTCAGCGGAACCGCAATCGCCCCGATCGATGCTGCGGCAAAGAAGCACACGGGCCATTCGGGCAGGTTTCGCATCGCGACAGCAACGCGGTCCCCTTTTTCGACTCCCAGCCCGACCAATTCGGATGCCAGCGCCGCGACCGCTCGGGCGAAGTCGACGTAGGACAGGCGTTCGTCATCCAGAATCAGGAAAACGCCTTCGCCATGCGTGCCGGCGTGCCGGACGACCGCGGCCATGTCGGGAACCGCATTTTTCCAGACGCGGGTCGGGATGCCGTCGATGACCTGGTCCTCGACCTCAAACCGCCCCGCGCGGCAAAGCTGCGCCTCCACCTCTGTCACCGACATATGAGGCCAGCCGTTTTCGGCCCGAGCTTTAGCATGATTCATTTTTTTGGTATCCAAATTCAAAGGCGAAACGGTTCAAAATCGTAAACAAATTGTTGTATATATCGCGATTCGATGGCAGCCAGTCAAATCCATGGAGAATATTTAAAGGATTCGGTATGGTGATGACAAGAGACAGAATTGCTGCCGCAAGCGAGAGACTCAGCGCCCGGGTCGAGCAGGATTTTATTGCCAGCGGTCGCCTGCCCCACGCACAGATTCTGATCGCTCGGGACGGCGAGGTTCTGCACCGGTCCGTTCATGGCGCCGCACGCGCCGACGGGACACCACTGAGCGACGACGCCCTCTTCCGGATCGCATCGATGACCAAACCCGTCACCGCGACGGCTTTCATGATGCTCGTCGAAGAAGGACGCGTGCGGCTTGACGATCCCGTCTCGGCTGTCATCCCCGAATTCGAAGGACTTGTGCGCTTCCAAAGCGAAGGCGATAGTGGCTTCCGGACCGCGCCTTGCGCACCGATGCGGATGATCGACCTGCTGCGCCACACGTCGGGACTGACCTACGGCTTTTTGAACCGGACGCCGGTGGATGCCGCTTATCGCGCTGCCGCCATTCTCGCCCCCGGATCCGACCGCGATGCCGATGGCTTCATCGAAGCACTGCGGGGCCTGCCGCTCGAATTCGAACCGGGCGGTCGCTGGAATTATTCGGTTTCGACCGATGTGCTGGGCGTTGTCGTCGAACGAATTGAGGGACGCCCGCTCGGCGACGTATTTGCCGATCGAATCTTCGAGCCGCTCGGCATGGTGGACACCGGATTTCATTGCCCCGATGACAAGAGCGCGCGCCTGACCGACGCCTGGTTTCATCACCCGACCGCGGGCCGCGTTCTGGCCGAACCAGCCGACACCAGCCGCTGGCGCCAGACACCGGCGTTTGCATCCGGCGGCGGCGGCCTGCTCTCGACGGTCGACGATTATCACCGCTTCTGCACGATGCTCGTGAACGGCGGCAGCGTGGGTAAAACCAGCATCCTGTCGACCGACAGCATCGCCGCGATGACGCGCAACCAGTTGCCGGACGGACGCGACCTCGCGTCAATGAGTCCGTTCGCCTTTCCGGAAACCGGCGCGGCCGGTACCGGCTTTGGTCTGGGCTTCGCCGTCACCCTCAATCCCGAAGCGACCGGCCTGCCCGGCTCTGTCGGCGATTTTTACTGGAGCGGCATCTATTCAACGGCCTTTTTCGTCGATCCGATCGAACGGCTGCACGCGATCTTCATGACGCAGCTTCTCCCGACCGGCGCGCAGCCCGTCAGGCAGCTGCTGCGACAGGCCGCTTACGACTTCATTCGTTGAGAAAAAATGACCCCGTCCTACGGGACGGGGCCAAGGATCGCGAACCCCGGAGAGGCAGCATGCGAGAGAGAAGGCATGCCGCCCCCAAAGGATCCCCACCCCTTATCAGGCTGCAGCCTGAGCGGGCGCCGCAGGGCGCGGACTCGTCGGATGGAGTGCGGACAAGCCGCCATCGACGGCGATCGCCTGACCGTTGACAAAGGCCGCGCCGGATGAGGCCAGGAACAGCACCATGGCGGCGATCTCTTCGGGCTCCCCGCCCCGGCGGCTCGGCGCGTTAAAGCCGATCTTGTCTTCGTGCCCGATCGCCTTCGCATACTCATAGGCCGGCTGCGTCATGCCGGTACGGACCAGACCCGGACATATGGCATTGACACGGATACCGGTGCCGCTGAGTTCGAGCGCGGCGGTTTTGACGAGATTGACGACGCCCGCCTTCGACGCTGAATAGGCGGCGGGCCCGGCACCGGCACGCAGCCCCGCGACCGACGCAGTGCAGATGATGGAGCCGGCACCGCGCTTGCGCATTTCGGGCGCAGCATGCTTCACCGCGAGGAAAGGGCCGACGAGATTGACGCGCAGCACTTCAAGCCAGTTATCGGGAGTTCCGTCGGAATAGCCGAGCCGCCCGCCGGTGATGCCGGCATTGGCAAAGAAGACGTCGAGTCCGCCGAATTTTTCGGTCGCTTCCGCAACCGCTGCGGCGACATCTTCCTCCCGGCCGGCGTCGCCGATGCGTGCCACCGCCGTTCCGCCGTCCGCCTGGATCGCGTCAACCGTGACCTGAACCTGATCGGTCACATCGACCGCAACGACGCTTGCCCCCGCACGAGCGAAGTCGATCGCGCTTTGGCGACCGATGCCGGATCCGGCACCGGTGACGATGACGACCTTGCCGGTGAAGTCGTGGGATGATGATGTCATAAATTATCTCCTCAAATAAAATGGTGGAATGGGTATGACGGGAATGGGGAACGACGACGGAAGCGGATGACGTCGTCGCCGCGAGTTGTTAGGGATAGGGAATGACCGCACCTGCAGTAACATCCACCGACACCACCGATCGTTTCTCCGAACGGAGCGACCGCATCATCGACGCCGCAAGTACATTGATTAACGAACGCGGTATCAAGGGCACGACCTTTGCCGAGGTCGCGCGGCTGGTGGACATGAACCAGAACAGCATTGCCTATTATTTCAAGCGCAAGGAGTTGCTGGTCGCTGCCGCCTATGACTATTCGCTTGGCCGCATCGAAGCGCAGGTCGCCGACGCGGGCGCCTATCCGGACCCCCGCAGCCGTGTCGCCCGCCATTTGTCGCGGACCATCGACTACCGGATCGGCCTGCGCGAAGGTCGGGTAAGACCGGTCACCGTCCTGTCCGAATTGCGCGCGCTGGATGAACCGCACCGGTCCGAATTGACGGCGCGCTACAACGATATCTTTCGCCGGGTTCGCGAATATTTCGGTCCGACGGACTCGCTTGCGCATCGCTCGCTGAACAGCGTCCGTGCGCATTTCCTGCTCCAGAACAGTTTCTGGCTCCCGGCCTGGCAGAGCCTCTATTCGGAACGCGAATTTGGCAGGCTCGAAGCGCGTATGCTCGAGATCTTCGACCGCGGCATCGCACCTGCCGGGACGCGCTTCGAACCGCATATTCTCGACATCGGCCTGACCGTCCGTGAAGAGGGCGGCGACCTCGACCGCGAGGCCTATCTGCGTGCAGCAACGCGGTTGATCAACGAGCGCGGCTATCGCGGCGCGTCGGTCGATCGGATCGCATCCGAGCTGAAGGTGACGAAGGGCAGCTTCTATCACCACCTCGATGCAAAGGACGATCTGGTCCTCGAATGCTTCGCGCGCAGCTATGACACGGTGTCGCGGGCGCAACAAAGCGCGCTCGACACGGAAGGCAGCTATTGGGATCGCCTTTCGGCAGCCATCTCGACCCTGATCGATGTCCAGTTTTCCGACCTTGGCCCGCTGCTGCGAACGACGGCGCTCGCCACCTTGCCCGCAGAACCAAGGGCGGACGTCGTGGCGCGATCGAACCGGATGGCGCGGCGCTTTGCCGGCATGATGATCGACGGGATCAGCGAAGGATCGATCCGCGCGATCGACCCGTTGATCGCGAGCCAGGTCGTGATGGCCATGCTGAACAGCGCGGTGGACATCAAACCCTGGGCAGACGGCCAGGACCGAGCCGAGGCGATCCGCCTCTATGCATCCACCCTGGCCCACGGCCTGTTTCACGATCCGGACTGATCCGCCCACCGATCAGAACCGCTTCGTCAATCCGACCTTCCACTGACGTCCCAGCGCGCTTCCGGTGAACGGGTCATAGTTGTAATCGAGGCGAGCAAAGCTCGGGTCCCTGTCCGTCAGATTGATGACCGTCAGGCTGAGGTCGGTTTCGAAGGGCAGCTTCACCCGTATCGAAAGATCGGCGGTCACCTGCCGCCCGATCACCTTCCCGTCGGCGATCACCGGCGACCCGGGCAGTTCGGTGCGCGGTGCAAACGGCGCCGTCCGCTGGTCGGTGTAACGATGGACATAATTGAGCGTCAGGCGCGCATCGACCGGCCCCGTGCCATATTCGACAAAGGCCTGCCCACGCCAGCGCGGCAACGGATAGGCGGTGGTCTGGTAGTTGAGCTTGCCCACCGCATTGAACGCGGGCTGGACAACAACACCCTCGACCAGTTCATCCTGAACATCGAATGCGATGACATAGGTCGCTGTGATCCCGGCCCCGAAACGGCCGCCGAGCATGTCGTCGGACCGATAATTCGCGATGAAATCGATCCCCGAATTCGACACGCCGGCGCCATTTTTGTAAAAGGTACGCAGCCGTGCGACATTGTTGATCCCGCATGCGCCGTTGAAGGTGAACCGCGCCTGCAAGGCCGCATATGCGGGGTTACCGCAATTTGCGCTTCCGGTCGCGCCGAACAGCGCGTTCGACATGCCGGCAACCGGCTCTGCGATGATCAGGTCGTCGATGTCATAACGGAAATAGTCGGCGCTGAAGGTGAAGCCGCCCGTCGTGACAACGGCGCCGGCCGAATAATTGGTCGCGGTCTCGGGCGCCAACGCCGGGTTGCCCACAACCTCGACAGGTCGCGATGCGTTGCCAATCACCTGCAGCGACACCGAGGACCCGTCGGTTGTCGTCGTCAGCGGCGGGCCACGGAAGGTGGTGCCCACCGATCCGCGGAACGCCAGCCAGTCGGTTGCCTGCCAGCGCAGCGTCGCCTTGGGATCGAAAGTCGCCCCGATGTTCCCGCCATAATCCTCGTATCGCGCGGCGACCTGCAGATCGAGCGTATCGAGCAACGGCGCGCGCAGCTCGGCGAACACCGCATAGACGTCGCCCGACAGATTGGCCTCGCGATTGCTTCCCAGGAAACCGAGCGCACCCGACTGGGGCGTGCACGTCATGTTCCCGTTGATCGGCGTATCGCGGCACGGCGTTCCGTCGAGATTGTTGAACAGGCCAAGACGCGTTTTATATTGATCTTTGCGATATTGCGCGCCCACGGCAAACATCAGGTCGCCGCCCGGCAATGAAATCCCGCTCCGGCCGCTGACGCTGGCATCGACCACGAACAGGCCGGTGTCAGTGCGCGAACGCGATTGCTCGTACAGCCAGGCGGCCAGCGCGGGGCTGTTCGCGACCGCTGAATTATAACCCGGGTTGACCGCCCCCGTTACGGCGTTGACCGCAACCGCGTTGCTGAACGGGTTGAGATATAGACAGCCATTGGCACCCGGCGCGGCGCCGGTCAGGTTGCAATTCGGCCCGCCGAGCCCGCGCAGCGCGAGCTGAACACGGTCTCCGATCAAATCGAAGCTGTTCACCTGCCGCGAGTAATCATGGTAGGTTGCGGAGACATCGAAATCGATCGCGTCGCTGATCTTGCCCTTGAGCGCCGCGGACACGCGGAAGCTGTCCGAGCTGCGCGACCCCGACGGATCAAAGCCGTTACTGCCGCCAAGGTAAAATGGCCGGTACAGAAGATAGGGGAAGATCGCGCCGCCGACGGGAATGCCAGACACCGTGCCGGGCAAGGCGCCCGGGTTGGCGGCGGCATAAGCCTGATAGCCCGGGTTGGACGCCGGGACGTACCAGCCGGCCACCGCGCTCGCGCCAAAGCTTGCCGGAAGCACGCTCGCCGACGGGCGTTGCAGCAGGAGGTAGGACGGCGAAGTGCGGATATGCGGAACTTCGCTATATCCATAGAGCGCCGACACTTCGAACTCTATATCGGGCGTGACATCGATCCCGACCTCGACATAGGCCTGCATGCGCCGTTCGGTATCGGTCAGCGCGTCGAAGCCGATGTACTGCCCCGCGCAGCGCTGGTTGGCGACGCCTCCCGACGACAGCAAGATCCCGCCCAGCGGAACGCAGCCCACATCCGCGCGCACCGTGCCCGCCGCCGCGCCGTTTCCGAACACGGGCAGAAAGACGCTGGGATTGCCACCGGTCGAGAAACCGTTTTCAGGATTTTCCTGATAGCTTCCAACCGCGAAATCGCGGTCGGTGGCCATCAGTTCCGAGCGCTTCTGATATCCGAACGACGCCAGCACCCGAAGGCCATCAGCCCGGTGCCCGAATGCGGCGCTGAGCGTGTAATCGCCCTTCGATCCGGAAACGAACTTGTAATCGCCGCCGACGACCAGCCCGGACAGCTGGCGGTTGGTGATGAAATTGGCGACGCCGGCAATTGCATCGGAACCATAGGTTGCCGCCGCGCCGTCCTTCAATATGTCGATGCGGCCAATCGCCGCCAACGGCAGCAGGTTGATGTCGACGGTGGGCACACCATTGCCCGCGCGGACGAGCCGGCGGCTGTTCAGCAGGACAAGCGTGCGCGACGGCCCGAGGCCCCGCAGGTTGATGCTTGCAATGCCTTCCGATCCCTGGCTGCGGCTGTCGAACTGGTTTGAATCGCCCAATGTCCCACTGACCACGGGGAGCGACTTCAATAGTTCCACGACCGACGGCGACCCCTGTCGCACCAGATCTTCCGAAGAAATCACGTCGATCGGCATCGCACCGTCCTCGCGCTCGCCACGGATCAGCGATCCGGTGACGATGATCTCGGCATCGCTCGGCTCGTCGACCTCGCTCGCCCGCGCGCCCTGTGCGGTGAAGGCGGAAACCACAATTGCGGCGCATGCCGTCGTCGATAGAAAATGTGCAGGTCGCATTACAGGTTCACCCTCTCCTTTCGGCACGGCTTCAGGCCGCGCTCGCATGAATTGTCTGGCGCTCGTCACGCCTCCGCGATCGATGGCCTAACGGGCTGGCGCTGAGCGATCCGCGAGCGTGAAATCCGGCTCGGCGGCCTCGACTTCTCCCTGGATCGGGCCCGCGGCCGCCAGCCGCGAAAGATTCGCCTCGTGCGCGGCGCGATCGATGCGATAGAAAGTCAGGAAGAAGACCCCGACGAACCACAGCAGCGCAGCTACCGGCAGATAGATGGCGATCAGCGTCGAGATGGTTTCCGCCGGGACTTCGCCGGGTTTCGCGCCCTGCGGAAACCCGGCGACGCTGAGCACCAGTCCGGCCCCCAGCACGCCAAAGCCGGCGGTGCAGGTCTGCATGAAGGATGACGCGGCGAAGAAGACGCCCGACGAATGGCGCCCGGTCTTGAGCAGACTGTCCTCGACGACATCCGCGATCATCGCGCTCGTCATGATCTGCGATGTCGCGGTGGCCGCGCCATAGAAAGCCGCAAAGGCAAAGAGCACAATGACCAGCGTCGACTCCGGGTCATTGGGCAGGAAGAGCCCAAGCTGGCGCAAGGCAAGCGGCGTCAGGCTGATCGTCACCCCGACGATCGCCAGAACGACGGCGACGGGCTTCTTGCCATATCTTTTCGACAGTCGCGGCGCGATGACCAGCGCGATCGTCGCGGCGACCACGCCATCGAATGTCAAAAGCCCCATGCTCGTCGGCGACAATTCCCAGACGAAGGTCCCGAAATAGACCGCCATCGCGGCATACATGCCAGCCGCGGTATATTTCATCACGCCGAAGGCCAGCAGCGCCAGGAAGCCGCGGTGCGAAAGCGTCTGGAACAATTCGCGCATATGCGCGCCGAGCGTCTGGGGGGGACGGTCTTCGGCCTGACGGGCGTAACGAATCCGGTCGTGCGTGCCGTACGAACAGGCGAGGATCGATACGAAGATCAGGATGGCGCCGATGACCCCGAGGCGATGATAGCCTTCCGGATTGAGCTGCCCGACGGGATATTCGGCCGTCGGCTGCAGCAAGACGAAGAACAGCAGCGTCCCGATCCCCAGCCCGCCGACATAACCAAAGAAATAGCGCCAGGTCATGAGCGAGGTCCGCTCGTCATAGTCGCCAGTCAGTTCTGGCGTCAGCGCGGCCGATGGCAGTTCGTACAGGTTGATAGCCACACGGCCCAGCATCGAGACGATCAGAATATACCAGAACATCGCGCCGTGGCTCAGCCCGGCAGGCGGATTGAACATCGCCCAAAAGAACAGCGCCGTTGGCAAGGCGGCGGCGTACATATAAGGATGGCGCCGACCCCAACGCGATCGCGTGTTGTCGCTGATCTGGCCAAGGATCGGATTGCTGATCGCATCAATGACGAGCGAGACCAGCAGGGCGGTCGAAACCAGTGCCGCCGGCACGCCCATCACCTGATTATAGAAGATTAGAAGATACGCGCTGTAGGCGACCGTCTTGGCGCCCTGCGCGAGCGATCCAATCCCGAAGAACAATTTCGTCCGCAGCCCGATGGGGGGTGCGACGATCGGCATTTGCGGCATTCGAGGCTCCTCTCGCCCGATTGACGGGCGCCAGCTTCTCGTGGCCGCGCCCTCATCGCAACCGAACATACCGCATTCTTTAAACATGGCAACGGCGAAGATTCTTGGCAAATTATCCAATATTTTACTAGGTATTTCTCAATACGCTCCGGCGGAAGCTGCAAACCGCGTTATTTGTTCACCGTCCTGCCAACACTGAACGACAAGCGATTCGCTAACTGGGTTAGGCCCATCGCCCGAAAAGGCAGACGCACGAAATCGGCCCGCTACCCGCCTCTCCGGAATGCGTCGGACGGCGAACGGAATGAAGGACGGAACCCTGGCCCCGCCCCATTCGAGTTCAGAATAGTCGCCGCACAGTCAAGCGGGCGCACCGCCTCCGGCGTTAAGCCCAGCCGCCCTTGACCCGCCAATTGCAAATGGCCGGTTTGAGACCGTCCGCTTCTGGTAGGAAATAGCGAAAGCAGCCATTGGATGACGGGTCGGGCCCTGCGATTGCAATTGACCAACTACTTCAATTGGATTTCTTTGGCACAATTCAATTGGCTGGGCATGACGAATGTCGTGTCAATTTGGCGGCGAGCGCGGCCCGGCTGGACCCATGTAGTGGCGCATCCCATGAACGCGCATATGAGCCTTCACCGCCTCCGCTCCCTGCCTCTGCGGCATCGAGGAAGTCAGCCCACCACTGCATCATCGGCCGCCGGTGGGCGAGATAACGCGCCGAGTTGTATGCTGCACGAACGCCCCGTGGCTGGTGAGCAAGCTGATGCTCGATCCAATCCGCTTCAAACATGCCCGTTTCGTTGAGAACTGCGCTTGCGAGGTCGCGAAAGCCGTGGACGGTAGCCTTTCCGCGAAGCCCCATCCGGTACATGATGTCGAGCATTCGATTTTCGCTGATCACCAGCGTCTTCGCAATTGGCACCGGGAAAAGATAACGGCCCAAGCGCATATTACCTGCGGCACGATACACATTGAGATCGCGGATTTCGTCGAGCAGGCCCAGCGCTTGCCGCGGCAGCGGAACCAGGCGCTCTGACCGCATTTTCATTCGCTCGGGCGAGAGGCGCCACACGGGTTCGGGCCCATCGAGATTTTCGAACTCGTCCCATTCGGCAAATCGCGTTTCCTGCGTGCGGACCATGGTGAGCATCGTCCAACGCAAGGCAAGATGGCTGAGCCGCTCACCTCCGTCGGGATTGAGCTTCACATAGAAATCCGGGAGCTCCTTTACGGATATCCGTGAGCGGCGCTTGACTGGTGCAGGCTTCATCATCGCCGGTCCAAGGTCGCGACACGGATCGGTATCACAGCGTCCATCGGGAATAGCGTAACGGAAGATCTCGCTGCAGTGGTTCTTGATCCGTCGGGCCATCTCTATCGACCCGCGCGCCTCAATTTTCCGCAAGGCATCCAGCATCTGCCTCGGAGTGATTTCCGCGATATCGAGCGTGCCGACAGTCGGGAAAATATCGCTCTCAAGCCGACGAACAATGAGGGCTGCATATTTGGGGACCCACGCCAGTGTCCTGGTCAGGAGCCATTCGCGCGCGACTTCCTCGAAACTGCCCCCCTTCTCGACAATACCCGCCTCCAGCTCCTTTTGCCGTTCAACGGATGGATCGAGCCCGAGCGCGAGCTGATGTTTCATTTTCTTTCGCCAAGCCCGTGCAGCAAGTAGAGTGGTCTGGGGATAAGGTCCGCCGGAAAGAACTTCTGTTTGCCTTCAAAGCGGAGGCAAAGCGCCAGATTTTCGAACCGTTCGGCTGCACCAAGAGAAACAATCCGCCACCGTCCGCCTTCTTGTATGGCTTCTCGGCAGGCTTGAAGGCGTTGACAGCAACGTTGGTAAGCATGTTGGTACCTTCCTACGCGACAGGTCGCGAGTTCGATTCCTAGGCTCACCAATGTTGGTCGTCAGTGCCGTTTGATACCAACAAGCTGATGACCGGTACCAACAATCTGTCAACAATCGGCTCGAGCTGCAAGGGGAGCAGGTGGGACGTCCTGGGACACCCCTTACTCGTAACTCACTGATTTTCTTGATTTTCTAGAGACGCCTTGGGCGTCTCTGGGACGTCCTGGGACGCGGTCCTGGCAGGGGCAGTAGGACTCGAACCTACGACCCTCGGTTTTGGAGACCGATGCTCTACCAACTGAGCTATACCCCTAGGCCGGAGTGGGCCACTAGCCGGATATAGGAAGCGGGGCAAGGGGTATGACGCCTTGCGCGCGCGGACCGGCCTGATATGCGCAATCTGGCATGAACTCCGCGCCCTCATCCGCCGCGCCGCAAAATTATCTGGGCGGCATCGCGCTACGGCTGACGGCAATGGCCAGCCTTTCGCTGATGTTTGTTCTGGTCAAACTGATCGCGGAATCGGGAATCCACATCCTCGAAAGCCTGTTCTGGCGCCAGGCGCTGGTGATTCCCATCGTCTTTGCCTGGGCCTGTGCCCATGGCGGCGCACGCTCGCTCAGGACGCGGCGGATCGGTGCGCATGCGCGGCGCGCGACGATGGGCCTGATCGGCATGGCGTGCAACTTCGGCGGCATGATCCTGCTGCCGATGGCGGAGGCGACGACGATCAACCTGTCGGTGCCGATCTTCGCCGTGATCTTTGCCGCCCTGCTGCTCGGCGAGGCGACCGGCTGGCAGAGATGGAGCGCGGTGATCGTCGGGTTTCTTGGCGTGCTCGTCGTCCTCAACCCGGTGGCCAGTTTTTCGGGTGGTTTCGGGGGCGATCACGGCGCGGGGACGCTGATCGCGCTCGGCGGGGCGATCATGACCGCGCTCATCACGATTGCCATCCGCGATCTCGGCCGCACCGAAAACGCCACCACGATCGTCTTCTGGTTCAGCCTGCTGTCGATGCTGCCGCTGGGGATCGCCCTGCCCTTCGTCATCACCCCGCACGACGGTTATCAGTGGATGCTCCTGATCGGGATCGGCATTTCGGGCGCGGTGGTGCAGATGTGCCTGACCGGCGCGCTCCGCCTCGCCCCGGTCGCGGTCGTCATTCCGATGGACTATTCGGCGCTGCTCTGGTCGATCGCGTGCGGCTGGTTCTTCTTCGGCACGCTGCCCGCCGACACGACGTGGATCGGCGCACCCCTGATCGTCGCGTCGGGCCTGTTCATCGCCTGGCGCGAACATCGCCGCCATATCGACCGGCCAAAGGAGGTCGCCGCATGACCCTTCCCGTCCTCTACCATTGCCCCGACGCCCGCTCGCTCCGCTGCCTGTGGGCGGCCGAGGAAGCCGGAATCGATATCGACCTGCGCGTGCTGAAATTCCCGCCGCGCGCGTTCGAGCCCGACTACCGCGCGGTCAATCCGCTGATGACGGTGCCCGGCTGGGTCGAGGATGGACGACTGATGACCGAATCCGCCGCGATCTGCGAACGGATCGCCGAAGGGACATCGCTCGCGCTCGGCCGCGACGAGGATGAATATTGGGAATGGCGCAACTGGCTGCATCGCAGCGATGCGACGCTGACCTTTCCGCTCGCGATCATGATCCGATACACGCGCGTCGAACCCGAGGAACGCCGCGTCGCGCAAGCGGTCGCGGATTACAAGGCCTTCTTCGGCGGCCGCGCGCGCAGCATCGAGGCGGCGCTGTCCGACGGACGCGAGTGGCTCGTCGGCGGACGGTTCACCGTCGCCGATATCGTGATCGGTTATGCGGCCTTCCTTGCGACGACCCTCGGGGCCGACGATGTGCTGGGCGACGCAACCAAGGCATGGCTCGAACGCTGCGTGGCACGTGAGGGATTCCGGCGCGCGCGCGACCGGCAGAAGGGCTGATCTGCAAGCCTGCGGCTAAAATACGCCCTTCAGCAGCGCTGCCGGGTTCCTTCGCAGCGCCGCCTCCTCGCCCGCCATATAGTGAAAAATGCCTTTCAGTGCCTGCTCGGTGACCGAGCGCGTAAGCCCGTCGCGCGTCAGCCCGGCCGACGCCATCAGCGGATTGCCCTTCGCGAGTTGGTCGAGCTGGCCAAAGGCGCCGACATTGTCGAGCGCCGAACCGACCAGCGGCGATACCTTGGTGAACAGCACGCCGCCCGCGCTGCTTTGCAGATAGCGGGTCGCGCCATCATTCTTTGTCACGAGCGCCGGCGCGTCGGACCAGCGAAGATTGTCGATCGCCGCGCGAAAGACCGGCTTGGCCTCGCCCGCCGCCTTGCCGCCGGCATCGTTGAGGCTTTTGGTCAGGTTGGTCGTGAGGCCCAGCCTGTCGCCCATCCCGAACAGTTTCGACGCCAGCTTTCCGTTCGCGCCCGGCAGCAGGATGCGCACCGCGGTATCGGCATAAAAGGCACCGGGCTGCGCCAGCTTGTCGAGCGCCCCGTCCGAAGCACCCGCGATCAGCCCCTTCACGCCGCTCTTCGGAAGCTTCGCAATCGCCAAGGGCGCGTTTGCCAGAAATACTCCGGCCGCACCCGCAAGCAGCGCCCGCCGCGCGATCATTGCCTCATCCGTTTCCATGACGCCTCTCCGCTCCGTTTTCGATCCGGCTGTATCTCTATCAGCTAAGTCGGCGCCGCCAAGGCCGGACCGGTGTGGAAAGGGATCGTGCCGGCCGTATGGCTCTGCGCGAAAATTGTCGGCTTTGGGGTGGAGAGTTGACGTTCGCTCCCTCTCATCGTCATCCCGGACTTGATCCGGGATGATGATGAGAGATAGGTCCGCAATCGGCCGCCCCCCTTCCGGGTTTCAACCGCAAATCACCCTCACGCCGCCATGCGCAGCCGGTTCCGGCCCTCACGCTTCGCGGCATAGAGCGCCTGGTCGGCGCGATGGAGCAATTCCTCGATATCGGCTTCGCCGTCATAGACCGCCAGGCCGACGCTGATCGTCGCGCCCGGCAGGTCGGGATCGGCGGCGGTGCCCGTTTCGACCGCCTTGCGCACGCGCTCGGCGACGATTTCGGCAGCCTGTGCGCTCGACCGCTGGAGGATGCAGACGAACTCCTCGCCGCCGATGCGGCCCAGCATATCCTCTTCGCGGAGCGCGGCCTTTGCGCGCTGCGACACGCGGCGGATCACCTCGTCGCCCGCCGCATGACCATGGCTGTCGTTGATCCGCTTGAAGTGATCGATATCGAAGATCGCGACCGCGAGCGGCGCGCCATGGTCGCGCGCGCCGAGCAGCGCCTTTTCGAGGAAGGCCAGCGTATGCCGGCGATTGGGAAGCCCGGTCAGCATGTCGGTGTTCGCAACCCGCTCCGCCGCGCTACGCGCCGCTTCCAGTATCCGCGCGTTCTCGACCGTCTCGGTGACGTCCTGCACGGTGCCGAAAATGCCGACCGGCTGGCCACTGCGGTTCGTTTCGATCGATCCGTGCGACTTCACATGCCGGATCTCGCCGTCCGCGCGCCGGATCCGGCCCTGATATTCGAAAGGCTGGCCGGTGCGTACCGCTTCCTCCAGCACCTTTCGCACCGCGGCCCCGTCTTCGGCTACATATTGCTTCACGCTGTAATGAACGTCGACCGGCACCCCCGGATCCAGCCCGTGGATGCGATAGGCCTGATCCGACCACTGGATCGTCCATGCGACCAGATCGACCCGCCAGTGGCCGACGAGCGCGGCCGCTTCCGCCTGGAGCAGCCAGCGGTTGCTCTGCTCGAGCCGCCTCGACAATCGCTCGCGGCCGATCAGCAGCGACGCCAGCGGCAATGTGGTGAACAACAGCGCGAGCAGATAGAATTGCAGGAAGAATATCCTGACCTTCTGCGCGTCCTCGATCGCCGCGATCGGTCCATGGCCCTGTCCGGTCAGCAACGACGCAATGATCGCAACGATCAGCATCCCCGCCGCGGCGCCAAACGGGCCCAGTCGATAGGCGGCTGCAACGACCGCGATGCACGGCAGGAACGTTATGGGAAACTGCGACTGCGAAAAGGACAGGATCGTGACCAGCCCCGCGGCGGCCAAGATCGCGGTCGCCTCCGCTTTCCGCATCATGGGCGTATTGCCCAGCGCCTTGGCACCGATCATCCGGGCGAGCATCACGATTGGCGGGGTCACGATCAGCATGCCGAGCAGGACGGTGGTCAGCCACGACAGAAAGAAACTCGGACCCGTCCCGGCGAGGGCCGAGGCAAGGACCGCGCTGACCACGCTAGCCGCAAGGACCGCCACACAAAAGTTGACGACCGAGCGCGGCATCATGAACGATAACTCGCCGCGTTCGCGCCGCCGCAGCATCCACAATGCGACCGCAGCTTCGGTGGCATTGGCAAAGGTGAAAGCGAGGCACGTCCAGAGGGGGGTGCCGCCCAACATGTTCGCCGCCAGACTGGCGACCGTCGCGCCGGCGAAAGCTGCGACGCGCGCATGCACGGGCATCAGGAGCAGCAGGGCAAGGAAATATCCGCTGGCGGGCCAGATGGCGGCGATATTGTCCGCGCCCTTGGTGGCGTGCAGCGACAGGCTGGCAAGCAGGAAATATCCCGTTGCGGTCAACAGGAACCAAAAGACCGCCTCGACTCTGGGGGACAGCGACTGGGTCATGCAACCAGTTAACCGAAAAGGGGAAAATAAACTGCTAATTTATGCAGCAGGTCCCGTCCGCCGGGTCGGTGGTCAGACGCCGCCGAACGTCAGGCCGACAACCTCCGCCACCATGGCCTCGTCCCATTCGATGCGGCGGTCGAGGATCAGCATCGCAAGCCCGTGCACCAGCGCCCAGGCATGGAGCGCGGCGGTATCGGGGTTCTCGACCCCGGGCAGCGCCTCGCCGACCCCGGCGCGCAGCAGGTTATAGGCAACTTCGCCGCCATCGCCGGCCTCTTTCTTGTACCGTTCGGGCATTTGCCGCGTGAAGCTCAGCCGGAACAGCGCGGGCTCGTCGTGCGCGAACCGGACATAGGCGATGCCCGTCGCCTTGAAGCCCGCGACGCCGCCCCCGGCTTTCAGCCAGGCCTGCGCCTGCAGCGCGCCGAGCCGTCGCAATCCTTCGTCGGCGAGCGCGTCGAGCAGCGCCTCCTTGTCGGGGAAATGGCGGTAAAGCGCCGTCGCGCTGACCCCGACGTCGCGCGCCAGCCCGCGCAGCCCCAGTTCGCTTTCGTCGCCCCCGCCCAGCGGTTTCATCCCCGCAGCGATCACCGAGGCGACCAGATCGCCGTGGTGATAGGCGCCCTCGGCCTTGGGCCTGCTCTCCTTTTTCG
>NZ_DATMST010000223.1:0-2291 GCF_035565275.1 Sphingopyxis sp.
GCTTGTCCCGGAGCGGCGCCGGCAGGGGCCGCAGGCTGCGCCGGACCGGTCAGCGACGATGTTGCCCCGCCCGTCTGCGGCTGGGCCGTCTTCGACAGCGAGGTGTCGATCGTCGAACCGCTGCGGCCGACCGAAGCCATCGCCGCGAGGACGATCGACAGCCCGACGAACGCCGTGGCGAGGATCGTCGTCGCCCGGGTCATGAAATCCGCCGCGCCGCGCGCCGAAAGCAGGCCCGCAGGGCTGCCGCCGACACCCAGGCCGCCACCTTCCGACTTCTGCATCAGAATGACGCCGATCATCACCGCGGCGACGAGCGCCTGGACGACGAGCAGGAAGGTGAAGAGACTGGACATCATGTTTTCCCGAACTTGCGCGGCCTCACACGGACCGCGCCCGCGGCGCACATAGAGACGAAGCGGCTTGGCTTCAACCCATACCTGCCTGCGCGGAGGCGACGTTATAGCCCGGCGGCAGCCTCCACAATCGGCACGAACTTCGCCGCGGTCAGGCTCGCACCTCCGACCAGCGCTCCGTCGACATCACCGACACCCAGCAGTTCGGCCGCGTTCTCGCCGTTGACCGAGCCGCCGTAAAGGATGCGGACGGCCTGCGCGGTCTCGGCTCCGTAGCTCGACAGGGCGCGGCGGATCGCGCCATGCATCGCGGCCACATCGTCGATCGTGGGCACCAGCCCGGTGCCGATCGCCCAGATCGGTTCATAGGCGATGGCAAAACGCGCCGGATCGACATTTGCGGGCACCGAGCCCGCGACCTGCGTCAGCACAAATTCGATCGCACCGCCCGATTCGCGGACCTCGCGCGGCTCGCCGACGCACAGGATCACCGACAGCCCTGCTGCGAGCGCAGCCTCGGCCTTGGCGCGGACATCGGCGTCGCTTTCGCCGAAACCCTCGCGCCGTTCGCTATGCCCGACGATTACCAGACTGGCGCCGATATCGGCAAGCATCGGCGCCGCGATCGATCCGGTGAACGCACCCGACGCGGCGCTGTGGCAATCCTGTCCGCCGACCGGGGCGCCGCGCGCGGCGGCGACCATCGCACCGATCAGCGTGAACGGCGGGCAGATCGCGACCTCGACCGCCGGATGGCCGTCAGCCGCGGCAAAGATTGCCTGCGCCTCGGCGATCGATGCCGACACGCCGTTCATTTTCCAGTTGCCGACTACATATTTGCGCCGCGCCATCGCCTTGTCTCTCCCGTCACAGAATGATGCCCGTGCCCTAGCGGCGCGCGGGGGAGATAGGCAAGCCGCGTCGCACGGGACATGAAAAGCCCCTTTCCCGCCTTGAAGCGTCGCCGCCTCCCGCCTAAAGCAACGCGCAAACGCGCATGTCTGCGCCCTGCCGAAAGAACGCACGCTTCATGATCACCGCCATCCGCCGCATGTTTTCCTCGACGATCGGCAAGTTCCTCGCGCTCGCCTTCGTCGCCTTGGTCGGTCTCGCGTTCGCGCTGGGCGACGTGACGGGCAATTCCGGCTTCGGCGGGCTCGGCGGGGCCAATGTCGCCAAGGTCGGCAGCGAGGAGATCGGCGTCGGCGAACTGCGTGACCGCGTCCGCCTCGCCTATAATCAGGCACGGCAGGACCAGCCCGGCATGACGATGGCGGCTTTCGTCGAATCGGGCGGGCTTGATCAGGTGCTGAACCAGATGATCGACGGCCGCGCCTTCGACCAGTTCGCGGGCAAAATCGGCCTCAGCGTCAGCAAGCGGCTGATCGACGGCCGGATCGCCGACATTCCCGCCTTTGCCGGCGTGTCGGGCAGCTTCGACCAGAAGCGCTTCGAAACCTTCCTGCGCGAAAACGGCATGACCGAAGCCCAGCTGCGTCAGGACCTGCGCCAGCAGATCCTGCTCGAACAGCTCGCCGCGCCGATCGGCATGATGCCGCGCATCGCCCCCGGCATCGCGCAGCCCTATGCCGCACTGCTGCTCGAACAGCGCCGCGGACAGGCGACCTTCATTCCGTCGAGCCCCTTTGCGCCGACCGCCGATCCGGGCGACGCCGCGCTGCGCAAATATCTGACGCAAAATGCCGCGAAGTTCACGGTGCCCGAACGCCGCATCATCCAGTATGCGCAGTTCGACCGCAGCGCCGTCCCGGTTCCCGCGGTGACCGATGCCGAAATCGCCAAGGTGTACAAGGACAATGCCGCCAAGTTCGCCGCCAGCGAAACGCGCCGCTTCGCGCAGGTGATCGTTCCCGACCAGGCCGCGGCGAACGCGCTCGCCGCCAAGATTCGCGGCGGCACGTCGCTCGCCGCCGC
>NZ_DATMST010000224.1:0-8638 GCF_035565275.1 Sphingopyxis sp.
GCTCGACGGCGCCAACGCGCTCGCCGCGCGCGTCGCCGAGCTGGAGCAGCGGCTTTCGCGCATTACGCTGGAAGCCGAATCGGCATCGGGCAACGCTTCGCGCGCCGAGGGGCTGCTCGTCGCCTTTGCGGTCCGCCGCGCACTCGATCGCGGCCTTTCGCTCGGCTATCTCGACGCCCAGCTTCGCCTGCGTTTCGGCGACGATCAGCCCAATGCAGTCAAGACGATCATCGAAACCTCGCGCGAACCGGTGACGCTCGAACAGCTGCGTGCCGAACTCGACGCGCTGGCGCCGCAGCTCGTCGGGCGCGACGGCGAGGGAAATGGCAGCCTGTGGACGGGCCTTCGCCGCGAGCTTGGCGAGTTGTTCGTCGTGCGCGCCGCCGGAACCCAGTCGCCGCGCGCCTCCGAACGGCTTGAACGCGCGCGGCGCTATCTTGGCGCGGGGCAGGCCGACAAGGCGATTGCCGAGGTCGAGGCGATGCCCGGCGCCGCCGTCGCGGCGGACTGGATGATCGATGCGCGGCGTTACAATGATGCACGGCGCGCGCTTGACCTGATCGAGACCGCCGCGATACTGGAACCGCGCGACACTCCCCCTGCCGCGATGGCCCGCAAGACGGCCGAACCGACCCCTTAGCGCGGCCCGGCCGGGCCGGCCTTTGAAGAAAGTCATTCCATGGCCCTTGCCGATCCGCAGCGCATCGAGGCGCTCGACCCGCTCGATCCCCTCCAGCTCGACGCCCAATTGAGCGACGAGGAGCGGATGGTGCGCGACACGGCGCGCGCCTACGCGACAAGCGAATTGCTGCCGCGCGTCACCTCGGCGTTCCTCGACGAGCGGTTCGACCGCGAGATCATGTCCGAAATGGGCGCGCTTGGCCTGCTGGGCGCGACGATCGATCCCGAATATGGCGGCGCGGGGCTCAGCTATGTGAGCTACGGGCTGATCGCGCGCGAGGTCGAGCGGATCGATTCGGGGTACCGGTCGGCCTGTTCGGTGCAGAGCTCGCTCGTGATCCATCCGATCAACGCCTATGGCAGCGAGGAGCAGAAGCGGAAGTTCCTGCCCGGGCTGACCTCGGGCGAACTCGTCGGCTGTTTCGGGCTGACCGAACCCGATGCGGGCAGCGATCCCGCGGGAATGCGCACGCGCGCCGAGAAGATCGCGGGCGGCTATCGCCTCAAGGGCGCGAAGATGTGGATCACCAATTCGCCGATCGCCGACGTCTTCGTCGTGTGGGCGAAATCCGACGCGCACGACGGCGCGATTCGCGGCTTCGTGCTCGAAAAGGGGATGAAGGGCCTGTCGGCCCCGAAGATCGAGGGCAAGGTGAGCCTGCGCGCCTCGGTCACCGGCGAGATCGTGATGGACGCGGTCGAGGTCGGCGAGGATGCGCTGCTGCCCAATGTGTCGGGGCTGAAAGGTCCGTTCGGTTGCCTCAACCGCGCGCGTTACGGCATCGGCTGGGGCGCGATGGGCGCGGCCGAATTCTGCTACGAGGCGGCGCGGAATTATACCGGCGAGCGCAAGCAGTTCGGGCGTCCGCTCGCGGCGAACCAGATCGTGCAGCTGAAACTCGCAAACATGCTCACCGAGATCGCGCTCGGCACGCAGGCGGCGCTGCGCGTCGGCCGGCTGATCGACGAGGGGCATCTGGCGCCCGACATGATCAGCTTCCTGAAGCGCAACAATTGCGGCAAGGCGCTCGATATCGCGCGCGTCGCGCGCGATATGCACGGCGGAAACGGGATTTCGGCCGACTATCATGTGATTCGCCATGCGGTGAACCTCGAGACGGTGAACACCTATGAGGGCACGCACGACGTCCATGCGCTGATCCTCGGCCGCGCGATCACCGGCATTTCCGCCTTTGCCTGATTCGAAACCGGCGCCCGGACCGCTGGAGGGCATCCGCGTCGTCGAGCTGGCGCGGGTGCTTGCGGGCCCTTGGTGCGGGCAGCTGCTCGCCGACCTCGGCGCCGGGGTGGTGAAGGTCGAGCGGCCGGGCGCCGGCGACGACACGCGGCACTGGGGACCGCCGTTCGTGACGGGCGAGGACGGTGCGAATCTGGGCGCGGCCTATTATCACAGCTGCAATCGCGGCAAGACGGGCGCCGCGATCGATATCGCGACCGCCGAGGGACAGGCCGCGGTTCGCGCACTGATCGCCGATGCCGACGTGGTGATCGAGAATTACAAGGTCGGCGGGCTCGCCAAATATGGTCTCGATCCGGCGACACTCATCGCCGATTTTCCGCGGCTGATCGTCTGTTCGATCACCGGATTCGGGCAGACGGGTCCCTATGCGCATCGCGCGGGTTATGATTTCATCATTCAGGCGATGGGCGGCGCGATGTCGCTGACCGGCGAGCCCGATGGCGCGCCGCAAAAGGCAGGCATCGCCTATGCCGACATCTTTACCGGCATGTATTCCGCCGTCGCGATCCTCGCGGCGCTGCGACGCCGTGACGTCACGGGCGACGACGGGGGTGGGGGCGCGCATATCGACATGGCGCTGCTCGATTGTCAGGTCGGCGTGCTCGCCAATCAGGCGGCCAATTATCTCGCGAGCGGCACATCGCCGAAGCGCATGGGCAATGGCCACGCCAATGTCGTGCCCTATCAGGCTTTCGCGACCGCCGATGGCCAGCTGGTGATCGCGGTCGGCAACGACGGGCAGTTCCGCAGGCTGTGCGCGATACTGGGCGAGCAGGGGTGGGCCGACGAGGCGCGCTTTGCGACCAACGCGGCGCGGCTGGCGAATCGCAGCGAGCTGATCCCGCTGCTCGCGGCGAAGATCGCGACGTGGGAGGCGCAGCCGCTGTCGCTGGCGCTCGAGGCCGAAGGGGTGCCCGCGGGGCCGATCAACGATATCGCCGCCGTTTTTGCCGATCCGCAGGTGCAGGCGCGCGGGATGCAGTTCCGGCCCGACGGCGCATCGGTCGACGGGCTGGCGAGCCCGATCGTGATCGACGGCGAGCGCATGGTTGCGCGCACCGGGGCGCCGCCGCTCGGCGCATAGAAAAAGGGGCGCCGCAACGGACGCCCCTTTCCCCCTTTTTCAAGGTGTGGTCCGGTCAGAATTTGACCGTGCCGGTGACGAAAACCTGCCGCGGGTTGCCATAGAAGGCGGTGAGCACGCCCTCGACCCCCAGCGTCGAGCCTCCGGCGGCGTTCTGATAATTATAGCCCGACGTGATATATTGCTTGTCGGTCAGATTCTTGCCGTGGATGCCGATAGAATAATCGCCGCTATCGGCGGTCCAGACGAGGCTCGCGTCCCACAGGACGTAGCCGGGCTGGTCGAGTGCCGGGATCGGCACCTCGAACTGGTGCGTCAGGCTGCGATAGGTCAGGCCGGTCGATGCGTCGATATTGCCGCCCATCGCCGGAATGCCCGCCGCGACCGAGCCCGTCACCGTCCATTTGGGCGTGTTCTGGAAGGTGCGCTGCCCGGATACGTCGGCGGGAGGATTGCCGGCGATGAAGCTTTTATACTTGGCGTCGATATAACCGAGCGCGCCGTTGAAGCGGAAGGTCGAACCCGCGCCGGCGAAGTCGCGCGCGAGAATCGCATTGGCTTCGGCCTCGATGCCCTGAAGCCGTGCCTTGCCCGCATTGGTGGTGATGCCGCAGAAACTGGGGAGGCCCAGAGCGTCCACGCAGGCGGAAGATCCCGGAATCTGGACGTTCTTGTAGTCCATGTAGAAGCCGGCGAGGCTCAGGGTCAGCCGGCGATCGAGCAACGATCCCTTGTAGCCGATTTCATAGCTGTCGACCTTTTCGGGTTCGAACGAAAGATAGTCGTAGATGTCCTGATAGGTTCGGCCCGCCACCGGATCGCTGATCGGCGCCGATACGCCGGATCCGCGCGGATCGAAGCCGCCCCCCTTGAACCCCTTCGAATAGGAGGCGTAGATCATATTGTCGGCATCGGGCTTGAAGCTCAGCGATGCGCGCGGGGTGAATTCCTTGAAGGTGCGATCGCCTTGGAAATCCGTGGCCACCGCAGTGGTGATCGGTGCCACCGTGCCGCCGAATTCGGGCGACAGACCCGAAATGCGCGTCGCCTTGTAGACGAAGGCGTCGCGCTTGTCGTTCGTATAGCGTCCGCCGACCGACAGGCTCAGCTGTTCGGTGAAGTCAAAGGTGAAATCGCCGAATACCGACCAGGTCTTCGTTCGCACATCACCGGCGGTGTATGCGTTGAAGCCGGGGAAGCCGACCGACGAACCGACGAGCCCGAGCAACACGTCGAACGAGGTCGCGGCCTTGGCATCGAGATAATAGAAGCCGACAAGGCCGTGCAGCCGGTCGCCTTCGTAGAGAAGCTGGAATTCCTGGCTGAGCTGTTCGTTGCGGTAGACCGCGGGAACATCGACGTCGACCGACGGCAAGGCATCGAAATCGATCGGGGTGAAGCTGGTGTCCTTGCGCCACGAACTGATCGAGCGCAGCGTCACATTGTCGGTGAGTTCGGCAGAGACATTCATAGCGAGACCATAAGCCTTCACATCCTGCCTCGGGTCGTTGAGTCCCGCGCGCGTGTCGTAGACGTCGCCGAGGACAGGCGCGCCCGACACCAGCCCCGGGATCAGGCGGTGGCCGTTGCGCGGGTCGGACTTGTCGCGCGTATAGTCACCCGAGATGCGGATCAGGACCGGCGCGCCATTGCCGCCGAGTTCGACCGTCCCGCGGCCAGCCCAGACGTCCTTGTTGTAATTTTCGAGCCCCGGAATCGTCAGATTATCGCCGAAGCCGCCGCGCGACAGGCGCGCCACCGAGCCGCCGACGCGGAAGATGTCGCTGATCGGCGCGCTCGCGGTGACGACGAGATCGGCCTGGTCGTAGGTGCCATAGGTGGCCCGGATACGCAGTTCGGGCGAATCGGGATTGAGCGCGCGCGCCACATATTTGACCGCGCCGCCGATCGTATTGCGGCCGTAGAGCGTGCCCTGCGGGCCGCGCAGCACCTCGATGCGTTCGACGTCGTAAATGTCGAGCACTGCGCCCTGCGGCCGGTTCAGATAGACGTCGTCGAGGTAGATGCCGACGCCCGCCTCGAAGCCCGGAACCGGATCCTGCTGGCCGACGCCGCGGATGAAGGCAGTCAACGTCGAGTTGGTGCCGCGCGAATTTTCGAGCGTCGTGTTAGGCGCCATGTTGGCGACGTCGGTGATGTCGATCGCGCCAACCCTGGACAGCGCGTCGCCAGAAATGGCGGTGACCGCGATCGGCACGTCGATCAGCCGCTCGTCGCGGCGCCGCGCGGTGACGATGATCTCGTCGCTGCTATCGGCGCTCGCGCCTTCCTCCTGCGCGAAAACCGGCGGAGCAAAGGCGATCATCGAAACCGCGCTGGTGGCAAGAATGCCGCGGCGCAGCGAGCGGGCGAAAGGACGCATGAAGACTCTCCCATGTGGCGGGTGACCCCTCGTCACCCTGTCTGCTTTTCTTGGGCCGGTGCTTGCCAAGCCGCGCCACTTCCAATAATGAAAGGTGAACCAAGTTTCAACTTGGAATATCGACGGCGCGTTTTTTGCTTGCCAGTGGTGCGGAAAAGCCACGATGGCGGCGGGAGCCGTGCCAAGGGGAGATGGAAGGCAGCCATGGATCAGCCGCAATCATCCGCGCCGCTCGCCGAAAACGAGGCGGGCAATCCGGACAAGACGCCGCGGACCGAGCGCGGGCGCAGGACGCTGCGAAAGCTGCTCGACGCGGCGGCGATCGAATTCGGCGAGCGCGGGTTCCACGAAGCCTCGATCAGCGCGATTACGCGTCGCGCCGGGACCGCGCTCGGCAGCTTTTACACCTATTTCGATTCGAAAGAGGAAATCTTCCAGGCGCTCGTCCGCTATATGAGCGAACAGCTGCGCGACCATGTCACGCCGATCGTGCAGGGCGCCCCCGACGCGATCGCGGCCGAACGGCTGGGGCTTCAGTCGTATCTGGGCTTCGTGCGCGAGCACAAGGAGATCTACCGGATCATCGACGAGGCCGAATTCGTCGATTATGCGAGCTATCGGAGCCATTATGAAACGACCGTAGAGCGCATCCGCCAGCGGCTCGAGGCCGGCGCGAAGCGTGGCGATATCCGGCCCGACGCGGGCGAGGTCCACGCTTGGGCGATCGCGGGCATGAACGTCTTCCTCGGTATGCGTTACGGCCTGTGGGACGACGCGCCCGACGTCGACGCGATTGCGCAGGCGGCGAACGACCTGCTCGCAAACGGACTGCTGAAGCGGGACTAACCCCGGTTAATCAGGAAGATGGCGTGTTCGGCGCGCCAGCTGGCGGCGGCATCGCTCGTCGGCTTGTCGCCCGAGAGATGCCAGACGCGCTCGACCCCGATTCCCTTGGAATGGACGAGGTCGCGGAAATCGCTGACCGTCACATGATGGATGTTCGGCGTTTCGTACCAAGCGATCGGAATCGACCGCGTTACCGGCATGCGCCCGCCCCAGAGCAGCGCAAGCCGCACGCGCCAGTGCGCGAAATTGGGGAAGCTGACGAACGCGCGCGGCGCGATGCGCAGCAGTTCGTCCACGACGCGGTCGGGGCGCTCTGTCGTCTGGAGCGTCTGCGACAGGATCGCATAGTCGAATGCATCGTCGGGATAGTCGGCAAGGTCGTGGTTCGCGTCGCCCTGCACCACCGACTGGCCGCGCGCGATCGCCGCGGTGACGTTCGCCGGATCGATTTCGAGCCCGCG
The DNA here is from genome assembly GCF_035565275.1 of Sphingopyxis sp. Classification (GTDB taxonomy): domain Bacteria; phylum Pseudomonadota; class Alphaproteobacteria; order Sphingomonadales; family Sphingomonadaceae; genus Sphingopyxis. The sequence continues at coordinate 6,717 of NZ_DATMST010000224.1, forward strand.
CGCGTCGACGCCCTTGTTGCGCAGCGCAACCATCAGCTCGCCGTCGCCACAGCCGACGTCGAGCGCGCGGGTTCCGGGCGGTACGGCAGCCGCGATGATCGCGAGATCGGGGCGAAGTTTCATTGCCGGGGTCGCCTGTAAACGTCGGGGAAATGCCGTTGCATGAACGGTTCACTGTCTTCGACGGCCGTCCAGCCGAGCGCTGCATAGAGCCCGTGGGCGTCGCTCGTCGCGAGCATCCACCGCCGCAGCCCCTGAAGGTCGGCATGATCGTGAAGCGCCGTCACCATGCGCGCGGCAAGGCCATGCCCGCGATGCGATCCGAGGACATAGACGTCGGCGAGATAGGCAAAGGTCGCCCGGTCGGTGACGACCCGCGCAAACCCGACCTGTTCACCGCCGGGACCGAAAGTGCCGACACACAATGATCCCGCGACGGCGCGTTCGACGATTTCGAGCGGAATATGTTCGGCCCAGTAGCTTTGCACCAGAAACGCGTGGATCGCATCGATCTGCATCTCGGCCCGGTCGAAGGACAGGCGGTAGTTTTCGGTCATGCCGCCCCTGCGTTCAGCGCACCCGCGACGAGGCGGTCGAGCGCGGGGACGTCGAGAAGGAAGCTGTCGTGGCCGAAGGGTGCCGACAGCTCGACGAAGCTCGCCGCAGCGCCCACGCTTTGCAGCGCCTGCACGACGCGGCGCGATTCGGAGGTCGGATAGAGCCAGTCGGTGTCGAAACTGACGAGTGTGAAGCGCACATCCTTCGCGTTCGCGAAGGCCCCGGCGAGACGACCGTCGTGCGGGTCGGCGAGATCGAAATAATCCATCGCGCGCGTGATATAGAGATAGGCGTTGGCGTCGAAGCGGTCGGTGAAGGCCAGCCCCTGATGCCGGAGATAGGATTCGATCTGGAAATCGGCATCGAAACCGAAGCTCTTGATGTCGCGCGCCTGCAGGCGGCGGCCGAATTTCTCGGTCAGCCCCTCTTCGGACAGATAGGTGATGTGCGCCGCCATGCGCGCAACCGCGAGCCCCTTGGCGGGCGCACGCGCGCTGCCGTAATATTGGCCGTCCTGCCAGTCGGGATCGGCCATGATCGCTTGCCGTCCGACCTCGTGAAACGCGATATTCTGCGCCGAATGGCGCGCCGCGCTGGCGATGACAAGCGCAGAGGCAAGGCGTTCGGGATAGGCTGCGGCCCAGGCGAGCGTCTGCATTCCGCCCATCGACCCGCCGACGACGGCGTGAAGTCGCGCGATGCCGAGATGATCGAGCAGCATCGCCTGCGCGCGCACCATGTCGGCGATCGTGATGACGGGGAATTGCATGCCGAGCGGCGCGCCGGTAGCCGCGTCCGGGGTGGCAGGGCCGCTCGTCCCCATGCAACTGCCGAGCACATTGGCGCAGATGACGTGGAACCGGTCGGTGTCGATCGGCTTGCCGGGGCCGACCATGCGCGCCCACCAGCCGGGCTTGCCGGTGGCGGGATGGTCGCTCGCGACATATTGGTCGCCGGTGAGCGCATGGCAGATCAGCACCGCGTTCGACTTGTCGGGATTGAGCGCGCCATAGCTTTGATAGGCGATCGTCACCGAGCCCAGCACCTGTCCGCTGTCGAGCGGCAGCGGCGCGGCGATCGTCACGCTGTGATGCCGGATATCGTGGAGCAGGCTCGCCATGGTTCGCGCGGGGCTAAGCGGGCGCGCGCACCCTGTCAACGTACTGGACTCGCGCAGCATAGCCGTTAAACGGCGCGGCATGACCGACGCGACCCAAAGCCTTCAGCCCAAGCCGTGGATCAGCGGCATCGCCCCCTATGTTCCCGGCAAGTCCGCCGGCGCCGACGGGCGTCCGCTGATCAAATTGAGCGCGAACGAAAATCCGCTCGGAACGGGCGAAAAGGCGCGCGCGGCCTTCGCTGCG
>NZ_DATMST010000225.1:0-4913 GCF_035565275.1 Sphingopyxis sp.
ATCTCGACGCGGGAGCGGCGTTCCTCGAACAGGCGCGGCGTATCCTCGCCGAACTCGCGGGTGCCGAGCGCGAAATCCGCGGCGCCGCAGCCGCGCCGCGCGGGCAGCTTTATCTGACGGCGCCGGCGATGTTCGGACGGCTGCACGTGCTGCCCGTCGTGGGCGAAATGACCGCGCAGCATCGCGATCTTTCGGTGCGGATGATGCTGATCGACCGCAATGTCCGCATCGTCGAGGAGGGAATCGATGTCGCGGTGCGGATCGGCCCGCTCGCCGATTCGGCGCTGAAGGCGGTGCGGATCGGATCGGTACGGCAGATGCTCGTCGCGAGCCCCGCCTATCTCGCGCGGCGCGGCGCGCCCGCGACGGTCGCCGAACTCGCGGGCCACGAGCTGATCGGGGCGATGGGACCGCGCTGGACGAACGAATGGCAGTTCGCATCGCGGCGGTGGCGGCTCGACGCGCCGCCGCGGCTCGTCGTCAACACGGTCGACGCGGTGCTGGCGGCGGCCGAGGCGGGGCTGGGGATCGCCAACCTCCTGTCGTACCAGCTTGCCGAGGCGGTCGATGCCGGTCGGCTGATTTCGCTGCTGGCCGACGAACAGCCGCCGGCGCTGCCGGTTCATCTGCTGTTCGAACCGTCGCGCGCGGGACTGCCCGCGGTGCGCCAGTTCGTCACCGCGATGAAGGCGCGAATGCGGATGGCGGGATCGGGGTAAGGGCCGGCGCCGTCGCTGCCCGAAGAAAAAGCCCGGCGAATCGCTTCGCCGGGCTTTGCTTGTCGTTCGTACGTCCGTCCGCTTATTCGCGGCTGCCCAGAAGGTTGAGCAGGAAGGTGAACATGTTGACGAAGTCGAGGTAGAGCGTCAGCGCGCCCATGATCACCGACTTGCCGACGAAGTCGGTCCCGCGGACATAGAAATACATGCTCTTGATCTTCTGCGTGTCATAGGCGGTGAGGCCCGCGAACAGCAGCACGCCGATGACGCTGATTGCCAGCGTCAGCGCGCCCGACTGAAACACGAACGCATTGAGCAACATTGCGATCAGGATGCCGAACACGCCCATGATCAGGAAGGTACCGAAACCCGACAGATCCTTCTTGGTCGTGTAGCCATAGAGGCTAAGCCCCACGAAAGCTGCGGCCGTCGCAAAAAAGGTCTGCGCGATCGACGCGTCGGTAAAGCGCAGGAAAATTGTCGACATCGACAGGCCCATCACCGCCGCAAAGGTCCAGAACAGCACCTGCGCTGCCGTGGTCGACAGCTTGTTGATGCCAAAGCTCAGCACCAGCACGAAAGCCAGCGGCGACAGCGCCACCACCCACATCAGCGGGCTGCCGATGAGCGAGGCGGTGAAGCCGCTGTTGAACGCCAGCATCGCGACGATGCCGGTCAGCAGCACGCCCGAGCCCATATAATTGTAAACCGACAGCATGTACGACCGCAGGCCGGCATCGACGGCCTGGTCCATTGCGTTCGCGCCGGCGCCAAAACCGGACGCCGCCATATTGGGGTCGTTCCAATTCGCCATTTTTCATCTCCATAACCGGCCAGCCCATACCGGCCGTACCGGCAATATCGGGGGTTTCCCCGGCTGTTTCAAGCGAAACCGGACGTCAGCAACATTCCAGCAATATATTAGCCTGCAGCCATTAGGGGGCGCGGCCCGGGACGCGGCTCTCTATGCTGCCCGTCATGTCCACGCACCGCCTGTTCGTCGCGCTGCGCCCGCCGCGCCCGGTCCGCGACCGATTGACCGGCGCGATGCACGGCATTTCGGGCGCGCGCTGGCAAAATGACGAGCAATTGCACCTGACCCTGCGCTTCATCGGCGAGGTCGACCGGCACAGGGCGGAAGATATCGCGGCGGCGCTCGGCGCGCTTCATGCGCCGGCGGTCACCGCGCGGATCGCCGGAGTGGGCCTGTTCGAACGACAGGGGCGCCCGCATATGGTCTGGGCCGGGGTCGAACCCCACGAACCGCTCGCCGCGCTGCATCGCAAGGTCGACCAGCTGCTCGCGCGCGTCGGCGTCGCTCCCGAAACGCGCGCTTTCATGCCGCATGTCACGCTCGCGCGCCTCAATCGCGGGTCGGGGCCGGTCGCGGCCTTTCTGGCGCTGAACAGCGATCTTGCGAGCCCGGCGTTCGAATTCGGCCATGTCACGCTGTACGAAAGCGAGCTCGGCCACGGCGGCTCGCGTTATCATCCCGTCGCGCGCTATCCGCTGGACGGCGCGAATTCGTCGACGAGCGCGGCGGCGATCGCGTTGACATCGTCCCACGTCGCCGCAAAGCCGTCGTCCGCGCCATAATAGGGGTCGGTCACCCCCTGTCCGCCGCGTCCGGGGAGGCGGTCGAGCATCAGCCGGAGCTCGGCGGTCGCATCGGCGGGCCGCATCGCGCGGGCGTCGCGCAGGTTGGTTGCGTCGGCGGCGAGGATCAGGTCGAAGCGATAGAAATCATCGACCGATAGCTGGCGGGCGCGCAGGTCCGATATATCGACCCCGCGCCGCCGCGCTTCGGCCTGCGCGCGGGCATCGGGGGCGCGACCGACGTGCCAGTCGCCGGTACCCGCCGAATCGAGCACGGCGTCGATGCCCGCCTTCGCAAAGGCGGCGCGCGCCGCACCTTCGGCGAGCGGTGACCGGCATATGTTGCCAAGGCAGAGGAAGAGGATCGCGGGCTTTGCGGTTTTCCGGTCTTCATGCATCGCGTTCATTGTCTCCCCAAAGTTGAACCGACTTTCAACTTGCGCGTCGGCGCGGCTCTGCTAGCCATGGCGCAACAAGAAATAGAGGGTCAGGGAGAGGGTTGCCAGATGGCCGATAACGATATGTCCGGGGCGCCGGCTTCCGCGGAGCCGAAAGCCACCGGTTACAGCTGGTACGTCCTGTCGGTGCTGGTGATCGTCTATATCCTCAATTTCATCGACCGGCAGATCGTCAGTATCCTCGCGGTCGACATCAAGGCCGATCTGGGGCTGACCGATGCCGATATGGGCTTTCTCGGCGGCGCGGCCTTTGCGGTCTTTTATGCGCTGTTCGGCATTCCGCTCGGGCGGCTCGCCGACAACTGGAACCGGGTGAAGCTGCTGTCGATCGGCCTGGCCTTGTGGTCGACGATGACCGCGCTGTCGGGTTTCGCATACAACCAGCTGACCCTGTCGCTCGCGCGCATGGGGGTCGGCGTCGGCGAGGCGACCGCGAGTCCCACCGCCTATTCGCTGATTTCCGACTATTTCCCGAAGCGGCAAAAGGCGACCGCGCTCGCGATCTATTCGTCGGGGCTTTATCTGGGCGGCGGCGTGTCGCTGTTCATCGGCGCGCTGATCGTCGAGGCATGGAACACGGCCTATCCGGCCGGCGGCCCGATGGGGCTCGTCGGCTGGCACGCGGCGTTCCTTGCGGTCGGCATCCCGGGGCTGATCGTCGCGCTGTGGGTGGCCAGCCTGCGCGAACCCGTGCGCGGCGCGATGGACGGGACGCCGACCCCGGGATCGCCGACCCCCTTCCGTCAGTTCGGCAGGGACCTGTCGATGATCGTGCCGCCGCTGACCCTGATCGGCGCGTGGCAGCGGGGACCGGGTGCGCTCGCGATCAACATCGGCTTCGCCGCCGCGATCGCCGCCTTTGCGTGGTGGATGATCAGCCTGACGGGCAATTTCCCGCAATGGTCGGCGGTTGCGCTCGGCTATTACGCCGTCTTTTCGTGGGCGTGCACATTGCGTGCGCACGATCCCGCGACCTTTCGCCTTATCTGGGGGACGCCGGCGTTCATCTGCACGACGCTCGGTTACGGGCTGGTCAGCCTTGCCGCCTATGCGCTCGGTTTCTGGTCGGCGCCCTATGCCGAAACGGTTCTCGGGCTGCCCAAGCAGGAGCTTGCCTTCATTCTCGGCGCGAACGGCGCGGTCAGCGGCTTCGTCGGCGTGATCATCGGCGGACGGATCGCCGATTATCTGCGAACGAAAAACCCCGCCGGGCGCGTCCTGATGATCATTTTCGGCGTCGTCGCGCCGATCGTCCCGATCTGGATCGGCTACACCACCGGCAATTCGACGCTCTTCTATACGATGAACTTCCTTGCCGGCATGTTCGGCGCGACCGCGCTCGGCGCGGCGGCGGCGACGACGCAGGATCTGGTGCTGCCGCGGATGCGCGGGACGGCGACGGCGGCCTTCTTCCTCGGCACGACGCTCGTCGGCCTGTCGTTCGGACCCTATATGGTCGGGCAGATTTCGGATCTGGCGGGGACGATCGTCGATGGCAAGCCGGTCGGCGACCTGCGCACGGGCATCCTGTCGCTGATCGGCGTCGCGCCGATCGCGCTCGGCCTGCTGCTCTATGCCTATCGCGCGGTGCCCGAGGCCGAAGCGACGATCGCCGAACGCGCCGCGGGCGCCTGACCCTTCGGTCGAGACGCCCGCCTGATAATGAATCGAGGTTCGAGATCCGCCTCCGTCAGCCCTTGTGGGAGCGACGGAGCGGAAGCGGGGCTTACTTCGCGCCCTCTTTGACGATCACGCCGCACGCAACGCGCCCGCCGCTGTTGCCGCTGGGGTCGGTCTTGTAATCGTCGGGCCCGGCATGGATGACGAAGGCCGCGCCGTCGGCATCGAGCAGCCCGCCGTCGCCCTCGAAACGCGACCCGACGAGGTGCAGCGTCGCGCGGCCGATCTGATCGGGTTCGACGACGAGATTGGGCAGGTCGCCATGATGCGCACCCATCGGATTTTCGCGGCCGTGCTGCGCGCCGGTCGGGTTCCAGTGCGGGCCTGCGCTCGTAAAGCCGGGCGCCGTGCATTGGCCGACCGCGTGGACGTGCACGCCATAGGTGCCGGGGCCAAAGCCGCGCGCGACGAGTTCGACGCGCAGGCCCGACCCGTCGCGATAGATGTCGGCGCGGCCGCG
>NZ_DATMST010000226.1:0-1523 GCF_035565275.1 Sphingopyxis sp.
TCGGTGACCTTGTCGGCTTCGACGCCCAGATGTTCGACGACGATCTTTTTAACCTTTTCGGCCGAATCGCTCATGCACAGTTCCTTTTTTCTGACTATGTCGTGAATGTTGAAAATTGCCCTAGTGCCCGTGGGCGGGGCTGGCAAGAGGGCTGGCATCGACCGGTCGGCGAAGCGCCGTATCGACAAGTGCCTCCTCCGCAGCTTCGCAGGCCGAACGCCTCCCTTTCTGTCCGTCCGGCGCCTGGCGACGAAATAGGCGCTGCCATCGCCGGCTTCAAGGTCGAACGTTCCGCAGGCATGCTGAAAGACCGGAGCGATCGTCGGCGCCGAGCGGCCCGTGTCAGCCGGTCATGCATAGCTATGCCATTTTCGCAGCAAGCGCCGCCGGCGTCCCGCCGCGTTTTTTCCGGACCGGCCCGACAGCTTCAGGAGGATATGGCGCCGGCGGGAACGACCCCCGAATCGCGCAGTGCCTCCGACGCCCGCTGGATCACCGCCGGGGTAATCATGAACCGGCCGAGGACCCGTTCGGGCGCTGCATCGGCCGGTTGGCGCGTATAGTCGAGCAGGCGTTTCCATTGCGCCCGCGCCGCCGGCACCTGCCCCTGCCGTGCCAGCACAATCGCCCGCACCACCATATATTGCGGCTCCATATTGCTCGGCGACGGCATATGATCGAGGATCGAGCGCGCCTCTTCCTGCTCGCCGCGCTGCGACAGGATGAAGGCGAGTGTGACCGCAGGGACGCCCGGAAACGATGAATCGAGTTCGAGCGACCGGCGCAGCAGGGTTTCGCCCTCGCCCCCCAGCCCGCAGGTAACCTTGAACAGACCGAGGAAACCCGCCATGTCGGCGTCATAGCGGTTGAGGGCGATCGCGGCGTCGCCCATCGCATTGCCGGCAGCGCAATTGCCGAGGTAGAAATTCGCCCGCGCCATGGCGAACAGGCCCGACGATGAGTTCGGAGCGCTATCATAGGATTTTTGCGCCAGCGCGCGCGCTTCGGCCATTGCCTCGCGCCCGGCCTCGGTCAGGCGCTGCGGCTGCCAGTCGCCATAACGCACCAGCGAAAGCGCGGTGAGCGCGACGGTATCGCGCGGATTGCCCTCCAGCGTGGCGCGGAGGCAGGCATCGACCCGCTTCACCGACGCGGTGTTGCGCATCTGGCGCACCTTGTTGAATTGCGCGAGGCAAGGAAAACCGGGTGAAAAATTGTCCGGCTGGCGCTGGACCTGGTCGCGCACGATCACGCCATAGTCGCCCGCGATTTGCGAGATGACGGGTTCGAGCGCCGTGAACTCGGGGGTCTCCGTTTCGGTCAGGCGAAGCTGCTGCGACCAGATCGCGCGCTGGTCGGCAACGCGGTTGAGCACGAGCGTGACGTCGACCGGCCCCTCGACCGTGCGGACCAGCGACGCGTCGAGCCGATAGTCGCTGTTCCCCGTCGGCGCGCTGCCGGGCGCCTTGGCGCTCAGGAGGTCGACGAGGTCGAAGCGGCGTAGGCCGTCGCGCAGCTTGCCG
>NZ_DATMST010000227.1:0-5571 GCF_035565275.1 Sphingopyxis sp.
ACGGGCGACCGGGTGCAGCGCGAGCGCGCGCACCCCGGTGCCGTCCTGACGCGCGTCGCGAGCAGCCATATCCGCGTTGGAACCTTCCAGTTCTTTGCTGCGCATTTCGGCGCCGACCATGTCGAGCAGTTGGTCCATTACAGCATCCGGCGCCATTTTCCCGACCTAGCGGATCACCGCAATCCGGCGCTGGGGTTGCTCGATCGGGTTGCGGGCCTTCAGGGCGAGCTTGTCGTGCGCTGGCTCGGTGCAGGCTTCATTCACGGCGTGATGAACACCGATAATGTCGCCATCAGCGGCGAGACGATCGATTACGGCCCCTGCGCCTTCATGGACCGTTTCTCGGTGAATACGGTCTTCAGCTCGATCGACGCGAACGGGCGCTATGCCTATGGCCGCCAGCCGCAGATCATGCACTGGAACATGGCGCGCTTCGCCGAGGCGCTGCTTCCCGCGATCCACCGGGTTTCGCCGGACGATGTCGATGCGGCGAAAACCCTCGTCGATGCGATTCCCGCCCGGTTCCGGGCGATGTGGCATGCGCGCATGCGCGTGAAACTGGGGCTGGGCCAAGAGGATGCCGACGACGGCAATCTGATCGACACATTATTTGACGAGCTCGAAAAGCAGAATGTCGACTTCACATCCTTTTTCCGCGCGCTAGCCATGCTGCTTCGCGGTCATGGCGCGATGCTCGAAGCCCTGTTGCCGACGCCCGATGCGATGGCGCCGTGGATTGCCGACTGGTGGAGCCGCATCGCACAGGGGGATGCGAGCCCTATCGAACGCGCGGCGGCGATGGATGCGGTGAATCCACTCTATATTCCGCGCAATCATCTCGTTGAAGCGGCACTCGCTGCAGCGGAGAGCGGCGACCTGACATCCTGGACCGAGCTTTTGGAGGTCGTCCGGAACCCTTTTGTCGCGCGTTCCGAATGGGCCGCATATGCACTGCCGGCGCCCGCGGATTCCGCCCCGTATACCACCTTTTGCGGAACCTGATCCCCTCCCTTCCAGTCCGCTCCGGCGTCGCCGCCGTTGCTGTTGAGCGATTGTGTCCCGCCTGTTAGGGAGCGGCCCTCACAGGACAGAGGAAGAGATGCAGTGGCGAACGCCCCGGTGAAAATTGCAGTTGTCGGTACCGGCTATGTCGGCATTTCGAATGCCGTATTGCTTGCGCGGCACAACCGCGTCGTCGCGCTCGACATCGACAGCCGCAAGGTCGACCAGATCAACGCGCGCATCTCGCCGATTGCCGACCCGGAGATCGAGGAGTATCTGGCGAACCGCGAGCTCGACCTTGTCGCGACTACCGACAAGAAAACCGCCTATGACAGCGCCGATTTCGTCATCGTCGCGACGCCGACCGACTATGATCCCGATACCAATTATTTCAACACGGGTTCGGTGGAAGCGGTCATCGCCGATGCTCTCGAACTGGCGCCCGGCGCGCTGATCATCGTCAAATCGACCGTCCCGGTGGGCTTTACCGAGCGGATGCGGGCGGCGCACGCGACCGACGCGGTCGTCTTTTCACCCGAATTCCTGCGCGAAGGCCGCGCGCTTTACGACAATCTCAACCCGTCGCGCATTGTCGTCGGCAACACCCATCCGCGCGCTGCAGAATTCGCGCAGTTGCTGCTCGCCGCATCCGACAAGCCAGAAACCACGGTCCTGCATACCGGCAACACCGAAGCCGAGGCGATCAAGCTGTTCGCGAACACGTATCTTGCGATGCGCGTCGCCTTCTTCAACGAACTCGATACCTATGCCGCGATGCATGGTGCCGATTCGAGGCAGATCATCGATGGCATCGGTCTCGACCCGCGGATCGGCCAGTTCTACAACAATCCCTCCTTCGGCTACGGCGGCTATTGCCTTCCGAAGGATACCAAACAGATGCTCGCCAATTACAAGGACGTGCCGCAGAACCTGATCCAGGCGATCGTCTCGTCGAACACGACGCGCAAGGATTTCATCGCGTCCGAAGTCATCAAGCGCAATCCGCGGGTCGTCGGCATCCACCGTCTCGCGATGAAAGCGGGATCGGATAATTTCCGCGCCAGCAGCATATTGGGCGTGATGAAGCGGCTGAAGGCCAAGGGCATCGAGGTGATCGTCTATGAACCTTTGGTCGAGGACGACCGTTTGTTCAACTCGCGGGTGATCCGCGATCTTGCGGCGTTCAAGGCCGAAGCGGACGTGATCATCGCGAACCGCGTCACCGATGACCTCGTCGATGTCGCGGACAAGGTATACAGCCGCGACCTTTTCGGCGCCGACTCCTGAATTTCTCCATCGACGCAACTCGCCGCACCGCCGGGAACTGTCCCATTGACGGAGAGTTAGCTTATCAAACGGGGAGAAACGGGTTGCACAGCCATATCTCGCAAGCCACAAGTGCGCATCGGTGGCCAGCAGATGCAAGAATCTGAAATTTCCCGCTTATCCCCATGGCGCCGATCTTCGCGGATGCGGCCGCTGTTGATTGGCGCGACGTCGGTTCTTTGTATCGCATGGGCGGGCGCCGCCCAGGCGCAGCAGGTCGAGCCGCCGAGGGTCGTGCGGACCGTCGAAACCGTAAACAGCGAGCCGATCGCAAAGCCTTCGCAGCCGCCGCCCGACGTGGTGCTGCCCGAAGTGGCGCCGATCATCGAAGACGAGGAATTCGAAAAGGCGATTCCGCCGATCAGCGCCGAGGATGACCCCGAGCTCGATCGCCCGCTCGAATCGATCGCCGATTTCGAACGGCGACAGACAGCGGAAGCGGCAAAACGTGAAGCCGGAGCGGCTAATACGGGCGAGGCGGCGGTCGAGGCGCAGCCGCCCGTGATCGATGGCGTGCCGGTGCCGGCGCTCGCCGACGGCGATGCGGTCGAGGCGATCGGTGACGCGCCGATCAGCGACAGCGAACTTGCCGCACCGCTGCCGCCTCTCGATAATTTCGATGTCGAGCCGGTCCAGTTCGTCGAAGCCGAGGATGACAAGGAGAATGCGAGCGTCGCCTATACGGTTCAGGTGAACGGTCTGGCGCTGGCGGACGACAGCACCGATGTCGATCTTGCGGACCTTTTCGGGGACCTTTCGGCGCTCTACGACGGCGACGGCAAGGCGGACAATGCGGCGATGATCCGCGCCCGGCTTTCGGCCGACGGCGAGCTCATGCAGCGCATTCTCGCATCCGAAGGCTATTATGACGCGGTGGTGGACACGCGTATCGACCGCGGCGAACGCGAGGAAGGACAAGAGCGCCAGCGCCGGTCGATCACCGCGGTGATCGATGTGAAACCCGGCAAACGTTACACGCTGTCCGATATCGTCATCGAAGCGGCGCCGACGGTACCGCCGACCCTGATCGCCGACAATTTCCCGCTCAGCGTCGGCGAGCCGATCGTCGCGCAGCGCATTCAGGGCGCAGAGGCCGCGATCGCGCTCAAGCTGCCCGAAGAGGGCTATCCCTTCGCCAAGGTCGGGCAGCGCGACATTTTGCTCGACGGCGCGACGGGCGACGGGGTCTACACGCTCCCCGTCGATATCGGGAAACGCTCGCGTTTCGGCGGGATCGAAACGACGGGCGACCTTGCCTTCGATGCCGAACATGTCGCGGTGCTGGCGCGCTTCAAGCGCGGTGACCTCTACGACAGCCGCATGGTCGATGACTTGAGACAAGCGCTCGTCGCGACCGGGCTCTTCGCCTCCGTCGCCGCCGAACCGCAGCCGACGGGCGAAAGCGCGGGCGATGACACCGAATATGTGACCATGCTGGTCACCCAGCAGGCCGGCCCGCCGCGCACGCTCGCTGCAAGCGCGGGCTATGGCACCGGCGAGGGCATCCGTCTGGAAGGCAGCTGGACGCACCGCAACCGGCTACCACCCGAAGGCGCACTTATTTTCCGTGGTGTGGTGGGGACACAGGAACAGGGCATCGGCGCGACACTACGCCGGTCGAATGCCGGACGCCGCGATCGCACCTTCGAACTCACCAGCGAAATTTCGCGCAGCAATTATGATGCGTTCAACGCGATTACGGGCCGGGTAGGCGCGCGCGTCAGCTATGATTCGACGCCGATCTGGCAAAAGAAATTCACCTATGCCTATGGCGTCGAACTGATTGCGACGCGCGAGGACGATTATGATTTCGCTAAAGGTGCGCGAAGCTATGACTTCTACACCATTCTTGGCCTGACCGGACAGGTCGGCATGGACCGCACCGACAGCTTGCTCGATCCGACCAAGGGTTTTCGCATTACCTCGCTGATCCAGCCCGAAGGATCGCTGGCAGGCGGATTTTCGCCCTATGCGCGAACGCGGATCGATGTCAGCGGCTATTATCCGGTGACTGACAGCATTGTCCTGGCAGGACGCCTGCGCGTCGGTTCGATCCTCGGCGCCGCGCGCGAGCGCCTCGCGCCCTCGCGGCGCTTTTATGCCGGCGGCGGCGGCTCGGTGCGCGGTTTCGGCTTTCAGGAACTGGGGCCGAAAGATCCCAACAACGATCCCATCGGCGGCCGCAGCGTCAACGAGGCGGCGGTCGAGGCACGCTATCGTTTCGGCAATTTCGGCGTCGTAGGCTTCGTCGACGCGGGGCAGGTCTATCGCGGATCGACCCCGACCTTCGACAATCTGCGCTTCGGGGCCGGCATCGGCGCGCGCTATTATACCAACTTCGGTCCGATGCGCTTCGACATCGCGACGCCGATCGGCCGCAAGCCCGGTGAAGCGCGCGTCAGCGTGTATGTCTCGATCGGGCAGGCATTCTGATGGCCGACGATACGCCCGTGGCGACCGAAGCTGCCGCGCCGCCGAAGCCGCGCTCATGGCCGCTCGCCATCCTGCGCTGGATCGGTCTCGGTCTGCTTGGGCTCGTCCTTCTTTTCGCGTTGTTCCTCGTCGGGCTCAACAGTGATGCGGGTCGCCGGTTCGTGACCAACCAGATCGAGAAATACGAGTTCGAAAATGGCATGAAGATCGGCATCGGCCGGCTCGATGGCTCGCTCTATGGCCGGATGATCATTCGCGATTTCACGCTTTCAGATCCCAAGGGCGTCTTTCTCCGATCCCCTGAACTCCGTGTCGACTGGCGGCCGTTCCGCTATCTCGCCAATCATGTCGACGTCAAATCGGCGACGGCGAAAACGCTGGTGATGGAGAAAATCCCGGCTTTCAAACCCGTACCGGATACCGGCGAGCCGCTGCTGCCCGATCTCGACATCGACGTCGGGCTTGTCCGGGTCGACCGCTTCGTGTTCGAGCCTGCGGTGGCGGGCGAGCGGCAGGTTGCGACACTCGGCGGCAAGATCGCGATCGCCGACCGCCGCGCACAGGTCACTGCCAACGCCGAAACCATTGCTGGCGGCGCGGGGCAGGGCGACACGCTGAAGCTGCTGCTCGACGCCGTCCCCGAGGCGAACAGGCTCGCGATGACGCTCGACGTGACCGCCCCGCAAGGCGGGGTACTCGCGGCGATGGGCGGGTTCAAGGAACCGCTTACGGCCAAGCTCGACGGGCGGGGCGACTGGAAGGCGTGGAACGGCAGCCTGACCGCAGAGCTGGGCGCGGCGCCGCTCGCGC
>NZ_DATMST010000228.1:0-3811 GCF_035565275.1 Sphingopyxis sp.
GAGCCGCACCAAGGTCGAGATCAAGCGCGACTTCGACTATCTCGCCCGCCTGTGGGACGAGATTCGCGAGAATACGCTGGGCAGCTCGGCGCCGGCGCTGATCCATTCGGACAGCGACCTCGTCAAGCGCGCGATCCGCGACATCTATCATAAAGACATCGAGGAAGTGCTCGTCGAGGGCGACGACGGCTACAAGGCCGCGAAGCAGTTCATGAAGCTTCTGATGCCGAGCCACGCACGCCGCGTGAAGCAATATGCCGATCCGGTGTCGCTCTATCAGCGTTACGGCGTCGAGGACCAGCTCGCGGGCATGCTCAACCCCGTCGTCCAGCTGAAATCGGGCGGTTACCTCGTGATCAATCCGACCGAGGCTTTGGTGTCGATCGACATCAACTCGGGCCGTTCGACGCGCGAGCATAATATCGAGCAGACCGCGCTCAGCACCAACCTCGAGGCGGCGCACGAGATCGCGCGCCAGCTGCGCCTGCGCGACATGGCGGGCCTCGTCGTGATCGACTTTATCGACATGGATCATGGCTCGAACGTCCGCAAGGTCGAGCGCGCGATGAAGGACGCGCTGAAGAACGACCGCGCGCGCATCCAGGTCGGCCGCATTTCGGGCTTCGGCCTGATGGAGATGAGCCGCCAGCGCCTGCGCACCGGTGTGCTCGAAGCCTCGACGCGTCCGTGCCCGCATTGCGAAGGCACCGGTCTCGTCCGCACCGCCTCGTCGGCAGGTCTCAGCGCGCTGCGCCTGATCGAAGAGGAAGCCGCCCGCGGCAAGGGCAACAAGATCACCCTGCGCGCGAGCCAGGAAGCGACCTTCTACCTCCTCAACGAAAAGCGCCGCGAACTGCGCGAGATCGAGGAACTCTACGGCGTCACCGTCGAAATTCTGCCCGATGGAGAAACCGAAGGCGCGCGCATGGCCGTCGAGGTCAGCGGCCCGCCGCCGGTCGCGCGCCGCAGCTTCGCCCCGATCGCCCCGATCGAGGACGATGACGACGACGATTATCCCGAGGACGAGGAAGAGGAAGCCGAAGAAGAGGCGGCCGAAGAGCGTCCCGCGCGCTCGCGTGATCGCGAGGAAGGCGCGCGCGACCGCGAGGAAGGCGATACCGATGGCGAAGGCCGCAAACGTCGTCGCCGCCGCCGCCGTGGCCGCCGCGGTCGCCGCGACGAAGAAGGCAACGAAACCGCCGAAGGTAGCGAAGGCGGCGACGATCGCGACGACGCCGACGCCGAGGATGCCGAAACCGCACCCGTCGAAGCTGTCGAGGCTGCTCCCGAAGCGGAGGCCGAAGAAGCCGAGGCCAAGCCGCGTCGCCGCCGTGGCGGACGCGGCCGCAAGAAGGTCGAGACCGCAGATGTCACCGACGAAGTGGCAGTCGAAGCCGAAGCGGCTCCGGTAGAGGTGGTCGAAGCCCCCGAACCGGTCGCCGAAGAAGCCCCGGCCGCGGAGGAAAAGCCGAAGCGCAAGCGCGCACCGCGCAAGACCAAGGCCGCTGCGGCCGCCGAAGCCGAAGCTGCGGCAGCCGGGACTGCTGTGGTCGATGAGGCGCCGGTCGTCGAAGCGCCCGTTGCCGAAGCTCCGGTTGAAGCCGAACCCGCCAAGCCCGCGCCGAAGAAGCGCGCCAGCCGCGCGAAGAAGGCCGTGGCCGCCGAGGCCGCACCCGAAGCCGCAGCCACCGGCGATGCCGAACCCGTCGCCGCCAATGGCGACGATCAGGACGAAGGCCCCGACGGCGAACCGCGCCGTGGCTGGTGGCAACGCACGTTCGGCAATTGATCGACCAGGTCGATCGGGGCGGCAATTGATCGGCCGGGTCGACCGGGCGCCAATTGATCGGTCAGGCCGATCGGGCGGCAGCTGATCGCAGAAATCGCACGCTGACCTTGCGTCCGCACGCGCTGAACCCCAATAAGCCCTCATGGCTTCACTCGGGGTTCAGGCGCGCGGCGCAAGAGAGGCGGCGATGACCGCTTTCCCGCTGCAGACCGCGTCCGGGGCGCAAATGCTGCGTCCTCTTTTGCGTACCATACTGACATTGCTCGCGATGTTCGCCATCGCGATGCGCCCGGCGGTGGCGCAGTCGATCCTGCGCGACGCCGAGACCGAGGCGCTGTTCCAGGACATGATGGACCCGCTGCTCGTCGCGGCAGGGCTGAAACCCGGGCAGGTGCGTGTCCATCTGCTCGGCGACCGGAGCATCAACGCCTTCGTCGCGGGAAGCCAGGACATCTATGTCTTCAGCGGGCTGGTCGAGGCGGCCGACAGCGCCGAAGAGGTGCAGGGCGTGCTCGCGCACGAACTGGGCCATGTGATGGGCGGCCACGCGATCCGTATCAACGACAGCTATGGCAAGGCGGCGAATATCTCGCTGCTCAGCCTGCTGCTCGGCGCCGCCGCGATCGCGGCGGGCGCCGGCGAGGCCGGCATGGGCGTCATGATGGCGGGCCAGCAGGCCGCGATGGGCAAGTTCCTCGCGTTCAGCCGCGTTCAGGAATCGACCGCCGACGCCGCAGGCGCGCAATATCTGTCGAAGGCGGGGATCAGCGGACGCGGCAGCCTCGCCTTTTTCAAGAAGCTCCAGAATCTGGAGTTTCGCTACGGGGTCAAGCAGGACGACGATCAGGCCTATGGCCGCACGCACCCGATGTCGGGCGACCGCATCCAGGCGCTGCGCGAGGTCTATGTCGTGGATGCGGCATGGGAAAAGCCCGCCAACCCCGACATCGAAAAACGCTTTCAGCGCATCAAGGCCAAATTGTCGGGCTTCATGACCGAGCCCGAGCGGACGCTGCGCAAATTTCCCGAAAGCAACACCAGCATCCCCGCACGCTACGCGCGCGCCTATGCGTGGCACAAAAGCGCCTATCCGCAAAAGGCGCTGGCGGAGGTCGAGGGGCTGCTCCAGACCAATCCCGAAGACCCCTATTTCCTCGAGCTCGAGGGCCAGGTGCTGCTCGAATCGGGGCGCCCCAAGGATGCGATCCCGGCGCTTCGCAAGGCGGTCGCGAACTCGCGGTCGCAGCCGCTGATCAGCGCCACGCTGGGCCACGCGCTGATCGCGACCGAGGATCCCGCCAATTTTGCCGAAGCCGAAGAGGTTCTGAAAACCGCGGTCGCGCTCGACAACCAGAATCCCTTCGCGTGGTACCAGCTCGGCATCGTCTATGCGAACAAGGGCGATCAGGCGCGCGCCGCGCTCGCTTCGGCCGAGCGCTATCAGTTGATGGGTGGACAGTCCGGACTCGCGCTGCGTAATGCCGAAGCCGCGATGCAGGGCCTGCCCCAGGGGTCGCCCGACTGGATCCGTGCACAGGATATTTCGCTGGTGGCTCGCGCCGAGGTGGAACGCGAGCGCAAACGGCGCTAGATTCGCGTCAGGCAATTGGACCACGAAGCGGGACCGCATCGCCAATATGGATGCGCAAGGGCAGTAAGTGACTGAAAGAAAAGACGATTATTACCAGCCGTGGTTACGTGACCCGGCGCCGGCACCCGGCGCGAGCGCGCCGGTGCCGGACGAAGGACTGGCAAAACCCAAAGAGGAGCCGCCGGTCGGCATCGATATCGCGCGATATCGCCCGGCCGAAAAACCGCGCGACCCGCTGGTCAAACCCGAAGCGATCAGGATCGGCGCTGCCAGCCTGTGGGACAGCATCCGCCGCGGGGCCGGAGCCTTTGCCGACTGGACGATCGGTGTCGGCGAACGCGCCGATATTCCTGCGCGCGTCGAGGCCATGGAAATCCCTCGCCGTTCGCGCGAACTGGCCGCGAAAGGCGGCGCGCTGACCGCGCGCACCG
>NZ_DATMST010000229.1:0-4806 GCF_035565275.1 Sphingopyxis sp.
CCCCGCTGGAACGGCGCCCGCGGTTGCGAGTGACGATCCGCTGGCGGCCGCCGCTGCAGCGGCATCGAGCCAGGAAGCCGCACCGGCACCGGCGCAGGCACCACCCGCCAAGAAATAAGCTTCGAGAATATTGGCGGCTTCGGCCTCCATCGCCACCCGCCCGGCGGAAATATTTCCGCCGGAAGCGATTCGACGGCTTGCGCCGTCACCCTTCTGTTGAGTAAGTCTTTTCTCCCATGGCGCGGTTCATTTTTATCACCGGCGGCGTGGTCTCCTCCCTTGGCAAAGGTTTGATGGCGGCTAGCCTCGCGGCTCTGTTGCAGGCACGGGGTTTCCGCGTCCGCATCCGGAAATTCGATCCCTATCTGAACGTCGATCCGGGCACGATGTCGCCTTATCAGCACGGCGAGGTCTATGTGACCGACGACGGTGCCGAGACCGACCTCGACCTCGGCCATTATGAACGCTTTACCGGCGTCGCGGCGCGGCAGAGCGACAATGTCACCTCGGGCCGGATCTATCAGGGCATCATCGCCAAGGAGCGCCGGGGCGACTATCTGGGTGCGACGGTGCAGGTCGTCCCGCACGTCACCGATGCGATCAAGGAATTCGCGCGCGCCGAGATCGACGACCTTGATTTCGTGCTGTGCGAGATCGGCGGCACTGTCGGCGATATCGAATCGCTGCCATTCATCGAGGCGATCCGTCAGCTCAAGAATGAAGAGGGACGCGAAAACGCGATCTCGGTCCACGTCACGCTGGTTCCGTATATCGCAGCCGCGGGCGAGTTGAAGACCAAGCCGACGCAGCACAGCGTGCGCGAACTCGCCTCGCTCGGCGTGCAGCCCGACATTCTGCTCTGCCGCTGCGAAAAGCCGCTGCCCGAGAGCGAGCGCGCCAAGATTGCGCTGTTCTGCAACGTCCGCAAGGAGGCAGTGATTCCCGCGCTCGACGCCGACAGCATCTATTCGGTCCCGGTCCAATATCATGGCGAGGGGCTGGACAGCGAGGTTTTGCGTGCGTTCGGTATCACCGATGCGCCCGAGCCCGACCTGTCGCGCTGGTACGACATCATGGACCGCAAGCAGCATCCCGAGGGCGAGGTCACGATCGGCGTCGTCGGAAAATATGTGTCGCTGCCCGACGCCTACAAGTCGCTGAACGAAGCGCTGGTCCACGGCGGCATGGCGCACCGGGTCAAGGTCAACATCCGCTGGCTCGACGCCGAAATGTTCGAGCGCGACGAGGATCTCGCCGCGAATCTCGAACCGATGCACGGCATTCTCGTCCCCGGGGGGTTCGGCGAGCGCGGATCCGAAGGCAAGATTTCGAGCGTGCGTTTCGCGCGCGAACGGGGTGTGCCCTTTTTCGGCATCTGCCTCGGCATGCAGATGGCGTGTATCGAGGCGGCGCGGAATACGAGCGGCATCGCCGACGCTTCGAGCACCGAATTCGGCCCGACCGACGAACCCGTTGTCGGCATGATCACCGAATGGATGAGCGCCGAAGGGCTGCAGAAACGCGGTGCCGACACCGACCTTGGCGGCACGATGCGCCTTGGCGCCTATGAGGCGAAGCTGTCGCCGAACAGCCATGTCGCAAGCGTTTATGGCGCGAACGACATCAGCGAGCGCCACCGCCACCGTTACGAAGTCAACGGCGCCTATCGCGAGAGCCTCGAGAAGGGCGGCCTCGTCTTTTCGGGCATGTCGCCGGACGGCATGTTGCCGGAAATCGTTGAGCGTCCGGACCATCCGTGGTTTATCGGGGTCCAATTCCATCCCGAGCTCAAGTCGAAGCCGTTCGACCCGCACCCCTTGTTCGCGGGTTTCATCGAAGCGGCGGTGAAGCAGAGCCGGCTGGTATAACAGGAAAAAGGGAATTCAGGGGCATGGATCACGCGAGACTCGCCGAGTTGCAGGGCCCCGACAGCATCTTTTCGGGACTTTCGGTCGAAGATTGGGCCGAGATCGCCAGCCGGGCGGTGCAGGTCAATTTCGTCAAGGGCAAGGAACTGCTCGTCCAGGGCGATCCGGGCGACATGATGCTGATTCTGACCGAAGGCACCGCGCGCGTCTCGATGCTGACGTCGGGCGGGCGTGAAATCGTGCTCGCCTATGCCGAACCCGGCGCGGTGCTGGGCGAGATCGCGCTGCTCGACGGCGGCGAACGCACGGCATCGGTGACGGCGACGAGCAGCGGAAGCGCGCTGCAGCTTGGCCGCAATGCGCTGAAAGACTTTGCTGCGAGCCATCCCGAATTCGCCTGGTCGCTGATGCAGCAGCTCGCACGGCGGCTGCGCACCGCCGACCAGACGATCGAGAGCGACCGCGCCTATGCGTCGGGCCCGCGGCTCGCGCGGTATCTGAAACGCCTGATTCGCAAGGATGTCGAGGCATCGCAGCGTGTCGAGCTGAGCCAGACCGAGCTTGGCAACTTCGCGGGCATGAGCCGCGAGCATATCAACCGTCAGCTCAAGAGCTGGGAGGAATCGGGCGTGATTTCGCTCGAACAGGGCAGGGTCCGCGTGCTCGATGCCGATATGCTCGAGGATATCAGCGAGAGCGAGGGGTAGCTGTTGTCAGCTACTCGACCGGTTGCGGACCTATCTCTCATCGTCATCCCGGACTTGATCCGGGATCCATAGCCGCACCATCGTATGGATCCCGGATCAAGTCCGGGATGACGAAGGAGAGGGAGCGAGCGTCAACTCCCCACTCTAAGCCGTCATTCGCCATTGCGCGACGTCGGAATCACAACGCCCGGGCCTCGCTTTGCGAAACCCGGGCGCCTGTGACGAACACTCGCCATCCCCCTTTGTTGCAAGCCCGGCGAAAGGCTTGCACTCCCTGGAGCCGGGCCTTTGGGCCGCGTTGAACCAGAAGCCACGGGGTAGGTCCGGGGGGAGGATTTGTCACCCTCTGGCGGGCATCGCGACATGCTTTTGCACGGCGCTGTGGCCGATGGGCAACATATTTTGCGAATCGTTCGCAAGTGATGTCATGCCAGCGCCCATTGCCAGCGATGAAGGTGCTGCCTAAAGCGGCTGCATGCGTGTCATTTCACATGCGCCGCAAAGGCCCACCGCCCCATGATCCTGCGTCCTTACGAACGCACCATCTTCAAACGCTATCTGCTTCCGCAACGCGGCGAAGGGTTTATCTTCGTCGCGGCGGCGTTCAGCTTTACCGCGGTCATGCTCGGCGTCGCGGCTCTGGTGATCGTGATGAGCGTGATGAACGGGGTGCGCAGCGACCTGTTCGACAAGATCGTCGGTTTGAACGGCCATGCGGTGGTGCAGGGGTTCGGCGGCCGGATCGACGACTGGCAGGACGTGCTGAAACAGGCAAAAGCGACCCCCGGCGTGGTGTCGGCGACGCCGCTGATCGAGCAGCCGTTGCTCGGCACCTTCAGCGGCCGCGTCGAGGGAATTCTCGTGCGCGGCATGACCGTGCCCGACATCCGCAAGAACGAGACGCTGAACGGCAAGGTGCTGCAGGGCAGCCTCGAAACGCTGACTCCCGGGTCGGGCAATGTCGCGATCGGAAGCGAGCTCGCGCGCAATCTCGGCGCCAACGTGGGGTCGAACCTGACGATCATCAATCCTGCCGGGCGCTCGACGCCGTTCGGTACCGTGCCGCGCGAAATCAGCTACCGGGTGTCGGCGATTTTCGAAATCGGCGTCTATGATTTCGACAAGGCCTATGTCGTGATGCCGATGGAGGACGCACAGTTGCTGCTGCTCACCGGCGATCAGGTCCAGATGATCGAGGTCAAGACCAGCGATCCCGACAAGGTCGGCGAGATATTGCGGCCGCTCGCGGAAAAGGTCGCGTCGAAGGCGGTGGTGTCCGACTGGCGATCGATGAATGCGAGCCTGTTCGAGGCGCTGTCGATCGAGCGCGTCGCGATGTTCGTCATCCTGTCGCTGATCATCCTTGTCGCCTCGTTCAACATCATCTCGTCGCTGATCATGCTGGTGCGCGCAAAGACGCGCGATATGGCGATACTGCGCACCATGGGCGCACCGCGCGATTCGGTGATGCGCATTTTCATGGCGATCGGGCTGTCGATCGGCGTCGCGGGGACGATCGCCGGGATGATCGTCGGCTTTTCGCTGCTCTATTTCCGGCAGGGGGTGCTGCGCGGGGTGGAATTCCTGACCGGCCGGCCGCTGTGGGACCCGTCGATCCGCTTCCTTACCGAACTGCCTTCGAAGCCCGATCCGTTCGAGATCACGCTGATCGTTATCATGGTGATCGTCTTCAGCTTCCTCGCGACGCTTTATCCGGCCTACAAGGCGGCGAATACCGACCCCGTGCAGGTGCTGCGCTATGAGTGATGTCGCGCTGGAACTGGTCGACCTCAAGCGCAGCTTTACGCAGGGCGAGGTCACGATCGAAGTGCTGCGCGGCGTCAATGCGTCGCTGCGCCGCGGCGAGATCGTCGCGCTGCTCGGTCCGTCGGGATCGGGGAAATCGACGATGCTGCAGGCCGTCGGCCTGCTCGAAGGCGGGTTCGGCGGGACGATCCGCATCGACGGCGAGGATGTGACGCGCTTCGAACAGGGCGAGCGGACGAAGACGCGGCGCGAGAAGATCGGCTTCGTCTATCAGTTCCACCATCTGCTGCCCGATTTCAACGCGATCGAGAATGTGGTGCTGCCGCAGCTCATCCGCGGCGCAGGGCAGCAGGAGGCAGAAGAGCGCGCGGCCGACCTGCTCGGACGGCTGGGGCTGGGCGAGCGGCTGCATCACAAGCCGAGCAAGCTGTCGGGCGGCGAGCAGCAGCGCGTTGCGGTGGCGC
>NZ_DATMST010000230.1:0-34369 GCF_035565275.1 Sphingopyxis sp.
GACCATATGGTCGAGGAAACCGATGCCGGTGGACACCGAATATTCGCCCGTTCCGTCGAGATTGACGGCGATCGCGATATCCGTTTCCTTGGTCGTGCGCTGGACGGTGGCGGTTCGCATGGCGCACGCCTTAGAGCCTCAAATTCACGTTGCAAGGCGATTCTCCCCCCTTGACCGGCGTGCGACGCGCGTTCATCCCCTGGCCCCATGAGTGACGATGTACGCGACAGCCTGATTCCCTATGACGAAATCGTGCAGGACGCGCTGCGCGCCGTGGTCGGCCGCGTGCTCAGCCAGATCGTTGGCTATGACAGCCTGCCCGGCGAACATCATTTCTATATCACGTTCAAGACGCAGGCGGCCGGGGTCGATATCCCGGCACATCTGATCGCCAAATTCCCCGACGAAATGACGATCGTGCTGCAGAACCGTTTCTGGGACCTGAAGGTCGAGGACGATCATTTCAGCGTCGGCCTGTCGTTTAACCAGACCCCGTCAATCCTGACGATCCCCTATGCGTCGATCACCGCCTTTGTCGATCCGTCGGTCGATTTCGGACTGCAGTTCCAGGTCAGCGACGACGACGAGACGCAGCCGGAACCGCATGACGAGGCCGACAATGACCGTCCCGAGGTAACGACCGAGGACGGCTCGAACGTCGTGACGGTGGATTTCGGCAAGAAGCGCTAACGTGCCGGGCCCCAACTGGCCCCCGAGCCGTTTCTGGCAATATTGGGCTCTCGCGGGCATGGTCGTGCTCACCGCCGCATTCTGGTGGGGCGTCGAAGGCTATGCCTTGGCCCAAAGCAACGTCCCGCGCGGACAGATCGCCGACGGACTGCTGCGTTTCAGCGTGCTGATCCTGACCCCGACGCTAGTGCTGGCATGGCTCGCCGCCGCATGGCTGCGCCGCCGCGTCGGCGACGGCGGATATTGGCAAATGCTGGGTCTCGTTGCGATGATCTGGGCGGGCTCGGTGCTGGTAACAAGGATGTTGGTCATATGAGTGCAACGCGGACCGAAACCGACAGTATCGGCGAGATCGAAGTTGCGGCCGATGCCTATTGGGGCGCGCAGACCGAACGCAGCCGCCACAATTTCGCTTTCCCGCCGCACGAGCGCATGCCCCTGCCGATCGTCCACGCGCTCGCGCGGATCAAGGGCGCGGCGGCACGGGTCAACCGCAACCATGGCCTGGACGCCGGTCTCGCCGACGCGATCGCCACGGCTGCCGAAGCCGTCGTCAGCGGCGGCCATGACGACCAGTTCCCGCTCGCAATCTGGCAGACGGGCAGCGGCACCCAGTCGAACATGAACGCGAACGAGGTCATCGCCGGCATTGCCAACGAGACGCTCGCGGGCACGCGCGGCGGCAAATCGCCCGTCCACCCCAATGATCACGTTAACATGGGCCAGTCCTCGAACGACAGCTTCCCGACCGCGCTCCACGTCGCGGTTGCGGTCGAAACGACCGCGCGGCTGCTGCCGTCCCTGATCAGGCTGACCGATGCTCTCGAAACCAAGGCACAGGCGTGGGCCGATATCGTCAAGATCGGCCGCACCCATTTGCAGGACGCGACCCCGCTGACGCTGGGCCAGGAATTTTCGGGCTATGTCGCGCAGCTCATCGCGTGCCGGACGCGGATCGAGGCGGCGCTTTCGCACAATATCTGCAAGCTCGCGCAGGGCGGCACCGCCGTCGGCACGGGCCTGAACGCGCCCGCGGGCTTCGACGTCGCGATCGCCGAAGAGCTATCGAAAAACACCGGCATCGCCTTCGAACCTGCACAAAACAAATTCGAGGCGCTCGCGTCGAACGACGGGCTGGTCTTCTTCTCGGGCGCCTTGAACACGCTCGCGGTCGCGCTGACCAAGATCGCGAACGACATCCGCCTCCTGGGATCGGGCCCGCGCGCAGGGCTCGGCGAACTCGACCTTCCCGCGAACGAGCCGGGAAGCTCGATCATGCCCGGCAAGGTCAACCCGACCCAGTGCGAGATGCTGACGATGGTCGCAGCGCAGGTCATCGGCAACCATCAGGCGGTGACCGTCGGCGGACTGCAGGGTCATCTTGAGCTCAACGTGTTCAAGCCGCTGATCGGATCCAACGTGCTGCGCTCGATCGAACTGCTGAGCATCGGCATGGCGGGTTTCACCGAACATTGCGTGGTCGGGATCGCGCCCAATCTCGCGCGTATCGACGAGCTGATGAACCGCTCGCTGATGCTCGTCACCGCGCTCGCACCCGAAATCGGCTATGACAAGGCAGCGAAAATCGCGAAGCACGCACACGAGACCGGCAGCACGCTCAAGGAAGCGGCACTCGACCTCGGCTATGTCGATGCCGCGACCTTTGACCGGGTGGTCGATCCGCGCACGATGCTGGGGCCGGAACCCGGAGCCATCTCCGGGGATTGATTAGGGGAAGGAGATGAAAATGATCGGTCGTATCGTAGGCGGCGTTCTCGGCAGCGCCATCGGACGCACCAAGGGCAATCACCCCGTCGCGGGTGCGGTCATCGGTGCCGGCACGCTGTTCGCCGCGCGGCGCCTGTTCCCGCAGCGTTACGCGGTTCTCGCGGCAACGGTCGCTGCGGGCTATCTCACCAAGAAATGGGCCGAGCGGTCCGAAGCCCGCAAGGCGGCCGAGGAAGCGCATGCGCTCGCCCCGGCGCTGGCGGATGCCGGCGTGGTCGATACCTACGCGGGAACCGCGCGAGTGCCGACCGACGGGCAGACCATCGGCGACGCGCTACCGCCGGCGATTCCGGTCGACGCAAACGGACGCAGCACCGCGATCCACTAGGCGCCCGCCTGCCATTCCTTGATCGCCTCGACCGGCGAGACCAGCATGAGGACGTTGAGCGTCAGATTGTCGCGGATCGTCCATAGCGTGAACAATTCGAAGGCGATCGCGAGCGCCACGGTGGTCCACCAGCGCATCTTGCTCGCAGCGACAAAGCCCAGCACCATGAACAAGGTGTCGCTCACCGAATTGAGCACCGAATCGCCCGAATAGCCGAACGCCATTGTCACCTCGCGATACCGGTCGATGATGATCGACGAATTTTCGAGGACTTCCCACGATCCCTCTATGGTAATCGCTAGCGCAAGCGCGATCCACAGCGGCTGTTTCGGCAGCAGCCAGCGCGACAAACCATAGAAGATGAAGCCGTGAATCACATGGCTGAAGCTGTACCAGTCCGAAATCTGCTGGCTGTTCTGGTTCGATTGCACCGTACCGTGCCACAGGCTGATCGTGCCGCAAGGACAGATCGTCGGACGGCCCATGCCGATCAATATTGCGGCGAGCAGCAGCACCAACGCCACCGCTATCAGCCAGCCTGTTCGTGAAACTCCCGCCATCCGCGCCGCCCCTTGACCGCTGCCCCTCGTCAGGCGAATAGCGCGCATGGCTGATAGCGTCCATCTGAACCGCCGCGGCGTGTTGTTCGTCCTCTCCTCACCCTCGGGCGCAGGCAAAACCACCATTTCGAGGATGATGCTCGAAGCCGACAGCGATATAGCGCTCTCGATCTCGGCAACGACGCGCCCGCCGCGCCCCGGCGAAATCGACGGCGTCCATTATCATTTCGTCGACACCGACACCTTCAAGAAAATGGCGGCCGACGGCGAATTCCTCGAATGGGCGCATGTCTTCGGCCATCGTTACGGCACGCCGCGCGCGCCGGTCGAGGCGATGCTCGAGGCAGGCAAGGATGTGCTGTTCGACATCGACTGGCAGGGCGCGCAGCAACTCTATCAGGAGGCCGGCCCCGACGTCGTGCGCGTATTCGTGTTGCCCCCGACGATGGAAGAGCTCGAACGGCGCCTCCGCAGCCGCAACACCGACAGCGACGAGGTGATCGCCGCGCGCATGGAACGCGCCGCGAACGAGATCAGCCACTGGGACGGCTATGATTATGTTCTGATCAACGACCATGTCGAAGGCTGTTTCGACGAGGTCCGCGCGATCCTGCGCGCCGAGCGGCTGAAACGCCGCCGCCAGATCGGGCTGATCGGCTTTGCGCGCGATCTGATCCGCTCGGTGCCTGACGCCGACAAGAAGCTCTAGACCGGCTTCACCAGATTGGCTTCGAGTTCCGCGATCATCCCGGCGCGGAGCGGTTTTGCCTCGCCATCTGTGCGGCACACCACGACGGTGTCGCAGGTCGCAATCGCGCGGCCGTTCTGGAACATCGCCTGCACGATCGTCCAGCTCGAGGTGCCGAGCCGGCCGATACCCGTCGCGATCTGGACCGGATCGGGGAAATTGCCCTCTGCGAGATAGTTGATCTCGACCGCCGCGACCATCGTCCGCTCATTTGACGGACGGTCATCGAGCGGCCTCACCTGCCGGTTCAGCAACACCCGGCCGCTTTCGAACAAGGCGGCAAAGGCCACATTGTTGAGGTGGCCGTTGATATCCATGTCCTGAAAGCGCGTCTGCAACTCGATGTGGACGGGGTAGCTGGCGGCATCGAGCCGCCAGCTTTCCGGTTTCGGCATATCAGCGCGGCGCCATGCGGATGCCGCCGTCGAGGCGGACGTCCTCGCCATTGAAATAACCATTCTCGATCATGCACATGGCGAGATTGGCATATTCCGCTGGCACGCCGAGGCGCTTCGGGTTGAGCACCGACGCGCCCAGCGCATCGCGGACATTCTGCGGCGCGCCGGCGAGCAGCGGGGTGTCGAAGATGCCCGGAAGGATCGTATTGACGCGAATATTCTCGCTTGCAAGGTCGCGCGCGATCGGGAGCGTCATGCCGACGACGCCGCCCTTCGATGCCGAGTAAGCGGCTTGGCCGATCTGGCCGTCCTCGGCCGCAACCGACGCGGTATTGACGATCGCACCGCGTTCGCCGTCTTCCATCGGGTCGAGCGTCAGCATGCCTGCCGCCGACTTGGCGATGCAGCGGAAGGTGCCGACGAGATTGATCTGGATTATCCAGTTGAACGCGTCGAGCGGGAAATGCTTGATGCTGCCGTCTTCCTTCGAGCGGCTGGCAGTCTTGATCGCGTTGCCGGTGCCGGCGCAGTTGACGAGGATGCGTTCCTGCCCATGCGCTTCGCGCGCCTTGGCAAAGGCGGCATCGACGCTGGCATCGTCGGTGACGTTGCATTCGCAGAAGACGCCGCCGAGTTCGGCCGCGATCGCGAGACCCTTTTCTTCCTGCAGGTCGAAGATCGCGACCTTGACGCCCTTCGAAGCGAGCAGGCGCGCGGTCGCGGCACCAAGGCCCGAGGCGCCGCCGGTAACGACGGCGGATACGGTGGAATCGAGTTTCATCTATCTATTCTCCCTAATTCAATCTGCTTAAAGCCGTTCGATGATCGTGACGTTGGCCTGACCGCCGCCTTCGCACATCGTCTGCAGGCCGTATTTGCCGCCGGTCGCGTCGAGCACGCCGAGCAGGGTCGACATCAGCTTGGTGCCCGAGGCGCCGAGCGGATGGCCGAGCGCGATCGCACCCCCATGCTGGTTCAGACGCGCATGGTCGGCGCCGAGATACTGGAGCCACGCGAGCGGTACCGGCGCGAACGCCTCATTGACTTCATAGGCGTCGATTTCGCCGATCGTCATGCCCGCCTTTTTCAGCGCGCGTTCGGTCGCGAACAGCGGTTCCTCGAGCATGATGATCGGGTCGCCGGCGGTCACCGAGATATGGTGGATGCGCGCGCGCGGGGTCAGGCCGTGATCCTTGAGCGCCTGTTCCGACACGACGAGCGCCGCCGATGCGCCATCGCAGATCTGGCTCGATGTGGCCGCGGTGATCGAACCGCCCTCCTGCAGGATCTTGACCCCGGCGATGCCTTCGAGCGTCGCATCGAAACGGATGCCCTCGTCGACGAGATGCGTCTGGCGGCCTTCGGGGGTATCGATCTCGACCCCTACGATCTCGCGCTTGAAATGGCCCGCGTCAGTCGCGGCCTTGCCGCGGCGGTGGCTTTCGAGCGCATAGGCGTCGAGGTCATCCTTGGTCAGCCCGTATTTCTTGACGATCATCTCGGCGCCCATGAACTGGCTGAACATGATTCCGGGATATTTTTCCTCGAGCCGCTCCGACTTGTAGTGGCCGAGCCCTTCCTTCATGAAGAGCGTCGCGACGCTGCCCATCGGCACGCGCGTCATGCTTTCGATGCCGCTCGCGAGGACGATGTCCTGCGTCCCCGACATCACCGCCTGCGCGGCGAACTGGATCGCCTGCTGCGACGATCCGCACTGGCGGTCGATCGTCACCGCGGGGATCGAGTCGGGAAGCTTCGAGGCGAGTACCGCGTTGCGGCCGACGTCCATCGTCTGCTGCCCGCCCTGCGACACGCAGCCGGTGATGACGTCGTCGATCGCCTTGGTGTCGAAATCATTGCGGTCGGCGATCGCGTCGAACACCGCGGCGCCGAGGTCGACGGGGTGGACGCCGGCAAGCCGGCCGCCGCGCTTGCCGCCCGCGGTGCGGACGGCGTCGACGATATATGCAGTAGCCATGGGAGAATTCCTTTCCTGCGATTTCAAGCGATCAGAGCTTGCGCCCGATCAGTTCCTTCATGATTTCGTTCGTGCCGCCGAAGATGCGCGTCACGCGCGCCGCACGCCAGGCGCGGGCGATCGGATATTCGTTCATATAGCCCGCGCCGCCGAAGAGCTGGAGACACTTGTCCATCACCTCCCACTGAAGTTCGGTGTGCCACAGCTTCGCCGCCGCACCCTCTTCGGGGGTCAGTTCCTTCTTGAGGTGCCGCGACAGCGCCCAGTCGAGATGGGCCCAGCCGACCTGCAGCTTTGCCTTCAGGTCGGCGAGCACGAAACGGCTGTTCTGGAAATCGAGGATCGGCTTGCCGAACGCCTTGCGGTCACGCGTATATTCGACCGTATCGTCGAACGCGCGCTGCGCCGATGCCTGTGCGCTGACCGCGATCGACAGGCGTTCCTGCGGCAGTTCGCTCATCAGATAGATGAAACCCTGGCCCTCTTCGCCAAGGCAGTTGGTGATCGGCACGCGCACGTCGTTGAAGAACAGTTCCGACGTATCGGCTTCGTCCTGCCCGATCTTGTCGAGGTTGCGGCCGCGCTGGAAACCTTCGCGCTCGGCCTCGACAAGGACAATCGACACGCCTTTCCACGCCGGCTGCACCTCGGTGTCGGTCTTGACGCAGACGAGGATCAGGTCGGCGTTCTGGCCGTTGGTGATATAGGTTTTCGACCCGTTGATGACATAGTGATTGCCATCCTTCTTCGCGGTCGTGCGCATCCCTTGAAGATCGCTGCCGGTGCCCGGTTCGGTCATCGCGATCGCGGTGATCACTTCGCCCGAAACCATCTTGGGCAGCCAGTGCTTCTTCTGCTCTTCGCTGCCGTAGCGCGTGATATAATTGGTGACGATGTCCGACTGGAGCGAGAAGCCTGTGGTAACGCGGCCATAATAGGCGCTCTCTTCATCGACGATCGCATTGTAACCGAAGTCGAGGCCAAGCCCGCCATATTCCTCGGGCACCGTCGGGCAGAGGAGGCCGAGTTCGCCGGCCTTCGGCCAGAGGCCCTTCGGCACGATGCCGTCCTCGGCCCATTGCGCCTGATTGGGGGCGACTTCCTTTTCGAGGAACTGGCGCACCGTCGCGCGGAACGCTTCATGGTCGTCCGAGTAAGCGGAACGCGAAAGGTTATCGAGCGACATTGATCTTTCCTTTTCCCAGGGTGCGTCCGGTTTTCGCGGCCCGCCGAGGCCCCGCCTGCGGCGTGGGTTTCGATCTGTAACTGACCTTACGTTTACGTCCACGTCAAGTATAAATGCCGCTACGGCATGAACTCCTTGCTTGCCGCCCGGCTTTCCCCGTCATCCCGGACTTGATCCGGGATCCCTTGCAGCGTCCAGGTGACGAAGCGAGCTTGCGCGCGCCGATCCGGCGGCGAATAGGTTTGCAATCGCTGGGCAGCGCCGACCGATCACGCTAACACACGTTCCATGGCCCAACTGCTTCTCGATGCCGGCGCACTGCTCGGCGAATCGCCCTTCTGGCATGCTGCCGAAGCCCGTCTCTACTGGGTCGATATCGAGGGCCGTAAAATCCACCGGGCCGATCCGGCAACCGCCACCGACGAGGTAATGGAACTGGCGGAGCAGGTCGGCTGTATCGCGCCGCGCGCGGGTGGCGGCCTTGTCGCAGCGCTCGAAAATGGCTGTGCGCTGATCGATGCATGGGACGCCACGCCCCGCCCGTTCGGCCCGCCCGTTCTGGCAGACAAGCCCGATCAACGCTTCAACGATGGCCGCGTCGATTCCGCGGGCCGGCTCTGGGTCGGCAGTCTGACGAGCGACAAGGCGAACCCCGCCGCGACGCTCTACCGGCTCGATCCTGACGGATCGCTGACCGAAATTTTTGGCGGTATCACCACCAGCAACGGTGCCGCTTTCAGCCCCGACGGCCGCACTTTCTATCACGCCGACACGCCGACGCACGCGATCCGCGCCTATGAGGTCGACCCGGTTTCCGGTGCGCTCGGCAACGGGCGCATCTTCCATCAATTCGAGTTCGGCAATGGACGCCCCGACGGCGCAGCGGTCGATGCCGAGGGCTGTTACTGGTCGGCGCTGTGGGACGGCTGGCGCGTCGTGCGCTTCTCGCCTGCGGGCGAACTCATCCAGACGGTCGAGCTGCCGGTGCAGCGCCCGACGATGGTCGCGTTCGGCGGGTCCGACCTCCAGACCGCCTTCGTCACCAGCGCGGGCAAGAATCTGACCGATGAGGAGCGAAAGGCGCAGCCGCATGCGGGCGGCATCTTCAGCTTCCGCGTCGATGTACCTGGCCTGATCCAGCAGGATTTTGGCGCTTAGGCAGCTTGCACCCCGCTGTCATATAAGGTTAAGACGGCCCCAGACATGGTTTCGTCCGAAACCTTATCCTCCGGGGAGATTTATCGATGTCGCGCACCGCGCAGCCTTTTGCCCGTCATTTGTCGATCATGCTTGCATCCACCGCGATGATCGTGGGTTATAGCCAGATGACCGCAATCGCCGCCGAACCCACCGCCGCCGCCAAGCTGGCGACTACCGCCCCCGCGGGCGAAAACCCGATGCTCGCCAAATGGACCGGCCCATTCGAAGGGGTGCCGCCGTGGGACAAGATGGACCCCGAACTGTTCCCTGACGCCTTCACAAAGGGCATGGCCGAAACCAAGGCGCAGGTACAGGCGGTGATCGACAATCCCGAAGCGCCGACCTTCGAGAACACGCATGTCCCGATGATGCTCGCGGGCGACACGATGGACCGGCTGTTCGCACTGTGGGGCGTCCAGACGTCGAACAAGTCGAACGACCGCGTCGAAGATATCGACGCTGAATGGAGCCCCAGGCTCACGACCTTCTACACCGAGCTGTTCCTCGATCCGAAGCTCTTCGCGCGCTACAAGGCGGTGTACGACAAGCGCAATTCGAGCGGCCTCAACGCGCAGCAGATCCGCATCGTCGAGCGCAGCTATGACGAGATGGTACGCGACGGCGCCAACCTGTCGCCCGCCGACAAGGCGAAGCTGGTCGAGATGAACTCGAAGCTCGAAGGCCTGTTCTCTGCCTTCTCGTCGAAGCTGCTCGGCGACGAGAAGCTCTATACCTTCGTCACCGACAAGACCGAGCTCGCGGGCCTCGAGCCCGGATTCGTCGCATCGCTTGCGTCGGCCGCCGAAGCCAATGGCAAGCCCGGTCAGTGGGCGATCAAGAACACCCGCTCGTCGGCGCAGCCGGTGATGCAGGGTGCGACCAACCGGGCGCTTCGCGAACGCGTCTACAAGGCGTTTGTCAGCCGCGGCGACAATGGCGACGCCAACGACACCAATGCAACGATCGTCGAGATACTGAAGCTGCGCCAGCAGCGCGCCGAACTGCTCGGCTTCCCGACGCACGCGCATTACCGCATGGCCGACACGATGGCGAAGACGCCCGAAGCCGCGATGGGGTTGATGATGAAGGTCTGGCCCGCCGCGGTTGCGCGCGTGAAGGAAGAGGTCGCCGACATGCAGGCGATTGCCGATCAGGAAGCCAAGGCAGGCAAGGGGCCGAAGATCACGATCGAGCCGTGGGATTATCGCTTTTATTCCGAGAAGGTCCGCAAGGCGAAATACGACCTCGATGAAAGCGAGGTTAAGCCGTATCTCCAGCTCGACAAGCTGGTCGACGGCATGTTCTGGTCGGCGGGCCAGCTCTACGACCTCGGTTTCCGCGAGAATACCGGCACGATCCCCGTCTTCGACCCGAAGGTCCGCACTTTCGAGGTCTATAATCTCAAGACGAACGAGAATGTCGGCGTCTTCTACCTCGACAATTTCGCGCGCGACGGGAAGCGGTCGGGCGCGTGGATGACGACCTATCGCAGCCAGCAGACGCTGGGCGGCGAACGCAATGTCCTCGCGTCGAACAACAATAATTTCACCGAAGCCGCCAAAGGCGAGCCGACGCTGATCAGCCTCGACGACGCGCAGACGCTGTTCCACGAATTCGGCCACGGCATCCATTATATGCTGCAGCACGTCTATTACCCCGCGCTTGGCGGCGTCCCGCGCGACTTTGTCGAATATCCGAGCCAAGTGAACGAAAACTGGCTGATGACCCCCGAAGTGCTGTCGAAATATGCGACGCACTACAAGACGGGCCAGCCGATGCCGCAGGCGCTGGTCGACAAGATCCTCGCCTCCGACAAGTTCAACCAGGGCTTTACGACGGTCGAATATCTGTCGAGCGCGATCGTCGACATGAAGCTGCACGACCGCAAGACGCCGCCGGCCGACGCCGACAAGTTCGAGCGCGAGACGCTCGCCGAGATCGGCATGCCGAGGGAAATCGTCATGCGGCATCGCCTGCCGCAATTCGGTCACCTGTTCAGCTCGGACGCCTATTCGGCGGGCTATTACAGCTACCTCTGGTCGGAAACGATGGACGCCGACACTTGGGCGGCGTTCACGGAGGCCGGTGGCCCGTGGGATCGCAGCGTCGCCGACAAGTTCCGCACCATCCTGCTGATGACCGGTAACGAAACCGACCGCGCCGAGGCCTATCGCGCCTTCCGCGGGCGCGATCCCGATGTGAAGGCGCTGCTGAAAAAGCGCGGTTTTCCAACCGAGTGAGGCGACAGGGACCGACAGCGAAGGCCCCGACAAGCAAAAATCATCGCTCAATACCGGGTAAAAATCGGCCGCTGTCCTTGTCCGGACAGCGGCCGATTTTATGCGCGAGGATATTTGGAGAACCCCGGCATCAGCGCGATCGGATGGATCGATACCAATGCTGCCGTTGAAAATGCCCTATGCCGATTCACCGAAGATGGTTCTCGATCCGATAATTGACCAATACACGCGGAATTGGTAAGACCAATGTCGAGAGGTGTTTTCAATGATCGCGGAAGCCAATCAAGTTCGACTCTATCAAGGGCTCGCGCGCAAATTGATGGAGGTGCTGGCCAGCGGGCATTATGCGGTCGGCGACCGGTTTCCCGCCGAACGCGAACTGGCGGCCGAATATGACGTCAGCCGGCCGACCGTGCGCGAAGCGATCATCGCGCTCGAAGTCCAGGGACTTGTCGAGGTCCGCGTCGGCTCGGGCGCCTATGTGCTGCGCCTTCCCGGACGCGAAGAGGTGCCGGGCTTCAACATCACCGGGTTCGAGCTGACCGAAGCGCGGCTGCTGATCGAGGGCGAGGCGGCCAGCCTTGCGGCGACGCAGATCAGCGACGCGGAAGTGGCGGAACTCGAAGGGCTGATCCGCGACATCGCGCGTGAAAACCAGACCCCGGGAGGCACGGAGGAGGCCGATCGGGCGTTCCATCTCGCCATCGCCCGTGCCACGCGCAACACCGCCATTTATGAAAGCATCGAGCGTCTGTGGGAGCTGCGCCGGACCTCGCCCGAAAGCGCCCTGCTCCACTCGCTTGCCCGCACCGCCCATATCAAGCCGGTGGTCGACGAGCATTCCGCAATCCTGGAAGCCTTGCGCGCGCGCGACCCCAATGCCGCGCGTGCCGCCATGCGGACCCATTTGAGCGCCGTGCTCGACTCCCTGCTTTTCGCGACCGAGGAAAGGGCCATCGAAGAAGCCCGCCGGGCCGTGGAGGCAAAGCGGCAGCGCTATGCACGGCCTACGACATGACGCGCCCGCTCACCCTGCACCCCGACCGGCTGTTGCCCGCCGACCCCGACACGCGCGCCATCGCTCGTGCGCTTTATCGCGAGGTGGCGAGCCTCCCCATCATCTCGCCGCACGGTCATACCGATCCCGAATGGTTCGCCACCGACGCGCCGTTCGGCAACGCGGCAGAACTTCTGCTGCACCCCGACCATTATGTGTTCCGGATGCTCTATTCGCAGGGTGTGAGCCTCGACGCGCTGGGCATCGGCAATCCCGAGGCCGATCCCCGCGAAAGCTGGCGCCTGTTTGCGTCGCGCTATCACCTGTTCCGCGGCACGCCCTCGCGCATGTGGCTGGACTGGGTATTTTCGGCGGCGTTCGGGCTCGAGGTACAGCTATCGGCGGAAACCTCCGATCGCTATTACGACCATATCACGGCCGCGCTGGCGACCGACGCGTTCCGCCCGCGCGCGCTCTTCGAACGCTACAATATCGAAGTCATCGCCACGACCGAAAGCCCGCTCGATGACCTGCGCCATCATAAGGCCATCCGGCAGAGCGGCTGGCGTGGGCGCGTCATCACCGCCTATCGCCCGGACCCGGTCGTCGATCCCGAGTTTGAAGGGTTCCGCGACAATCTGCGCACGCTCTCCGACATGACCGGCGAGGATTGCTTTGCCTGGCAGGGCTATCTTGCGGCGCATCGCAAACGGCGGGCGTTCTTCGCGTCGATGGGCGCGACATCGACCGACCATGGCCATCCTTCGTCGCTGACAGCAGACCTGTCGCCCGGGGAGGCCGAAGCCCTGTTTCGCAAGGTCAGCGCCGGCGATGCCGCGACACCCGGCGACGCCGAGCTGTTTCGCGCCCAGATGCTGACCGAAATGGCGGGGATGAGCGTCGAGGACGGACTGGTCATGCAGATCCATCCCGGCTCGTTCCGCAACCATAACCCTTGGCTGTTCGCACACTATGGCCGCGACAAGGGGGCGGATATCCCGATGCGGACGGGTTATGTGAAAGAGTTGCGCCCGCTGCTCGCGCGATATGGCAATGACCCGCGCCTCAGCCTGATCGTCTTCACACTCGATGAAACCAGCTATGCCCGCGAACTGGCGCCGCTCGCGGGGCATTATCCCGCACTGAAGCTCGGCCCGGCGTGGTGGTTCCACGACAGCCCCGAAGGAATGCGCCGTTTCCGTGAGCAGGTCACCGAAACAGCAGGCTTCTACAACGGCGTAGGGTTCAACGACGATACCCGCGCCTTCCTTTCCATTCCGGCGCGGCACGATGTCGCGCGGCGGATCGACTGCGGCTTTCTCGCCCGGCTGGTCGCGGAGAACCGGATGGAGGAATGGGAGGCCGCCGAACTCGCAGCCGATCTGTCCTGTCATCTTGCGAAGAAGGCCTATAAATTATGAGGCTCGACGTGGGGGCGCTCGCGAGCCTGCCGCCCGCCGTCCAGCGCCCGTCCTATGATATCGATGCGCAGAAAGCGGGCATCGTCCATTTCGGTATCGGTGCGTTTCACCGGGCGCATCAGGCGGTCTATACCGATGATGCGATGAACGCCGGCGAGCGCGACTGGGGCATCACCGGCGTTTCGCTGCGCTCGGTGAACGTCGCGGAACAATTACGCCCCCAAGAGGGCCTCTACACCGTGGCATCGCGGTCCGGCGGCGAAAGCGCGCTGCGCGTGATCGGCGCCGTGCGGGGGCTTCTGGTGGCGCCGCAAGAGCCGCAGGCCGTGGTCGAGGCCGTCGCCGCGCCCGAAACGCACATCGTCAGCTTCACCGTCACCGAAAAGGGCTATTGCCGGGCCGGCGACGGCAGCCTCGATCCGTCGCTGGCTGGCGACGACAGCATATATTATTTCCTTCGCGCAGGATTGGCGTTGCGGCGCGAAAGCGGGCTTCCCGGGCTGACGCTGCTCTCATGCGACAATCTCGCCCACAACGGCGCGCAGCTCCGGCGCCTGACGCTGGCCTATCTGTCATCCCGCGACTCCGCATTGGCCGATTGGGTCGAGGCACACTGCACTTTTCCTTCCTCGATGGTCGATCGCATCGTCCCGGCGACCACGGCGAGCGATCGCGACACGGCGCAGGCCTCGCTCGGCGGCGTGCGCGACGAAGCGCATGTCACGACCGAGCCCTTCAGCCAGTGGGTGATCGAGGACCGCTTCGCGGGTCCGCGCCCGCGCTGGGAGGCACACGGGGCAGAGCTGGTTGCCGATGTTGCCTCCTACGAGACCGCCAAGCTTCGCATGCTCAACGGCGCCCATTCGGCGCTCGCCTATATCGGTTTGATGCACAGGCATGATTTCGTGCATCAGGCGGTAGCCGATCCCGCGATCCGGCCGCTGGTCGAAAGGTTGATGCGCGAGGAGGCGGCACCGAGCATAGCCGCCGCGCCGGGGCAGGATCTTGCGGCCTATGCCGGCGCGTTGCTGGCGCGCTTCGAAAATACCGCCCTTCATCACCGCCTGATTCAGATCGCGATGGATGGCAGCCAGAAGATTCCGCAGCGCTGGCTCGAAACGCTGGCCATCAACGCCGAAAAGGGTCGGCGATGCCCCGCCATCCTGACCGCCATCGGTGCGTGGCTGGCTCATGTCAGAGGCGATAACGGGCCGGTCGACGACCCCCTGTCGGCGCAGCTTTCCGCCTTGTGGCGCCGAGCGGATGCGGCCGCGACGGCGCGCGCGATCTTCATGCGCGATGGTCCGCTTGCGGGACGGTGGCGCCCGGACGACGCCGATATTGCCGCCATCGCCGGGGCCGTTTCCCCAACCGGCCGCGCGCCAAACTCGCGAACGGCCCTTCGTTCGAAGAGCGGCGTCGCACCGACCTAGGCTGTGCCATCCCCGTTCGCCGTGGCCCTGACAATTTTCGCCTGCTCGACCCCCGCCCTGCGCGCTTCGGCGCGAAGGCCTACGCGATTGGACAGCCAGGCATGAACTTCTGCTGCAAAGTCAGGCGGCGCCTTGCCGCCGACATTGCGCGCGAGATCCGCGACCGATGTCTTGCCGAGCTCGGCGCGCATGGCCTGCTCGGCACGGAGCATCACCATGTGAACACCGCAAACGCCGTCCGTCGACCAGCTCGGCGGGCGATCACCGAAGATCGCGCACTTGCCCCGGATTTCCTGGCACTCGAACAGCGGTTTGGGCCCTTCGATCGCGTCAATGACATCGAGCACGCTGATCTGATCGGCGGGTCTTCCGAGCAGATAACCGCCCCGGATTCCCTCCGATGCGCCGACGATGCCCGCCTTTTCGAGCTTCGGGAATTAGTCCGCCTTATGATTCGCAACAGTTTTGAAAAGCTGCGCGACGGGAGACCGCAGCCACCATGCATGCGGGACAGGATCGCGAGCGAATCCATCCACATGGGGCCCGCCAACGGCGGCTTAAGGGGGTTCGGTCATATTGCAGGACGAGGCGGAGAAGCTCGTCGGGTGGACAACCAATCGCTCATGCATGACGAGCGCGGTCGCTTCGATCAGAACTGATCCTTGAGCATCTCGCCGATCGAATTGTTGAAGTGGCTCTCCATCGCGGCGCGCGCCCTTGCGGGATCGCGCGCGACAATCGCTTCGGCGACCTCGCGGTGCAGCGCGAGCGTCTCGTCGCGTTCTTCGTGCGTTGTGCGACCCGCCCAAGCGCGCGGTATCGCAACCGCCATCAACTGCTCGAACGAACGCACGATCTGATGAAAGAGCTGGTTACCGCTCGCCTCGGCGATCGTCTGGTGAAACGCCGTGTCGGCCGCGGTACGCGCCGCCTCGTCATGCCCGGTCGACAAGCCGTGCGCTGCGGCAAGAATTGCCTTCGCCTGTTCGTCGGTACGGTTGATCGCCGCGAGTTCGGCGGTGCGCAACTCGAGCGTGCGGCGCACCTCCCACACATCGGCGAGCGACACTTGCGCGGTGTTGACCGCATGCCCCATCGACGCCGCCATCACCGATCCGTCGATCGCGCCAACGCGCGGCTTGCGCCCGTTGCCGACATCGACGAGGCGAAGAGCGGCAAGCGCACCGAACGCCTCGCGCATCACCGGCCGGCTGACGCCAAGCTGCTGCGCAAAGCTTCCTTCCCCCGGCAGCGTATCGCCGACCTTGAGGTCGTTGATGCGGATGAAGTCGCGCACCGATTCGACCGCGCGCTCGACCAGCGAGCCCCGCGCGCTGGACTCGAGCATGCCGCTCATGCCGCGACTCCCACCCGGCGCATCGCGGTGGGCGCCATGCCGAAGCGGCGCGAGAAGGCGCGCGTAAAGCTGGCGTTATTGAGATAACCGCAGCGATAGCCGATGCTCGCGACCGGCAGATCGCTCGCCGCCAGCATCTGCCGCGCCTGTCGCAGGCGCCGCTCGCTCAGCGCTTCACCGACGCTGCACTGGTACAGCTCGCGGAAACCACGGGTCAGCTTGTCGCGATTGATGCCGCAGCTTTTGGCGATGTCGTCAATCGTCAGCTTCTCGTGCCAGCGCGTGTCGACGATCCGGCGCGCGGCGGCGATGCGCGCGATGTCACTTTCGGCCAGGCTCGGTTGACCCTCCACCGGCAGGAGATCTCCGGCGCGTAGCGCGGCGAAAAACTGGCAGAGGAGTTCGATGCTGCGCGCGAGCCGCAGCGTGTCGGTCGCGGCTTCGTCGCAATCGGGCGCGACGATCGACTGGGCAAGCGCGCGCAGGTCCGAGGGCAGATACCAGCGGGCGTCCGGGTCGGGCATGTCACCGAACAGCCGGTGGCACGCACCTCGCGACACCGCAACGACCAGCAGATGTTCTTCGCTTTCGAGTTCGCGAAAAGCCAGCGTCCGCACCATCGGCTCGCCAACGTCACCGAAACCGAGCAACAGCGCATCCGGCGGCAGCAGCCGGCGGTCGCACCCGCCGCGACCGATATAGGTCGTCATTTCAGGCGACACGATCACAGGATGTTTGGATGGCATGGCGCGATTCTCCCTACCCCACCCTAACCTATCTGATAGCTTTTACAATAGCTATCTTACAGGTTCCGGCGCGCGTCGCATCGCGAGCAGGAAAGCGAAGAAGGACACTGCGCTGACGATGACCCCGACCAGCGCCAGCGCCTCTGCAAGCATCGCCTCGCCGCCCATCAGCGCACTGATGCGCGTCACTACCCAAGGCGCGAGCCCAAACCCGATCAGTCCCGCGATCGCGATGAAGGCGCCGATACAAAGCCCCCGAAGTTCGTTGGGAAGCAGAACGGTGAGCGCGACCGACACAACGAGTCCGGTCACCGCGCCGCACATCGACATCACGCCGAGCGCGACGGCGAGCCCTGTCACGCTGGGCATCAGCGGGAACAGCGCTGCTGGCACACCGATCCCGGCCGCGATCACGGCCCCCAGCAGCAAACCGCCGCGGCGCCGGCTCTTCTGACCGATATCGGCCGAAATTCCGCCGAGCACCGCGCCGGCGACCCCGGTGCCGAACATCAACGCGCCGACCCAGCCCGCGAACTGCTGCGGCTGCAATCCGAAATCGCGCGAGAGCACCGGAGCGACCCATACTGTTGCGGCGACATCGGCCATCACCACCGCGACCTGCCCCGCGAACAGCGGGCCGAGGAAGGCGCGCCGCGCCCAGAGTTCGGCGGCGACGATGCGGAAGGGGGCATCGGGACTCGCCTCGACCTCGCACCGCGCGGGCTCGCGCAGGAAAAGCAAAGGCAGCAGGCATACCGCACTGATCGCGGCGAGCAGCACATGCGTGCTCCGCCACGGCGCGAGCCCCGCGAGCCAGCCGGGCGCGGCAAAATCGGTGAGCAGCCCGAACAGCCAGCCGGTGAGCGCAAAGCCAAGCGCGACGCCAAGCGCCTTGCCCAGATTGACGATCAGCATCGCACGCCCGCGCTGTTCGGGCGCGCAAAAATCGGCGCAGAGCGAGAGCGCGGCAGTGAGCGATCCGGTCGAGCCGATCCCGACGAGCATGCGCGCGGCGGTCAGCCAGCCCGCGCTCGGCGCGAAGGCGGTAAGCAAGGTTCCGAGCGTCCAGAGCAGCGCCAGCCCGATCGTCAGTCGCACCCGGTTGCGCCGGTCGACGAGGATGCCGATCGGGATTGAAAAGAGCACCATCGGTACTGCGGCGCCAAGCCCTTGGATCAGCGCGAGCGCATCGTCGCTGAGCGCCAGTTCGGCCTTGGCGCTTTCCTGGATTGTGCCGAAACTTCCGAGCGCGGTGAAACCGATCGTCGTCACCAGCGCGAGCAACAGCAGCGGGACGAGGGTCGCGGTCGCGGTAAGCGGCGCGCCCAGCGGTTCGGTCTGCGTCGCCATCAGAGGGTGAAGATCTTGCCGGGATTGAGCAGATTCTGCGGGTCGAGCGCACGCTTGATCATCCGCATCTGCTCGACCGCCGCCCCGAGTTCGGCGACGAGCCACGCCTGCTTGCCGATACCGATGCCATGTTCACCCGTGCACGTCCCGTCCATCGCGAGCGCGCGCCCGACCAGCCGCGCGTTGATCGCCTCGACCTCCGCCATTTCTTCGGGCGCGTCCGGATCGATCGAGAAGATCACATGGAAATTGCCATCGCCGACATGGCCGAGGATCGTCGCGGGGACGCTCGCCGCATCGAGATCGACGTGTGTTTCGGCGATGCATTCGGCAAGCCGGCTCATCGGCACGCACACGTCGGTGGCCCAGCCGATCGCGCCCGCCCGCATATTGACCGCCGCATAATAGGCCTCGTGCCGCGCACGCCACAATTTGCTGCGTTCCTCGGGCAGGTTCGACCAGCTGAACGCGCTGCCGCCATTGGCTTCGGCAAGCGCCCTCACCGTCTCGACCTGTTCGGCGACATGCCCCGCGCTGCCGTGAAATTCGAAGAAGAGCGTCGGCGTCTCGGGATAGTCGAGCTTCGACCAGCGGTTGACGGCAGTCATCTGTTTGGCGTCGAGGATCTCGACGCGCGCGAGCGGCACCGCGCACTGGATCGACTGCACGACGGTATCGACCGCACCGCCCAGCGTATCGAAACTGCACACCGCGGCCGAAATGGTATCGGGCACCGGATGCAGGCGCAGCGTCACTTCGGTGATGATGCCGAGCGTGCCTTCGGAGCCGACATAAAGCCGCGTCAGATCATATCCCGCCGCGGACTTGCGCGCACGACGCGCGGTGCGGATGACCTCGCCCTGCGGCGTCACCACCTCGAGGCTGAGTACCGCATCCTTCATCGTGCCGTAACGCACCGCATTCGTTCCCGACGCGCGGGTCGAGGCCATCCCGCCGATCGTCGCATTGGCGCCCGGGTCGATCGGAAAGAACAGCCCCTGATCGCGCAGGTGCATGTTCAGTTCCTCGCGGCGGACCCCCGGTTGGACGACGCAGTCAAAATCCTCGGCATTCACCGCGACGACCCTGTCCATCTGGCTCATGTCGAGCGAGATGCCGCCGTTGATCGCCAGCGCATTGCCTTCGATCGACGTTCCCGCGCCGAACGGCACGATCGGAATGTCGGCGGCCGAACAGAGCTGTACCAGCGCCACGACATCCTCGGTCGAACGCGCGAAGACGACGGCGTCGGGCAGCACGGGGGCGAAATGGGACTCGCTCGATCCATGCTGCCCGAGCGCCGCTTCGCTCCGCTGGAACCGGTCGGCGAACCGGTCCTCCAGCGCCCCCACCAAGCTGGCAGGAAGCGGCTTGCGTTCCCCCGAATGCGCCGTTCCCGCCATGGTCAGAACTTCAGGCTTGCGCGCACGCCGTAACGGCGGCGGTCGCCGGTGATGCCGAGGTCGGACGCGGGCAGGCCTGCGAGCGCCAGCGTCGTCTGTTCGATATAGCTTTCGAAATATTCGGTGTTGAAGATGTTGTTCGCGAACAAGGCGACCTCGACCGGTCCGGTGCGATAGGCGATCGACGCGTTGGTCAGCCAATAGCTGTCGAGGACGGTCGGGGTCGTTTCGTTGAGCGT
The DNA here is from genome assembly GCF_035565275.1 of Sphingopyxis sp. Taxonomy (GTDB): domain Bacteria; phylum Pseudomonadota; class Alphaproteobacteria; order Sphingomonadales; family Sphingomonadaceae; genus Sphingopyxis. Next base: position 20,063 of record NZ_DATMST010000230.1, read on the forward strand.
TGCAGCGAGCCGCTTGCCCTTCCCGACCAGTCCCGCGCTCAGCGTCACGTCACTGTCACCGCCGGTCTCGATCCGATAATCGCTCGCAAAGCTCGCGGTCCAGTCGGGCTGGAAGGTCAGCCGGTCGGACGACAGCTGGCGCCCGGTAGTCTCGAAATAGGCACTGTCGTCGGTGATGCGCGCATGCATCCAAGTAAAGGCGCCGCGCAGCGTCCACGCCCGCACGGGGCGAACCATCGCTTCGAGTTCGACGCCATAGCTTTCGACGTCACCCGAGTTGAGATCGACAGTGACGAGCCCGCCGCCCGCGGCCGGAGCAATCGAATTCAGGCCGATATAATCCTTGTAATCGCTGTAGAAGACGCTGCCCGACAGATTAAGAACGGGTGACGAATATTTGGCGCCGGCTTCATAGGTCCAGGCGGAGTCGCCGCGATAGGTGCGCGTCGGCGCGGTCGGTGCGTTGAAGCCGCCGCCGCGATAACCGCGCGCGACCGAGACATAGGTCATCAGGCCGGGGGTCCATTTGCGCGTGATCGACAGCTTGGGCTGCCATTCGTCGGACTTGATCCGTGCGGTGGGCACGAGCGCGCCCGAAACCGATCCGTTGGCGACACGATCTTCATGGTCGTAACGCAGCCCGAGCGCCACCTCCCAGTCGAGGTTGGGTTTCCAGAACAGCGTGCCGAAGGCGGCATAGGTGTCGGCCACATTTTTCGCGCGCGTATCGCGGACGACCGAGACCGGTCCGACGTCGGGGATCACCAGCGAGATCGTGTCGCGACTCTGCGCCTGCACCATCTCGTTGCTGTAGAAGACGCCGAGCAGGGTCGAAAACTGGTCCGACCATTCGCTGTCGAGCCGCGATTCGAGCGTCATCGTGCGCAGACTGTCGCGCGCAACCGTCCGGACGATGTCGGCCGGACCGAAATCGCCTTCGCCGTCGGGGGTGAAGCCATTGCGCATGTCGTAGGCGCCGATGACGCTGAGCTTCGATCCGCCGCCGAGGTCGCCCTCGGCACGCAGGTTGATGCCGCGATATTTATAGGACACCGCGTTCAACGTGTTGAACTGCACGACGCGCGAATAATCTGTTGGCCCGGTAACGCGCGCATAGGGTGTGTTCACCCCGTCGACCCAGTCATAATAACCCTTGATCGTCAGCGTGAAATCTTCCGACGGCGTCACGCGCAGCGTCGCGTTGATCGAGTCGGTGTTGAACGGATTGGCGTTGCCGCCGATCACGCTGTTGCGCAGGAAACCGTCCTGCTGGCGGTGCGCCGCTGCCACGCGGAGCGCGACCTTGTCGGTGACGATCGGGCCCGAAACCGAGCCCGAGACCATCCAGGCATCGTCCGGCCCGGCATAGCTCGCATTGGCCCGAACTTCGAAATCATTGCCCGGCTGGCGCGTGATGACGTTGATCGCGCCGCCCATCGTGTTCTTGCCATAGAGCGTGCCCTGCGGTCCGCGCAGCACTTCGATGCGCTCCACATCGACCAGCGGGTTGTTCAGATAGGCCGTGTTCGGCTGGTAGATGCCGTCGATGAACAGCCCGACGCCCGGCTGCACGCTCTGCACCAGCGTCACGCCGACCCCGCGGATCGAAACAAAGGCGCGACCCGTGCCGTCGCTGTTGATGTTGAGGCCGGGCGACAGAACCGCCGCCTCGCGCACCGAATTGAGCCCGCGCGCTGTCAGCGTGTCTCCGTCGATCGCGGTAACTGCGATCGGCACGTCGGCCAGCGTTTCGTCGCGCTTGCGCGCTGTGACGACGATGACGCCGTCGTCTCCGGCTTCGGCGGCGACCGGAGGGGCGGCGCTGTCCTGCGCAAAAGCGGGCGCGCCCCCCAATGCGGCAGCGAGTACGAAGGTCGAAACAGCGGCAAATCGGAACTTTGTCATCAGGCATCCCCAAAAACGGCGGTCTCGGCCGCCCGTCCAAACCTATATGACAGCTTTCAGACCTATATGAAAGGTAGGCACATTGTGCCGATCGGCAGGCGAGGTTTGCAGGAACGGGCCGTACAGATCTTTCTCCCTCAACAGGGGAAGGATACGCAGCCTTATCGCGGAGCGATTAGGCGGGTGACAGTGCGTCCTTGAGTCAAAGCTTCAGGTCGAAGCCGCACCCACGCTGCGACTAACCGATTGCATCACCAAGGCTCGCTGCCTCTATGAGGGGGAGGCGAGGAGTCACCAGCAGCTATAGCCGCCATCCGCCAGCACGATGCTCCCCGTCATCAAACTCGCCATGTCCGACGCGAGGAACAGGATCACCGACGCCACCTCCTCGGGCTCGCCGAGCCGCGCCTGCGGCGTGCCGTCGATCCAGCGCCGATACATCTCGCCTTGCCTGTCGGCAAAGGCGTTGAGCGGCGTAGCGATATAGGTCGGCGCGACCGCATTGACACGCACGCCGCGGCCCGCCCATTCGGCGGCAAGGCTCCTGGTCAGTTGATGCACCGCCGCCTTCGACGCGTTGTAATAGCTTTGGGGCTGCGGCCGGTTGACGATGAAACCCGACATCGATCCGACATTGACTATGCTCCCCTGCCCCGCCGCGAGCATGTGCCGACCAAAGGCCCGCGCGCACCAGAAGCTGCCGTTGAGGTTCACGTCGAGGACGTTGAGCCAATGTTTGTCGGCGACCTCCTCGGCCGCGGTTTCGCTACGCGCGATGCCGGCATTGTTGACGAGGATGTCGACACGTCCCTCCCGCGCGAGCATCGCATCGGCAGCGAAACCGACCGCGGCGCTGTCGGTGACGTCGAGCGTTTCGGCGAAGACGGCATGGCCCTTCGAACCCAGATCGGCGACCGCCCGGTCGAGCGCTGCGATATCGCGGTCGGCAATCGTCACGCGCGCGCCGGCTTCCGCGAGCGCCTCGGCGGTCGCAAGCCCGATCCCCTGCGCGCCGCCCGTGACGAAAGCGGTGCGCCCGTCAAGGCGCAGCTTGTCGAGATACATGGTGGCTACTCCGGCACGAAGGCCGCGGCGGGCATCACGGGTTCGTGGAGCGCCTCGCCGCGCGACATCTGATACACCGTGCGGTACGCCCCGAACTCGGGCCACGGCATCGCCCCGTCCCGCGCAAAGCCGGCCCACAGGTCGTGCACCCGGTCCGCGAGCGCCTGCGGCGGATCCATTCCTGCAAGGCCGCGCGGTCCGGTGACGCAGGGCAGCGTCCTGAACACGAACGGCAGCTCGATCCCGTGACACGCGCCAAGCTCGCCGCCGCATGCGGGCGAACACCAGTCAAACTCGTACATCCATGTCCTGCCCTGGTGCGCTGCGGCATATTGCCGCGCCGGCCAGCGAAAGACGAGGTCGTTCATAGCGTCGGTCATCGCCTCGCCCGGTTGCACGCCCTTTCGCTTGTAGCCATAGGCCTTCAGTACCGCCGTCGCCTCTGGATGCGACCGCCCGAGCAACCAGCGCGCGAGCAGCCCGCCGATCTTCCGGCGCACGCCGGTCGGCACGAAATAGAGGTTCATTTCCTGGGCATTGGTGCCGATGGCAATTTCCACATCGCGGCCGGCCCCTTTGCGCAGCGCGTCGATCGGCTTTTCGGGCAGCACATCGTCGCCCCAGACCGGAATGAACCGGCTGATCCCGTAGACCGGCTCGCGCCCTTCTCCGTCGCGCAGGTCGATCGCCCAAGGCTTGGCGACCTTGTCGATCGCGTCCATCGCGGCCGCGTGCGAGACGGTGCGGAAACCGTCGGCGTCGGGGCTCACGCGCAGGATTTTCGCGAGCTTCTTCACGAGCCGCTGCGCCACGTCGATTTCGCGCACCATCGCGCCATGGCCGCTCTGGATGATCGCGCGCTGGAACAGGCCCTTTGCAAGCGGCGAGGTGACGAGGTCGGCGATCGCCATCGCGCCCGCACTTTCGCCAAAGACGGTGATGTTTGCCGCGTCCCCGCCAAAGGCCGCGATATTGCGCTGGACCCATGCCAGCGCGAACAACATGTCGCGCAATCCCAAGTTTGTGGGCACACCGGGCACCGGAAGGAAGCCGTCGATGCCCAGGCGGTAGTTTATCGCGACGCAGACGATACCCGATACCGCGAAGGCAGTCCCGTCGTGAACCGACGCATCCTTGCAGCCACCGACGAACCCCCCGCCATGGATGAAAACCATCACCGGCGCGGCGCTGGCCTCCCTTGGTGCCCAGATGTTGAGGCGGAGATAGTCGCCATCGCTGCCGTCGCTTCCGTGCCCGACGAGCGGTGACAGGTCGATCGCAGGAAAAGGTCTGATCCGGTGCGGCGCAGCCCGACCCGGATCGTCCATATCGTGCGCACCGTTCCAGCCGGCTGGAGGCTTCGGCAACTCGAAACGCTGGGGAGGAGCGGCGTACGGGATACCAAGAAAGCGCACGACAGAGCCGTCTATGCGACCGCGGATCGCCCCGCCTTCGATTTGGAGTATCCGGCTATCTTGTTCATCTACCATGGCGCCAGCATATCATCTGGGTCAGTCCCCAGCCTACAATCGTCGATATGCCCAGCGGATGAAGAAATATGCCCGGATACGCCAGCTGCCGGCCGTTTGGACACGATCAGCCCCTGGATAGCGCGGCGCCAGAGCAGGCGTTCGATCCATCCCGCTTGCGCCAGCCGCCACCGAACCGTGCCGGTGGTTTTGTTGACAATAGTTCGCAGTAGCGATTAGAGCGGCCCGGATATTCATTTCCGGGGGCCTCCATGACAATTCGTATTACGATCCTGACAGCCGGGACGGCTATGCTCGCGCTGGCAAGCCACGCGGCACATGCGCAGGAGAGCGAAGCCGCCGGTGATATCGTCGTCGTCGGCGCGCTGACCGACGTCGAAATTGATCGCGAGGAAATCGAGGTCCTCCAGGCCAACGACCTTGCCGACCTGTTCCGCGGCGTGCCGTCGGTTTCGGTCGGCGGCGGTGTCGGACTCGCGCAGAAAATCTATGTCCGCGGACTTGAGGATTCGCTGCTCAACGTCACGATCGACGGCGCCCCGCAGCGCGGCACCTTGTTCCACCATATCGGCCGCGTGACGATCGAACCCGAAATCCTCGAAACCGTCGACGTGCAGGCGGGCCCGGGCGAAGCCACCGCAGGCTTCGGCGCGGTCGGCGGCGCGATCCGCTTCCGCACCCGCAACGCCGTCGACATGCTGCAGGACGGCCGCGATATCGGCGGCATCGCCAAGGCAGGCTGGTTCAGCAACGACGGCTACAAGCTCAGCGGCACCGTCTATGGCCGCATCGCGGGCGATATCGGCATCCTCGCCTCCTACGTCCACGTGAACCGCGATCCATACAAGGATGGCGACGGCGTGCGCCAGCTCGCGACGGGCGCAGAGCAGAACCTCGGCTTCGTCAAAGTGGGCGGCGAGCTGTGTGGCGGGCACCGGGTCACCGCAAGCTATGAACAGCGCCGCGAGAGCGGCCGCTTCGGCCAGCGCCCGAACTGGCCCGCGGTGGTCGACCAGTTGTTCGACGTCAAGGGCAAGCGCCAGACCGCAGTGCTCAACTACGGATATGAACGCGACAGCGGCGTCGGCATCGAAGCGACGGGTTACTGGACGCGGACCAATTTCACGCAGAATCGCGACGACCGCTGGGGCCTCTACGGAGCCGAGATCGAGACATATGGCTTCGACGCGCGCGCCAGGCTCGCCATCGCAAACCACGACATCACCGTCGGCGCCGAACATCGCCGCGACCGCGTGACGAGCGAATATCTGGGTGATCCCGCTATGTGGCAGGACTGGGCGTGGGATCCCGACATCGGCCGCTTCACGGAAAAGGGTTCGCTGATGGGCGTCTATGTTCAGGACCATTGGCGCCTCGCCGACCCGCTGCTCATCAGCTTTGGCGCCCGCTACGACGCCTACGATCTCGACCAGAAAACCTATCGCACCGGCACCGAGAGCGACGGTCTCAGCTTCAACATCGGTGCCGAGTTCGAAATCGTCCCCGGCCTCAGCCTCAATGCCGGTTTCGCCGAGGCGTTCCGCGGCAAGGAAATCGGGGACGCCTTCACGCTCGAAAAAAATCCCGCATGGCTCTCGCTTTCGCCCACGCTGCGCCCCGAACGCGTCGATAATATCGAAGGCGGCGTCAAATATGACGCTGGCGGCTTTACCGCGTCGGCGGTTTATTACGAAATGACGATCAAGAACGTCATCCTCGACCAGCTCGGACGCGATCGTCTCGCACAGCCGCTTCAGGACTCGGTCTATTACGAGAATGTCGGCAAGTTCAAATCAAAGGGTGTCGAACTTCGCGCCGGCTATCGCACCGGGCCGTTCAGCATCGACGGCTATTACAATCATTATGATTCGCGTCTCAACGGCAACCGGATCGAAGGCTATGAGCATATTGCGCTCGGCAATTCGATGGGCGACAATTGGGCGGTGACCGCCGGTTTCCAGCCGAGCGACCGTTTCAACTTCCGCGCCAGCCTGACGCGCGTCGAGGATCTGAACAATATCGAGGTGCTGTTCCGCGAAGTGCAGCTTTATCCCGACGATATTTCGGAGACCCAGTTCATCGACAAGCCCGGCTATACGACGGTCGACCTGTTCGGTAGCTGGCGCCCGTTCGGCACCGACCGGCTCGAGCTGCAGGCGGCGGTCTACAATCTGTTCGACAAACGCTATATCGCACACGCCAGCGTCGCCGATTACGGCCAGCTGGGCCTGCCCGACTATGCGATCGTGTCGGGCCTGCCCGAACCCGGCCGCAACGTCCGCCTGACCGCGTCCGTCCGCTTCTGATGGCAGTCGCGGCTGTCCGTCGGCGGCCGCGCCACGCCCTCAAGCTGTGGCACCGCTGGTTCGGCCTGATCGCCGTGCTGTGGCTGGCGCTGCTCGCCGCGACGGGAATCGCGGTCACTTTCTACGAGGAGCTCGACAGCGCGCTCAACGCCGACTGGCGGACGGTCCCGGCATCGGACAAGGCCGCGCCGATCAACTTGGCCGTAAAAGCGGCCGCGAGGGCGCTGCCCGGCTTCGCGCCGAACATGATCGAACTGCCCGGTCATGCCGGCGACAGCCTGTGGATGATGGGCCACGCGCCAGTCGACGGCGCGCCGCGGCCGGTACAGGTCTTTGCCGACCCGCGCGACGGTTCGATCCTCGGCTGGCGTGAAAGCGGCGCGATCAAATTAGACCGGCGACACGCGATGGATATCGTCTATGGCCTTCATATCGACCTGCTCGCGGGGCCGTGGATGATGTGGTTCTTCGGGCTCGTTTCGCTGCTGTGGGTCATCGACCATGGGGTCGCGGTCGCGCTGTCTTTCCCGAAGGGCATGCACTGGCGGCGCGCCTTTCGCACCGGCGGGCGGCGCGGCAGCCTGAAGCGTCTGTTCGATTCGCATCGCGCATGGGGGCTCTGGTTCCTGCCGGTGACCTTCGTCCTCGCCGTTACCGGCGTCACGCTCGCGTGGCCCGACGACAGCCGCCAAGCCGTTGCCCTTATCTCGCCGATCACCGGGCGCCTCCATGAAAGCATGGCCGATATTCCCGAGACCGCGCCGGCGATCGACGTTGACGCCGCGATCCGGCACGTCGTCGGCCAAAGCGGCGAGCCCGTCCACAGCGTGCGCATCTTCCCCGACCACGGCGTCTACGCGATCCGCACCTTCGACGCGCGCGACCGCGACGATCAGGGGCGTCTGTGGACCTATGTAGCGATGGACGACGGGCGCATCGTCGGCACGCGCCACGACAATGGCGTGACCGCGGGCGACCAGTTCTTCGCCTGGCAATATCCGCTCCATTCGGGAAAGGCCTTCGGCCTGACCGGCCGCCTCCTCATTCTCGTCGGCGGCATCGTCACGCTGTGGCTGTGTCTAACCGGCCTGAAGCTCTGGTGGCGACGCCGACGACAGCTGACCTGACCCCTTGGTCACAAGCGACGGTTGACCCGCTGGTCAACGAGATGCGCTTACTGCCGAGCGCTCATATGGGCCCGAGTGGCCGTTCCGGTCGGGGAACGCGTATGCCCCCTTTTATCTCCCCGGCCTGGCGATCTTTTTGAACGCTTCGGCTAGCGCGATGCCAATGCAACGGAACGATCTTTGCGAACGGCGGTTGTCAAAATATTGAAGCTCACGGGTGGTCCCCTTTGCCGTCGGAGAGAGAGAATGAAAAAGATTCTGACAATTTTCGCAATTGGCTCGATGTTGGTCTTGTCTGCTTGCAACACAGTTGAAGGTGCAGGAAAGGACGTTGAATCTGCTGCAGACTGTGCTGATGGCGTCAAAGGCAACTGCTAGGCCCGATGAATTCTGGTGCGCGTCACCCGAAGCGACATTGGTAGACGCCGGCAAGCGGATCGACGAGGCGCGCTATCTTGCAGCTTGGGCAGCGTACGTATCGGCGTGTTCAGCCCCGACGGGGACTGGATGGATCAACGCGATCATCTCGTCGATTATGCCGGATATTGCTGGATCGACAATTTTGCCGGCACGCCGTCGATCGGCCTGCCGATGGATTTCAGCGACAATGGTTTGCCGACCGGCATGCAGTTCGCGACGAGGTTAGGTGACGAGGCCCTGCTGCCGTCGCTCGCCTGTCAGGTCGAAGCGGCAGTCGGGTGGTGGCGGCACAAGCCGCCGATATGGGTCAACAACGGCTAGCCGCCTTGGGCGGCGCCGCGAAGGGGCATTTCATACTGGATCCGGCTTTTTCTCGACAAAGCCAATCCCGAACCATCCGGCCGCGAGCAGCATAATCAACGCGACAAACCCGGCCTGCTGGGTCCCCCAAAACGCTGTAGCGAGTCCGACCAGGGCAGACCCGAGCCAGATGGTCACCGAACCGGACAAGGCGTAGAGACCGAACCAGCTTCCGACGGTCTCCGGCGTCGCGAGCGAAATCAGCATCGACCGGCTTGAAGCATAGCATCCGCAGATGCCGACGGCGCTCACGCATGCCGTCACGACAAAGGCGATCTCCGGAAGCTGGCCGAACATCGGTCCACGCCAGAGGGGCGATCCGTCGTAAGCCAGGTAGAACAGGCGATCAGGCGCAATCCCGATCAAGGCCAGTTGGCTGACGATCACGATTGCAAGTTCGATCCGGATGGCGCGACGTGGACCGACGAGCTGGTCGAGCAGACCGCCAACAAGGCCGCCCATCGCCAGAAAGCAGCTTACGATGATGGCAAGCGCCGTCAGTTCGAGCGCTCCCCATTGCATCACGCCGGCAGCATAAATACCCGTGAAGAGAAGGATCGCGGTCAGACCGTCGGTGTACATCATCCGGGAGATCAGAAAAATTGCCATCGGGCGGTTCGCCGGCAGGCTCTTGAGCGTCTCCTTGAGCTGCCCCAGGCTGTCGCCGATCCTGCCGCCGACGCCCCGCGGCGCATCGCGGCCCCACAGGAAAAGCGGCAATGCGCCTAGGCCAAAGACCAGCGCCACAATCGGCCCCGCAATACGGTCGGTTTCGTGAGAGGTAGCGGACAAGCCAAAAAGGGGAGCGTCCGGAAGCCAGCCAGCCGACATTTTGGCAGGCAATGCAAAACCCCAGAGCACGAAAGCGAGGAGCACGACCGAGATGGCACTACCAAGCGCCAGACCAAGGCCGGACGTCGCCGAAGTATGGTTCGGGGACGCCGCAAATGGCAGCAGCGAATTGTGAAGCACCTCGCTGTAGGCAAAGAGGATCCCGGCGACGAAAATGATCGCGCAGGTAAGCCCGAGGCCGAGGCCGCCTGGCGTCGCCCACCACAGGCTGGCGCAGCAGGCAACAAGCGCACCCGTTATCCCCGCGAGGAGCGGTTTGCGCCTCCCGGCACGATCCATCGCCGCCCCGAGGAGCGGTGCAGTCAGCGCCGCGAACAAACCATAAGCCATGACCAGCTTGGCGACGAGCGCCTGTCCGGCCACCGGATCGCCGACCAGAACCGTCACGAGATAGGGAATGAAGATATAGACCTTGATCAGGATGACATAAGGCGTCCGCGAGCCTTCATAGAGCGCCCAGGCCCGCGCGCTGCCCGGCAACGGGCCTGCAGGCGTTTTGTCGTTCGCCGCCATCGTGATCCCGACCATCGTCAATGCCTCAGTGGGCCGGGCCGCCTTCGGCGACCAATCGCGCATTCTCGGCGATGACCTCCTCGGCGCTCATGCCGAGATCGATCGGCTTGCCGAACGGCTGCGGTACGTCGATGCCGGTCTGCCAGTAGATTTCGTTCGGATTGCCTTCCGGATCGGAGAAATAGACGCCGATCGCATTGCCATGTGTGATGACCATACGGATTGGCGAGCCATAGCCCAGGATCGCACGGTACAGCGACTGGAGCGACGGCAGATCGGCGACGCGCCAGGATATCTGGTTGATGAGCTTCACGCCGCGCGGCGCATCACGGCCTTTTGCGAGCACAATCTCATGATGCTCGACATCGGGCCGCGACGACAGGAAGGTCGCGCCAAGTTCGGGCGCCTCGTCTGTCACCGTCAATCCGAGCACCCGCGAGTAGAAATCACGCATCGTGTCGAGGTCCTCGACGTGGAGGCCGGTATGGCCCAGTTCCGCTATACCCATCGCCTTTCTCCTCAATCCTGCTGCATGTTCGGCGCAATAAGCACCTTGAGCTGGTTGCCTGCCGGATCGAGCAAGGCATCGAACATCGCGTCGGCTTGCTCAAGCGGGACGATCGCAGTCACGATGTCTTCGGCGCGGACGCGGCCCGCGGCAAGATGGCCGATCGCCTCCTCCATCTCTTCCTGCGTGCAGCTTGCCGAGCCGACGATCTCGACTTCCTTCTGCACCACCGAATATTGCGAGAGCAGGACGGGGGCCTTCGGCACGCCCTGAAGGATGATGCGCCCGTTATAGGCGATGAGTTCTACTGCCAGACCCGCCGCCTCGACATGTCCGGTGCATTCGAAGACAGCGGTCGGGCGCCGGATGCCAAGCGCGACCGCGCCGCCTTCCTGCACGGCCGCAAGTTCGACTGCCCGGTAACCCGACTTCTCCATCAGCGCACGGCGCGCAGGATTGGGATCGACGAAGACGAGATCGTCGATGCCGCGCGCCTTCAGTGCTGCCGCAGTCATCGCCCCGATCGGCCCCGCACCAAGGATACAGACGGCGTCACCCGGTTTCGCGGTCGACTTGTTGACGCCGTGGAATGCGATCGCGAGCGGTTCCGTGATCCCCGCCTGATCGAAGCTCAGCCCGTCGGGAATGCGATGAAGCAAGGCCGGGCTGACGACGATATGCTCGGCATATCCGCCCTGCGCAACACCGTGACCGAGCGCGGAGTCGAGGTGGTCGAGACAGAGATAGTCGCGGCCGCTGGTGCACATTTCGCACTGGCCGCACGGGCTGCCATGATAGAGGGCGACGCGATCGCCTGCAGCCCAACCCGAAACGCCCTCGCCGACTTCGGCAACCGTCCCGACAATTTCATGCCCCAGCACGCTACCGACAGCCCAGCGCGGGTTGGGGCTCGTACGCGCAACGAGATCGGTACCGCAGATGCCGCAGCGCTCGACGCGGACCTTGACGGTGTCCGGCGTAACGCGCGGCTCGTCGATCTCGGCGACCTCGATCGCGCGTTCGGGAGAAATGCGGGCTACCTTCATTGGGCTTGTTCCTTGATGATGGGGTTGGTCAGCGTGCCGATGCCCTCGACCCAGGTGGTCAGGACATCGCCCGGCTTCAGAAAGATCGGCGGCTTGCGCGTCGCACCGACGCCCTCGGGCGTCCCGGTGAAGATGAGGTCGCCCGGGTACATCGGGACAAGGCCCGAGATATATTCGACGAGTTCGCCGACGGAGAAAATGAAGTCACTCGTCCGCGAGCTCTGCATCGTCACGCCGTTGACGGCGCAGCCAAGCTCGAGGTCGTCGGGGTTGACGAATTCGTCGGGCGTCACGACGACCGGTCCGACCGGCCCGAAGCCCGGAAGCGATTTCGCCATCGAAAACTGCGGCATCGGCCCGAGCCGCTGGATCGCACGCTCCGAAATATCCTGCCCCGCAGCAAAGCCCGCGACATAATGCCAAGCGTCAGCCGCGCTGACCCCCCTTGCCTCCCGGCCCATGACGACAACGAGTTCGACCTCCCAGTCAACGCGCTCGTGCCGGATCGCCACGGCGTCGCCCGGACCGGTGAGGCAACTGGGAAATTTGGTGAAAATGACGGGCTGTTCGGGCGGCGCCACTCCGGCTTCGACGGCGTGCGCGCGATAATTGGCGCCGATCGCGAACACCTGCCGCGGGCGCGGCACCGGAAGTTCGAAGGCGGTGGGGTCAACGGGCTCGAACGCTTCATCCGAAAGACCAGCGGCCCACTCGCCCAGCGCGTGCCAGCCGTCGAAAACAGACTGCGGATCGGCGGAAAACCGACCATCTGAAGCTTGCTCGATATCTGCGCCCTTACCGTCCGGGGTCACCAGCCATGCGCGGCCGGCGATAGATGCGAATCGCATATCGCCCTCTCCTATTTATGAGACATTTTGTATCGTATATATCCAATGCCGTCAATTCACCAAGGCATTGTAGCTCCGCCGTTCGCGCGCAAAATCTGTCCCGTAACGAAGCTCGATGCATCGGAAGCTAGATAGAGACACAGGTGTGCGATATCGTCAGGCGACCCCACCCGACCGAGCGGTGTGCTCTTGGCCCAGCGTTCGAGATAAGCGGCGCGATCCTCCGCACCGCCGCCAGCTGCTTCCATCGAAAGCGTCGTCGGCACGAAGCCCGGGGCGACGGCGTTCACCCGGATCCCGTCGGGGCCGACCTCGTTCGCAAGTATTTTCGTCAGCATCGCAACCGCCGCTTTCGAGATCGAATAGCTGGCGTTGGTCGGGATCGCGAGGTCGATCGCCGAGGAGACCATGTTGACGATCGCGCCCCGACGCGCCGAGATCATGGCGGGTAGCACGACCTGGATGCAGTTGAGCGTGCCCTTGAAGTTGACGGCGAATATCTGTTCGAACGTCGCGATGCCCATGTCCTCGATGCGCTCACCCGAGCTGGCGACGCCGGCGATATTTGCGAGGATGTCCACTCCCCCCGCGACAAAGGCCCCGAGCGCCTTTCGCACCTCGTCCCGATCGGCGACATCGAGCGCGGCGAAAGAGCCCCCGACCGCCGCTGCCGTCCCGGCGGCGGCGTCGCGGTCCCGGTCGACACACAGGACCTCGGCACCAGCGGCGGCGAAAAGCGCTGCGGTCGCGCTGCCAAGGCCAGCGCCAGCCCCGGTGACGATGGCGCGGCGCCCGGCAAGAGAAAGACGATCGATCATAATAGCTCCGGATTGGGGGCGAGCAGCCGCATGCCGCGATTGCCGCCGCTGAACAGACCGGCGAGCGTGCCGGCGAGATTCTCGAGCCCCTGCTCGATATCGACGGCTCCGACGAGGCGGCCTTCCTCATGCCAGCGCCCAAAGCGCCGAACCGCGTCGGGAAAGCGGGCCGCAAAGTCGTGGGCGGGAAAGCCGTGCATCGAAGCACGGCGGACAACGAGGTTCAGATAGCTGGATGGGGCCCGCCGCTTGTCGCTGCCATATCGGGAGATGCCGCCACATACGATAATCGGCGCGACGGGCACGCCAGGCGATCGCTTCGCCAGTGTCAGGACCCGCGCGATCACCATGGCATCGAAATCCCGCCGTTGGTGCGCAGCGTCTGTCCGGTGACATAACCCGCTGCATCGCTCACGAGATAGAGGATCTGCGCCGCGACATCGTCGACCGAACAAAGTTCGCCGAGCGGGGACTTCGCGCGCCACCAGTCGAGATAGCGCTCACGCCCCTCGGGATCGCCAGCGTAGCGCACGAGGCTGAGTTCGCTCGGGATGAAACTCGGCGCGATGGCGTTGACCCGGATATTGTCGGCCGCCACTTCGGCCGCGAGTATCTTCGTCAGCGAAGAAATCGAAACCTTCGCGACCGCATAGCTCGCGATCGTAGCAGGCGCGATATCGATCGCTTCCGAACTCATGTTGACGATCGCGCCGCCGCCCGCACGCCGCAAATGCGGCAACGCGGCTTGGCATCCGTGGAGCACACCGCCGAAATGCGCCGCGAACATCGCGTCGAACGCTTCCTCGTCCAAATCGACGACGCGCTGCGACCGTCCGGCGATACCGGCGAGATTGCAGACGACATGGAGGCCCGTCGCCGACGCCGCAGCATCGATCGCATCAAAAAACGCGGCTCTGTCGGCGACGTCGAGCACCACCGGGGTTCCGTGGACCTTGGCCGCGACCGCACGCGCTGCCGCCTCGCGAATATCGGCACAGTGGACATGCGCGCCCGCCGACGCCAGCGCCGCGGCCACCGCCTCGCCGATC
>NZ_DATMST010000231.1:0-16600 GCF_035565275.1 Sphingopyxis sp.
ATGAGGTGCGCGCCTTCGACCTCAGCGAAGAAGCGCTCGCGCGCGCCGTCGAAGCTGGCTGTTCGCGTGCCGCGTCGACAGCCGAAGCCGTGACCGGCGCCGAGGCCGTCGTGACGATGCTCCCCGCGGGCAAGCACGTCGCGTCGGTCTATGAAGCCGACGTCTTCCCCAACGCCGCGCCAGACACCCTGCTCCTCGATTGCTCGACGATCGATGTCGCGACCGCGCGCTCGAACATCGCCGCCGCGACCGCCAAGGGCCTCGTCGCGGTCGACGCGCCGGTCTCGGGCGGTATCGCCGCCGCCAACGCCGGCACGCTGACTTTCATGGTCGGCGGCACCGATGCAGGCTTCGCGCGCGCCGAACCGATCCTCGCCAAAATGGGCAAGGCGGTGATTCATGCCGGCGATGCGGGGGCGGGACAGGGCGCGAAAATCTGCAACAACATGCTCCTCGGCGCCTCGATGGTCGCGACGTGCGAGACGCTCGCGCTCGCACAGAAATTGGGGCTCGATCCGCAGAAATTTTTCGACATCGCCAGTGTATCGTCCGGCCAATGCTGGTCGCTCACCAGCTATGCACCGCTCCCCGGTGTCGGCCCGACGACACCGGCCGACAATGATTACAAGGGCGGCTTCGCTGCGGCGCTGATGCTCAAGGACCTGCGCCTCGCGATGGAGGCCGCAGCGAGCGTCGATGCCGACGTCCCGATGGGGGCGAAAGCGCGCGAGCTTTATGAATCCTTCGTCGAGGCCGACAAGGACGGCCGCGACTTCTCGGCAATCATCAAGACGCTGCAGAAATAATCATCGCCCGAATTCCTCGGCGCGGCGCAACGCACAAGGCCGCCTGTCCCATGGGAACAGGCGGCCTCACCTTCATCTTTCAAGCGGCCTAGAAGCCCGACTTCGCCTCCGCCTTTTCCTTGAGCAGCGGCGCGATCTCGAAGCCATGCTTCTCGAGCGCCGCGACGATCTTGTCGGTGCCTTCCAGCCCGGCCCAGAACATCGGACCGCCGCGATAGACCGGCCAGCCATAGCCATAGATCCACACAACATCGATGTCGCTCGCGCGCTGCGCCTTGCCTTCGGACAGGATCAGGGCGCCTTCGTTGACCATCGGATACAGCGTGCGCTCGATGATCTCCTGATCGGTGATCTCGCGCTTCTCGACGCCCGCCTTGCTGCGGAACTCCTCGATGATCTCTGCGACGCGCGGGCTTTCCGACGGATTGCGCTTGTCGTCATAATCATAGAAGCCCGCCTGCTTCTTCTGGCCCCAGCGACCCTCGGCAGCGAGCGCGTCGCGGATGCTTTCGATGCGGTTCGGGTCGCGGTGCCAGCCGATGTCGACGCCTGCGAGGTCGGACATCTGGAACGGCCCCATCGGCATGCCGAATTCGACATGCACCTTGTCGACCTGCGCCGGCGTCGCGCCTTCCATCAACAGCTTCATCGCTTCCATCTGGCGCGGCTTCAGCATGCGGTTGCCGATGAAGCCGTCGCACACGCCCGCGACCACCGCGACCTTGCCGATCTTCTTGCCGATTGCCATCGCCGTTGCCAGCGCGTCGGGCGCGGTCTTTTCGCCGCGCACGACCTCGAGCAGCTTCATGACGTTTGCGGGCGAGAAGAAATGCATGCCGAGCACGTCTCCGGGGCGGCTCGTCGCGGTCGCGATCTCGTCGATGTCGAGATAGGAGGTGTTCGATGCCAGGATCGCGCCGGGCTTGGCGATCTTGTCGAGCTTACCGAAGATGTCCTTCTTGACGTCCATATTTTCATAGACGGCCTCGATGATCAGGTCGCAGTCGGCAAGATCGTCGAGGCTGAGGCTCGGCGTCAGCAGGCCCATCATCTGGTCGACCTGTTCGGGCTTGAAGCGGCCCTTGGCGGCCGATGCGTCGTAATTCCTGCGGATCACGCCGGTGCCGCGATCGAGCGCTTCCTGCTGCATCTCGACGATCGTGACCGGAATGCCCTTCTGCAGGAAGTTCATGCTGATCCCGCCGCCCATCGTGCCGGCACCGATCACGCCGACCTTCCTGATGTCGCGCAGCTGCGTGTCCTTGGGCAGGCCGTCGATCTTCGCGGCTTGGCGCTCGGCGAAGAAGATGTGCCGCTGCGCCGCTGACTGGCTGCCGAACATCAGCTTCATGAACTGCTCGCGTTCGAACGCGAGGCCTTCGACGAAGGGAAGGCGCGTCGCCGCCTCGACGCAGGCGAGGTTGGCGTAAGGCGCCTCGAACCCGCGCCAGCGCTTCGCGTTGGCGGTCTTCAGCTGTTCGATCACGGCGACGTCGCCGAACACCGGGCGTTCGCGCGTCGGGCGCGGACCGTCGGCGATCTTCGCGCGCGCAAAGGCGATCGCGTCGGCAGCGAGGCTGTCCTCGCCCGCGAGTTCGTCGACGAGGCCAAGTTCCTTCGCCTTGGCTGCAGGCAGCGGATCGCCGGTCGAGGTCATCGTCGCCGCAGCCTCTACGCCGACGACGCGCGGCAGGCGCTGCGTGCCGCCCGCGCCGGGCAGCAGGCCGAGCTTGACTTCGGGGACGCCGAGCTTCGCCGACGGCACCGCGACACGGTAATGGCAGACGAGTGCGGTTTCGAGCCCGCCACCCAGCGCAGTCCCGTGGATCGCCGCGACGACCGGCTTCGACGCCGCTTCGATGCTGTTGAGCACCGCGTTGAAGTCGGGGCCGCGCGGCGGCTTGCCGAATTCGCTGATGTCGGCGCCCGCGATGAAGGTCGCGCCGGCGCAGCGCAGCACGATCGCCTTGACACTGTCATCGGCGAGCGCGGCGCCGAAATTGTCTTCGAGCCCCTGCCGGACGTGCCAGCTCAGCGCGTTGACGGGCGGATTGTTGACGATGATGACGGCGACGTCGCCATCCTTTTCCATCGTGACGGAAACGGGGGTATCTTCGGACATGGGAGAACTCCTTGGGTCTGGATGTCAGTCATCGATTGCGGCGTGGACAAGCGTCTTGACCTCGCGCCGCACGGGATAAGTGGAGGAGGGCATCAGCTGGGTCATGAAGACCATGCAGATTTCTTCGACCGGATCGACGAAGAAGCCGGTCGAGAACATGCCGCCCCAGTAGAAATCGCCTGCCGATCCCGGAATGCCGGCAGCCGCCGGGTCGAGCGTGACCGCGAAGCCGAGTCCGAATCCGACCCCGGCATTCTCGTCCTCGCTGAAGATGCCGACGCTGTGCTGCGTCAGGTCGCCGCCGCCAACGAGGTGGTTCGACGTCATCAGGTCCAATGTCTTGCGGCTGATGATCCGCATGCCCTCCAGCTCGCCGCCGCCGAGCAGCATCAGGCAGAAACGATGATAGTCGTGGAGGGTCGAGGCAAGCCCGCCGCCACCCGAATGAAAGCTGCGATCCTTCGCCCAGCGGCTGCGTGCGCCACCGTCGAAATCCTGCTTCTTCTCCTTTGGGTGAAAGGCATAGGCGTCGGTCAGCCGGTGCTGCCGGTCGGCGGGGACCTTGAACCCGGTGTCGACCATCCCGAGCGGCCCGAAGATGCGCTCCTGCAACACCTGCGCAAAGGGTTTGCCCTCGATGCGTTCGATCACCGCGCCGAGCACATCGGTCGCCATCGAATAATTCCAGTGTGCGCCGGGGTCGAACTGCAACGGGATTTTCGCGAGGTCGGCGATGAAGCTGTCCATCGTGTAATCGGCGTCGAAATCGTCGATCCGCGCCTTGCGATACGCCGCGTCGACCGGCGTGCGTTCCTGAAACCCATAGGTGAAGCCCGCGGTATGGCGCAAAACGTCGACCATGCGGATCGGAGAAGCGGGGGGCCGCGTCAGGAAGGGAACGTTGCCGCCGCCTGCGACGAAGACGCCGGTATCCCTGAACTCGGGGCAGAACTTCACCAGCGGATCCGACAAAGCGACCTTGCCCTCTTCGATCAGCATCATGAAGGCAATGCTGGTGATCGGCTTGGTCATGCTCGCAATGCGGAAGATCGCATCCTCTTTCAGCGCCTCGCCCGGCCGCGCCTCGCCGATGCACGACAGATGCGCAATCTCGCCACGCCGCGACACGAGCGTCGCCGCGTGCGGCAGTCGGCCGGTGTCGACATATTTCGCGGCGAGAAAGGCGGGAATGCGGTCGAGCCGCGCGGTATCGAATCCATGTGCCATATATGCGACCTATCAGTGCGAGGTTTGGCCAAGCAACTGGCGCGTCACGGGATGCGAACTGGTCAGCCCGCCATCGACCGCGATCGCCTGTCCGTTGACATAGCTTGCCTGATCGCTCGCAAGGAACAGCGCCACATTGGCAAGCTCCTCGGGCTGCGCCGCGCGGCGGAGCGGATTGAGCTGGCCGAGCTTGTGCGTGACTTCCTTGGCCTTCGCATAATCGAAGGTCGGCTTGGTCATCCCCGTTTCGGTCAGGCCGGGACACACTGCGTTGACGCGCACGCCGCTCGTCGACAGCTGTTGCGCCGCGACCTTGGCAAGGTTGATTACCCCCGCTTTCGACGCCGAGTAAGCCCCCGGGCCCGCGCCCGAATTCAGCCCCGCGACGCTCGCGGTCAGCACGATCGCGCCGCCGCGGCCCTGATCGACCATCGCCTTGCCGGCATGCTTCACCATCAGCGCGGGACCGATCAGATTGACGCGCAGCGTCTCGGCCCACGCTGCGGGGTCGAAATCGAAAACGCCGCCCATGTCGCCGATGATCCCGGCATTGGCGAAAGCGACGTCGAGGCCGCCATAGCTGTCCTTCGCGGCCGCGACGAGCGAGGCCACATCGGCCTCGACGCCCGCGTCGATCTCCAGCGCGACGACTTCGCCGCCGGCATCCTTCACCAGCTTGGCGGTCTCATGCACTGCGGCGGTCTTGTCGCCGATGACGAGCTTCGCGCCCTCGGCGGCGAAGCGCAGCGCGCTCGCGCGGCCGATGCCGCTTCCGGCACCCGTGATGATCGCAATCTTGCCGTCCAACGCGCCCATCATGCGCCTCCCGAAATCGTGGCTCCGCCATCGCATACGATGGTCTGGCCGGTGGTGAATGCCCCCGCCTTGCTGGCAAGGAAGACCGCGGCGCCCGCGATCTCGTGCGGTTCGCCGATACGCTTCAGCGTCGAGGCGGCGGTCGAACGCCGCAGATTCTCTTCATTTTCCCACAAAGCGCGTGCCATGTCGGTGCGGACAAGTCCCGGCGCGATGCAGTTGACGCGCACGCCGCGCGGCCCGAACTCGACCGAAAAATTGCGCGCGACCTGCATGTCGGCGGCTTTAGAGATGCCGTAGGCGCCGATGATCGGTGATCCTTTCAGCCCGCCGATCGAGCTGATGATCGTGATCGACCCTTCGCCGCGTTCGAGCATTTCGGGCGCGACCATCGTGATCAGCCAGTGGTTGGACAGGATATTATTGTCCATGATCTTGCGGAACTGGTCGTCGCTGATCCCCAGCCCGGGGCCGTAATAGGGGTTCGACGCGGCGTTGCAGACAAGCGCGGTGATCTTGTCGAAGGCAGCGCGCGTCTCGTTCACCAGATTCTGCAGATCGTCCTTCGACGAGATATTGGCGGCGACCGAAATCGCGGTGCCCGCGCCGAATCTTGCGTTGATCTCCGCCGCCGTCGCGTCGCAGGCGTCCTGCTTGCGGCTCGAAATCACAACCTTCGCGCCCTGCTCGGCCATCGCCTCGGCCGTCGCCTTGCCGATACCGCGCGACGATCCGGTGATCAGTGCAACCTGCCCCGTCATGTCGAACAGGCTCATGCGCCGGCCTTTCGTGCAAAGTCCCACGCCTTTTCGGCGAGCGGGCGGACGCGTTCGGACATGTCCCTCGCATGCTGCGACGAAGCGGTGCCCTCGATCACGCGCTTCTTGATGCCCTGGATAATGCCCGCGAGGCGGAAGAAGTTGTACGCGAAATACCAGTTCATGTCGGGCACGCCGTCGCGGCCGGTGGCGGCGCAATAACGCTCGACCATCTCGTCGAGTTCGGGAATGCCGAGCGCCTTGCGGTCGAGGTCCATCACACCCGACCGTCCGCCATTCTCGGTGACCCAAGCCATCGCGACATAAGTGAAATCGGCGAGCGGATCGCCGAGCGTCGACAGCTCCCAGTCGAGCACCGCGAGCACTTCGGGCCGGTCCTTCGCATAGATCATATTGTCGATGCGATAGTCGCCGTGGACGACGCTGGTGCGCGTCTGTTCGGGCAAGGTCGCGGGCAGCCAGGCGATCAGCTGCTCCATCTCGTCCATCGTCTCGGTTTCGGCGAGGCGATATTGCTTGGTCCAGCGGTCGACCTGCCGCCCGAAATAATTGCCGGGCTTGCCGAAGTCCGAGAGCCCCGCCGCCTCGACATCGACGCTGTGCAACGCCGCAAGCGTGTCGATCATCGCCTCATAGGTCGCGCGGCGGTTTTCGGGGGTCGATCCCGGCATCGCGCCGTCCCAGATCGTCTGCCCGTCGACCATCCCCATCACATAGAACCAGCTGCCGACGACATCGTCATCGGTACACAGGCCGTACTGCCGGGCGACGGGGAAACCCGTCTTGTGCAGCCCCGCTTGCACCTTGTATTCGCGGTCGACCGCATGCGCCGATGGAAGCAGCGGACCATAGGGTTTGCGGCGGAGGACGTAATTCCCGGACGCCGCCGAAATCTTGTAAGTCGGGTTCGACTGGCCGCCGGCGAATTTGCTCTGGGTCAGCGGGCCTTCGAAGCCTTCGACATTCGCTTCCATCCACGCCGTCAGCTTCACCTCGTCAAGCACATCGGCGCCCTCGGGGGCAACGGTGCCGCTGAATGCCTTTTGTGCGTCGAGCGTCATTGGTCGAATACGATCACCGACCGCGCGGCGTCGCCCTTTCGCATCTTGTCGAAACCTTCGTTGACCTTGGCGAGCGGAATCGTCTCGGCGACGATGCTGTCGAGGTCGAGCAGCCCGCGCAGATAGAAATCGACGAGGCGCGGGATATCGACCGGGAAGCGGTTGCCACCCATGATCGCGCCCTGCAACTTTTTGCCCGACAGCAAGTCCATCGCGCTGAGGCCGACCTTTTCGGCAAGCGGCATCATCCCGAGGATCGTCGCGGTCCCGCCGCGGCGGAGCGAGGCGACCGCGAGGCTTGCCGAAGCCGGGCGCCCGACGGCTTCGATCGCATGGTCGACACCGCCCTTCGTCAGCTCGACGATCTGCTTCGCGGCATCGTCGGCGAGCGCGTCGACGACATCGGTCGCGCCGAGCTTGACCGCCAGCGCGCGCTTTTCTGGAACCGGGTCGGCGGCGATGATCCGCCCCGCACCTGCGATCTTCGCGGCGTTGATGGTCGCGAGGCCCACTCCGCCGCAGCCGACCACCGCGACGGTCTCGCCCGGCGTGACCTTGCACGCGTTGAAGATCGTGCCCGCGCCCGTCGTCACCGCGCAGCCGATCACCGCGGCGCGGTCGAGCGGCATCTCGGGATCGATCGCGACGCACGCATGTTCGTGGACGATCATCGTTTCGGCAAAGGCCGAGAGGTTGAGCATCTGGTTGACCGGCGACCCGTCGGGCCGCGTGATGCGCGGCGCCGATCCCGCCGGCCGGCGTGTATCGCCGCCCATGCACAAAGACATACGTCCGCTGACGCAAAATTCGCAGTGGCCGCAGAAAGCCGACAGGCAAGTGATGACCGCGTCGCCGACCTTGACCGTGCGGACCTCGCTGCCGACCGCCTCGACGATGCCCGCGGCTTCATGGCCGGGGATCGCGGGCAGCGGGTGCGGATAGGCGCCGTCGATGAAATGCAGGTCCGAATGGCAAAGCCCGCAGGCAGCGGTGCGGATGCGCACCTCGTGCGGGCCGCAGTCGGCGATCACGACATCCTCGATCGACAGCGATTTGCCCGGTTCGATCAGAATCGCGGCTTTGGTCATTCATGCTCTCCATATGAGAGATTTGCCGTTCGTGCCGATGAGCGGCACGAACGGCAACAGGGTGGATTTTAACGCGAAGCGCCGATGTCGCCCGACGAGAAGCCCGGCTCGCTCGCATCGCTGTGCTTGGCGAATTCGATGCGGGCGATCGCGCGTTCGTGGACTTCGTCGGGACCGTCGGCGAGCCGCAAGGTCCGTTGATGCGCATAGGCCTTGGCCAGCCCGAAATCCTCGGACACGCCGCCGGCGCCATGCGCCTGGATCGCATCGTCGATGATCTTCAGCGCCATGTTCGGCGCCTGCACCTTGATCATCGCAATTTCGGCTGCGGCCGACTTGTTGCCGACCTTGTCCATCATGTCGGCGGCCTTCAGGCAAAGCAGGCGCGTCATTTCGATGTCGATGCGCGCCCGCGCCAGACGATGCTCCCAGATGCTGTATTCGGCGATCTTCTTGCCGAACGCGACGCGCGACTGCAGCCGCTTCGCCATCTTGGCGATCGCTTCCTCGGCGACGCCGATCGTGCGCATGCAGTGGTGAATACGGCCCGGCCCGAGGCGCCCCTGCGCGATCTCGAATCCGCGACCTTCGCCGAGCAGCATCGCCTCCTCGGCGTTGACGCGCACGTCCTTCAGTTCGATTTCCATATGACCGTGCGGCGCGTCGTCGTAGCCGAAGACGGGCAAATGACGCTTGATGTTCACCCCCGGCGCGCCGAGCGGCATCAGCACCATCGACTGCTGCGCGTGACGTTTCGCGGCGAAATCGGTCTTGCCCATCACGATCGCGACTTCGCAGCGCGGATCGCCCGCACCCGACGACCACCATTTGGTGCCGTTGATCACATAATCGTCGCCGTCGCGTTCGATGCGGGTTTCGATGTTGGTCGCGTCGGACGAGGCGACCTGCGGTTCGGTCATCAGGAAGGCCGAGCGGATCTCGCCGTTCATCAGCCGGCCGAGATATTTGTCCTTCTGCGCGCGCGTGCCGTAGCGGTGGAACACTTCCATATTGCCGGTGTCGGGCGCCGAGCAGTTGAACACCTCGCTCGCAAAGCCGATGCGGCCCATTTCCTCGGCGCACAGCGCATATTCGAGGTTGGTCAGGCCCGGGCCCTCGAACTCGAATGTCTCGTCGACATGGTGATGCACGCTGCTGCGCGGCGGCATGAACAGGTTCCAGATGCCGGCATCCTTCGCCTCGGCCTTCAGATCCTCGACGATCTGGATCACCTTCCAGCGGTCACCCGCCTTGTCCTGTTCGTAATAGGCGGGGACGGCGGGGCGAACCTTGCGCTCGATGAAATCGCGCACCCGATCGCGCCAGTAGACCTGCCGGTCGGTGAGATCGAAATCCATCTGCGCTTCCTTCCCTTTACGTTCACGTAAACCCTTGGACCGATTCGACGGCCTTGCCAAGTCCTGCCGACCTGAAATTACCTCATTTGGTCACGCGGCGCACTTTTCGCTTACGGATGCGCACCACTCGCGTCAGGTTCGCCGCGTGCGGCGTCGTCGAGCAGGGCCAGCCGGGCCTCATGATCGGCGCGCGAGATCGGGAACTTGCGCATCACGATCAACCCCAGCGTGCCGATGACGAGGATGGCGAGCGCGTAGCCGAGCGCAAGATTGCCCAGCACGCCCGCGCCCACCTCGCCCGGCTTTGCATTCGCCGGAAAAGCCGCGAAGGACAGGATCAGCCCCGCGACGAAGATGCCGATGCCGGTCGCGCATTTCTGCATGAAGAAATAGCCGGCGAAGAACAGCCCTTCGGACCGGCGCCCGGTCTCGCTCTGCGACGCTTCGACGACATCGGCCATCATCGACGACGACAGGATCATCAGGATGATCGAGAAGGTATTGGACACGAACACCAGCGCGAACATCGCCGCGACGCTGGGCTTGCCCGGCAGGCCGGGAAACACGCCCTGAATCCACGCGAAATAGATGCCGCTGTTGACCAGCAACGCGATCGCCCCTGCGACGATCGCGCCGTCGCGCTTGCCGAGCTTCGCCGACATCGGCGCGACGATCAGGAAGGCCGCGATCATCGTGCCGAACAGCAGGAAGACATAGGCGACCATCTCGCCCTGCGTGAACTGCCAGAAGAAGCCGAGCAGATAATTGTTCATCGAAAAGGTGATGCCCTGATTGACGAAGCCGAACAGCGCCGCAAACACCAGCCACAGGAAGGCACGGTTCGACAGCGTGTCGCGCATCTCGCCCAAGATCTGGCGCAGCGTGGTTGCGGGCTTGACGTCGGCGACATTCGACACCGCGATGCGGCTGTGCTGCCCCGCCGCCGACAGCATCACTGCCCCCGCCATCAAGAGCGCGCCGGTCAGCGCGTAGGGGAAATAGCCATCGGGATCGACGAGCCCTTTTGCGCCGCCGAAAAAGACGCCGTAGGCAAGCAGAAGGATCAGCAGCCCGCCGCCCCAGCCGAACAGGAAGCGGTAACGCATGACAGCTGTGCGCTCGTCATAATCGGCGGTCAGTTCGGGAACGATCGCGACCGACGGTACTTCGCACATCGATACCAGCGAACGGACGATGATTGCAAAGCCGATCAGCCAGACGACGGTCATCGCATCGCTCATCCCGGGCGGGTGCCACAGCAGCATCCACATGATCGCGAGCGGAATCGGCGCGCCGTAAAGCCACGGCAGCCGCCGGCCCCAGCGGCTGCGCGTGCGGTCGGTGAGTTCGCCGATCACCGGATCGACGAACGCGTCGGCGATCAGCGCGACCATGATCGCGGCACCGACGATCCCGGCGTCGAGCCCGATCACCTGATTGTAGAAGAGCAGCAGGAAGGTCGAAAAGCCGTTGTCCTTGACGCCATAGGCGATGCTGCCCAAGCCGTGCGTCGCCTTCAGCCAGACGGGCAGGCGTTCGGCCTTCGGCGCCGCCGCGCTTGCCGTGCTCACGCGCCGGCTCCGGCTTTCGCCGCTTCCTCCATTGCCAGCAGGGCGTCGAACATGCCCGGCGTTTCCTTGTCCCATGCGTGCCGCTGGCCGATTGTCAGCCCGCCGTCGACGAGCAGGTGCGTTCCCGTCATGAAGCTCGACTCCTCGCTGGCGAGGTAAGCCACCGCGTTCGCGATATCCTCGGGCTGGCCGCCGCGCGCGACCGGCTGCGCGTTCGCGCTCATCTGCGCAATCACTTCATTGGCCTGCGCCTTGAACTCGCCCGGTACGTCGAGCGAGGCGGTGAAGATATTGGTATTGATAAAGCCCGGACAGATGGCGTTTACGCGGATCCCGTATTGCGCGAGATCGGTGGCCGCGACCTTCGAGAGATGCAGCACACCCGCCTTTGCGACGGCATAGGCGATCGGCGAATAGCCCGCGCCGAGCGCCGCGACGCTCGCGGTGTTGACGATCGACGCGCCCTTGCGGCCCTTCATATGCGGCGCGGCATAGCGGATGCCCATCGCGACCGATTTCAGCACCAGATCCATCGTCCGGTCCCAGCCTTCGGGGCTGATCTCGTCGATCGGCGCGCGGTCGCCGCCGGCTGCGGCATTGTTGAAGACAATGTCGATACCGCCCGCCCTGGCTGCGGCTTCGTTCATCAGCGCTTCGATATCGGCCGGCTTCGTCACATCGCAGCGGGCGAAGTCGATCTTGCCATTCGATGCGGCGGCGAGCGCCCGCCCGCCCGCCTCGTCGATGTCGGCGGCGAAAACATGCGCGCCCTCGCTCGCGAGCTTCAGCACCGCAGCTTTGCCGATTCCCGATGCTGCACCCGTGACGACGGCAACCTTGCCTGCGAATCGCATGAAACCATTCTCCCGTTTTCTTTTGCCACTTAGCTTAGGCGCCAAAGGTGACGCGTCAACGGCGGCTTGTCGGACGCTACGGCGCCGTAAGGGCAGGCCTGTTTCTCCAAGTTGACGCTTGCGTAAACCAGCGAAGCGGACGTAGATTTGGCCGCAGAAGAGGAGCCAAAAGGATGAGCGAACTGGACGCTTTCCGCACCGGGGTGCGCGAATGGCTGGAGGCTAACTGCCCCGCCGAAATGCGCGAACCGATCCGCGACGAAGACGACGTCTGCTGGGGCGGGCGCAATTTCAAATTCAAGAATGACGCCCAGAAAGCGTGGCTCGATGCCTGCGTTGCCAAAGGCTACACCGTGCCCGACTGGCCGAAACCCTATGGCGGTGCCGGGCTGACGGCAGAGCAGACCAAGATCCTCAAACAGGAAATGAAGCGCATCAAGGCGCGCTCGCCGCTCGACAGCTTCGGCATCTGGATGCTCGGCCCCGCGCTGCTGCAATTCGGCACCGAAGAGCAGAAGGTCCAGTATCTGAACCCGATCGCGCGCGGGGAAATCCGCTGGTGTCAGGGCTATTCGGAACCGGGCTCGGGCAGCGATCTCGTTTCCTTGCAGACCTTCGGCGAGGACAAGGGCGATCATTGGGTCGTCAACGGATCGAAGATATGGACGAGCTATGCCGACAAGGCCGACTGGATCTTCTGCCTCGTCCGCACCGACAAGGCGAACAAGTATCAGGGCATCACCTTCATGCTCTTCGACATGGAGAGCAAGGGCGTCACGACCAAGCCGATCCTGCTGATTTCGGGCAACTCGCCTTTCTGCGAAACCTTCTTCGACGATGTCGAAGTGCCGAAGACGCAATATGTGGGTGAGATCAACCGCGGCTGGGACGTCGCCAAATATCTGCTCGGCCACGAACGCGAGATGATCTCGGGCGGCGGCGCGGGCGGCGACATGCTTAGCATCGGCGGCGCCTTTGCGAAGGCGATCGGCAAGAATGAAGCGGGCGAACTCGACGACCCGATATTGCGCGCCGAAATGGCGGCGTTCGACGTCGATGTCTTTGCGTACCGCGCGATGGGCGAGCGTTTCATGGACATGTGGAAAACCGGCCGCGCGCATCCGGCGTCGTCGAACATGATGAAATATGTCGGGACCGAACTCAACAAGCGCCGCCACGAACTGGTGATGTCGGGCGGCGGCAGCGAGGCGCTCGAATGGGACAGCGAAGAGACCAAGGGCGGCGCGCGGGCGCGGGGCTGGCTGCGCACCAAGGCCAATTCGATCGAAGGCGGGACGAGCGAAGTCATGCTCAACGTCATCGCCAAGCGTATCCTCGACCTGCCCGGAGCCTGACCCATGCCTTTGTATCACAATGACGACCAGGCGATGCTCAAGGACAGCGTCGCGCCTTTCGTGGCCGAACAGGCGCCGGTTTCGCACTTGCGCAAATTGCGTGACTCTGCCGACGCCACCGGCTTCTCGCGCGATCTCTGGGCGCAGTTCACCGAAATGGGCCTGCCCGGCATGCTCGTTCCCGAGGCGCATGGCGGGCTCGGCATGGGGCATATGGAAGCGGGCATCGTACTCGAGGAAATCGGCCGCAACCTGACCCCTTCGCCCTTCCTGTCGACCAGCGTTGGCGCGGTCGCCGCGCTCGCGAAAGCGGGCGGCACGCAGGCGGGCCGCTGGCTTCCCGCAATTGCCAGCGGCGAGGCGATCGTCGCGCTCGCGATCGACGAGGGCGCGAAGCATCGCCCCGAGCGCATCGCAACGACCGCGACGCGCGCCGGGAACGGCTTCCGCCTCGACGGCAAGAAGAGCTTCGTCCTCCACGGCCATGTCGCCGACATGAGCATCGTCGCGGCGAAGACCGACGGCGGCATCACCCTGTTCGCGGTTCCGAAGGACGCCAAAGGCGTCACCGCTGACCCGCGCCGCCTCGTCGATTCCAGCCTTGCGAGCCATGTCATGCTCGACGGCGTTGAGGTCGATGCCGACGCGGTGATCGGCGAAGTCGATGCCGGCGGCGAAATCCTCGACGCTTTGCTCGCCGCCACCCGCACCGGCGCAGCCGTCGAAATGGTCGGCGTCGGGCAGGGCGCGATGGACATGACCGTCACCTACCTCAAGGAACGCAAGCAGTTCGGCAAGCTGATCGGCGAGTTCCAGGGGCTCCAGCACCGCGCCGCGCATCTCTATGGCGAGATGGAAGTCGCGCGCGCCACGGTGATGAAGGCACAGGAACTGCTCGATCAGGGTAGCGACGGTGCGAAGCTGATGGTCTCGGTCGCAAAGGCGAAGGCCGGCCGCGCCGCCAACCTCGCGGTACGCGAAGGCGTGCAGATGCACGGCGGTATCGGCATGACCGACGAATATGACATCGGCCTCTACATGAAACGCGACCGGGCGCTCGCCGAATATATGGGCGATGTGCATTATCACATCGACCAGGTTGCCCGCATGAACGGCTATTGAGCCGGGGAGAGAATAAATGAATCTACAGGACATGTTCGGCCTCGACGGCCGCATCGCACTCGTTACCGGCGGCTCGCGCGGCATCGGCAAGATGATCGTCGAGGGGTATCTCGCCGCGGGCGCCGCGCGCGTCTACATCTCGGCGCGCAAGACCGCGCAGATCGAGGAAGCCGTCGCCGATTTCGAAACGCGCTATCCGGGCAAGGTTATCGGCCTTCCCGTCGATCTCGCGACCGTCGAGGGCTGCCGCGCGCTCGCCAAGGAACTCGAAGCGCGCGAGGAACGCCTCGACATCCTCGTCAACAACGCCGGCGCCGCATGGGGCGAACCCTTCGAGGGTTTCCCCGAAGCGGGCTGGGACAAGGTGATGGACATCAACGTCAAATCGCCCTTCTTCCTGACGCAGGCGCTGCACGGGCTCCTGAAAGCCGGCGGCTCGCACGACCGGCCGGCAAAGGTGATCAACATCGGCTCGATCGATGGCCAGCGGCTCAACCCGTGGGAAACCTATAGCTATCACGCGTCGAAGGCGGCGATCCTCTATCTTACCAAGCGTCTCGCCGCGCGACTGGTCAGTGACCATATCCTGGTCACCGCGATCGCGCCGGGCGCGTTCCAGTCGGACATGAACAAGGCTGCGCGCGACCATGGCGATTCGGTCGCCAAGAGCATCCCGACCAAGCGCATCGGCGTTCCCGAGGATATGGCAGGCGCCGCGATCTTCCTCGCGTCGAAGGCGGGCGACTATGTCGTCGGCGATACGATCACCGTCGACGGCGGGCTGGTGCACGGGAATGTCGGGACCAGCATCGACGCCTGATCCTTCCCTCGTGGACCCCGGATTTGATTCGGGGCCACGACCGGGCTGCGGGATGGATGCCGGATCAAGCCCGGCATGATGATTTACGGAAATTGACTCGATCAACCTCAAGGTGTATTATATAGCTAATGCACCAAGGAGATTGTCGATGCGTCTTGCGTTCCTGATCCCCCCGATGATGCTCCTTGCCGCCTGCGGGTCGGAGGAGAAGAAGGCCGATGAGGGCACCCAGGTCTCGATCAACGCCGGCGGCGATGGCGGCGGCGTCAAGATCCGGACGGGCAAGGACGGCGGCAATCTCAAGATCGGCGGCGAGGGCGTTGCGATTGACGTCGACATCCCCGATTTCGTCGATCTCGATATCGAGAGTGATTTCGATATCGACGGCGTAAAACTCTATCCCGGCAGCAAGGTCACCAAGGTCGACGTCGATGCGAGCGACAAGGGTGGCGCCGACAAGGCGACAGTCAAACTCGGATTCACCTCGCCTGCCCCGCCCACCAAGGCCGCCGACTGGATGGCGGGCGAATTCGCGCAGAAGGGCGTCAAGGTCACGCGGAGCGGCGACACGCTCGCGGGCAAGGACAAGGATGGCGCCGATTTCCGGATCAACTTCGCTCCCGACGGCGCGAACGCCAAGGGTGAGGTGGTGATCACGAAGGTCTGACTTTCGTGCACCCCGGCGAAAGCTGGGGCCCGGAATTCCGTGTCGCCGCTGGACCCCGGCTTTCGCCGGGGTTCACCTATTATCCGCTATTCCTGAGCGCCGTCGCGATCGCATTGATCGTCAGCTGGATACCCTCGGCGATGCGCGGGTCGGTCTCCCCCGCGCGGTGGCGTTTCATCAGTTCGATCTGGAGCAGGTTGAGCGGTTCGATATAGGGCAGGCGCAACCGGATCGACGCCTCGAGCGCGGGGTTCTTTTCGAGCAGCCGCGTCTGGCCGGTAATGTCGAGCAGCCCGTCATGCGCGCGGTTCCAGCCATCGCGGATGCGGCCAAAGATCGCGTCATGCCCGCCGATGCCCGCCGCGAGCTCGGCGTAGCGCGCCGCGATCCCCATGTCGGATTTCGCGAGCACCATCTCCATATTGCCGAGCAGCGCCGCGAAAAACGGCCAGCCCGCCGCCATGTCGGCGAGCAGTGCCTTGTCCTCGAACGCCGCAAAGCCCTCGCCGGTGCCGTACCAGCCAGGCAGCATCGCGCGCGACTGTGCCCAGCTGAACACCCACGGGATCGCGCGCAGATCCTCGATCGCGCTCGACTTGGTACGGCTCGACGGCCGCGACCCGATCTTCAGCGTCGCGATCTCGGCGATCGGGGTCATCGCGCGAAAGAAATCCTTGAACGCCGGCGTGTCGTAAACGAGCCCGCGATAGGCGGCGAAAGCGCCGTCCGAAAGCTGGTCCATCGCCGCGGTAAAGCGCGCCGCATCCGTCTCGCTCAGCGCCTCGGGCTCAAGGCTCGCGAGCAGGCTCGCCGACACCATCGCCTCGAGGTTGGTCGCCGCGCTCGCCGCAGTGCCATATTTCGCCGCGATCACCTCGCCCTGCTCGGTGATGCGGATGCGCCCCTGCACCGTGCCCGCGGGCTGCGCGCGGATCGCGGCAAAGGCGCTGCCGC
>NZ_DATMST010000232.1:0-12121 GCF_035565275.1 Sphingopyxis sp.
GGCGGCGCGATCGCCGACACCTATCGCCTGCGCGGCGCCGCGACGGCAATCGATGCGGCGGCGCTGGGATGCGCGAAGCTCCGCTGAGATTGCGGCGCACCGGCGCCGGATTTCGCGCCGGCCCACCGAATGTCATCCCGTAGCTATTTCTTCAAATCCGCTTCGGGCGCGAAAACGTGAACAACCTCGCCCGCCGCATTCAGGAATTCGATCGCGCCATATCCTTCCGGGGTGACAGTCATCCGTACCCTCGTGCGGTTGCCGGCGTCGGCAAGCGCAACGGTTGGCGTCCCGTCTGCGGCGACGTTCAGCTTGATCCGCGTCGATGTCGGCACGCCCGGAACCAGGCGGTTGCCGAGCGCGGGCTCGCGAACCAGCGGCGGCGCCTGGTTGATCGAGAAGCTGACTTCGCCGTCGGGCGCGACGCGCCAGCCAACCGCGTCCATTGCGGGATGGTCGAGCGCGAGGACCGCCATGCTGCCGTCTTTCAGGTCCGCGACGCCGAAACCGCCACGTTCGCTGCCCTGCGCATCGTACAGGATCAGGCCTGACACATCGAAGACGCGCCTGTACTGGATTCCGTCCACGATCGGAGCCGGCGTCTTGGCCGACAAGGTCATCCGGATCACCCCGTCGTCACCGACAATGTCGATCCGTTTCGCGGTGATCCGATCGTGATCGACCGTCTCGACACGCGTTTCCGGATTCCGGTCGGCGATGACCTTTTCCAGCGCCTCGATCGACGGCCCCGCCCGCGCCGCGACCGGTTCGGCGGCGGCGACGGACGCCGCGCACAACGACGTCGCAAATATGGCAAGATGCAGGGCTGCGAAAGTTCGCGTCACGATAACTCCTCTCAAAATATCGGTTTTTCATGTCTCGCTGCGCCGGCTGGCACAGGACGCTGTCTAGGGACGGAGCCCGATCCCGTCCAATGCGTTTCGTCCCCCGGCCCTCTATCGACTTCCGGGGAGAAACCCGAAGCCGCGATCACCGTGCGATTGCCCTTCAGCCCTTCCGTGCGAGCTTCGTCAGTTCCGCAGCGAGGAAATCGAGGACCAGCCGCACGCGCGGCACATGCCTCAGTCGCTCGTGGGTCAACAGCCAGAGCCCTGTGGTATCCTCGCTCTTGGGCGGAATGCAGCGGATCAGATCGGGTTCGCGCTCGGCGAGAAAGGCCGGCAGGATGGTGAGGCCCATGCCCGCGCGCACGCCGGCGAGCAGGCCGGTTCCGGTATCATATTTCATCACCACCGAATCCTCGAGCCGGTATTGCCGAAGCCAGGCCTGATAGGGTTCCCAGACGCCGCCTCCCCCGCCGATGAAGGGATGCGTGGCCAGTTCTTCCCGGCTGTGCGGGATGCCATGGCGATCGGCGTAATCGCGGCTGCAGTAGAGCGTCCAGGGATTGTCGGCGATCCGCCGCCCGACGAGGCCCGCGCCCGTCGGCTGCTTGCTGCTGCGGATCGCGATGTCCGCCGCACCCCCCGCCAGGTCGCGCGGTTCGTCCGACGTGTCGAGGTGGATATGAATTCCGGGATGCGCCGCGCGAAGGTCGCGCAGGATCGGCGGCAGGATAGTGACCGCGAAAATTTCCATCGTCGTCAGGCTGACCGTAGCGCCGGCATCGCGCGACCGCGCGCCCGCCGCCTCGCCGAAGCGACCGGCGGCATCGCGAACGGCGAGTGCGCTCGCCAGCATCGCCGTACCCACCGGCGTCAGCGCATAGCCAGCCTGCCGCCGCTCGAACAGATTGAGGCCAGTCGCGGCCTCGAGCGCGGCAATGCGCCGTGCGACGGTCGTCTGGCTGACGCGCATGGCCTGCGCGGCCGACAAGGTGCTGCCTGTCTCCGCGACCGCCAGAAAAGCCTTGAGGTCGTTCCAATCATACATGACGTCTTGTGCGTCATAATCGCGCGCGCGACATTCTGCAATTTTGCAGAATAGCCGCGCAACATCGTTGCTCCTTTCTCGTCCGGCGATCGATTATCTGGTGGCTTCACCGGCTTCCTCCCCTCCCAGCCGGCCGATGGAGACACAAGATGAAAAAGCATCTGATCCTCGCCGCCCTTGCTGCCGTATCGATCGGCCAGCCCGTATCGGCGCAAACTGCCCCCGCAAACCCGAGCGTCGCCGTGGCGCACCGCGATCTCGATCTTCGCACCGAGGCGGGCACGAGGGCACTCGATCGCCGAATCTGGCGCGCGGTCGTCGCGGTATGCGGCACCGCGCCCGATTATGGCATCGAAGGCAAGAACGATGTGCGACGATGCCGCCGCGACACGCGCGCCCTCGCTTCGGCGCAAGCCGAGTTGGCGATCGCAAATGCGACGCGCGGGCAACCGATCCGGGTCAGCTCGATCCGCAAATAACCGGCGGGCCCAAGTTGCGGGGCTCGTCAAAGCCGGGGTTGCGATTCGGGCACGGTCGCAGCCCCGGCTTTTTGCCGAATGGGCTAGGTTTCCTTGCCGATACCCTGTCGAGCCTCTCTATCTCGCCGAGAGGCAGACCACCCCCGCTGCCACGACCAATACGCCAAGGAATTTTTGCGGCGTCATCTTTTCGTTCAAAACAAATGTGCCGATAAGCGCCGCAAATACGATACTGGTTTCGCGAATTGCAGAAACGCCACCCATTGTGCTTCGGCTCATCGCCCACACCGCAATGCAATAGCCGAGCGTGCCCAGTACCCCTGCACCGACAACCAATGCGCCCTCTCTTCCGCGCGGCAAGCCGGGGGCGCGTCGTCTGATGACGCCGTAGGATACAGGGATCAGGAATCCCGCCGCAACGGCTTGCCAGGCCGCATAGCTGGTCGCGCTTCGAGACAAGCGGACACCAAGCCCGTCAACAACCATATAGCTGGCGATAAACACCCCTGTTGCAAAAGCTGCAACGGTCGACTTCGCATCCGGGCGACTGGACCCCAGCGTCAACAAGAGGATGCCCGACGAGACAAGACATATTCCCGTGAGCCCGGCGGTGTTCGGTAATTCACCGGCAACCACGGCTGCACCAAGCGTAACCAGCAGCGGCGCGCTTCCACGCGCTATCGGATAGACGCTCGACAGGTCTCCGTCGCGATATGCCCTGACCAGAAACAGGCAATATCCGATCTGAAGCACCGATGACAGAATGAGATAAGGCCAGCTCGCCGCGGCGGGCAGGCCCAGAATGATGGCGAAAGGGAGCGCGGCCATTGCTCCGACCAGACATATGATCGCGAGCGACCAAAAGCGGTCTTCACCGCTCCTGATGATGGCATTCCATACGGCGTGGACGAATGCCGAAGCAAGAAGCAGGCCGATGACTACCGGGGACATTTCGGCCTTTCGATGCAAAGCGCGCCTGAATTTTCGCCCCTTGCGCGATGACGATCCAAACAACAACCATCCAGACGGCGCTGCGGCTTTGGACCGCCCGACGGTCAGCCATCAATATTCGGGCAAAAACTGTATTCGGATAGCGCTGATTTGACAGCTCGCCCTCGAACCCATTGCCAAGATCGGCGACGCAGGGCTCGATCCGCCGGTCTGCACCCCGCACCGGCTCAGCGCTGCCGCGCCTTCCATGCACGAACCGCTGCCATCGTCTTTTCGATATGCGCCTGCGGCTTGCTGTCGGTGTAGCTCAGCAGGATGGTTCCGTCCGGTGCGATCACGAAAGACGTACGGCTCGATATCGCCGCCTGATTGGGCCGCTGGATGGCAGCGTCATATTTCGCTGCAACCTTGGCGCCCGGATCGGCCGCGACCGCGAATTTGTCGCGGCATTCCGATTTCGAAAATTCCGCGACGCGTTCGATATTGCCGGCGGTCACGCCAACGACGCGCGCGCCCAGCCGGTTGAAGTCGTCGCTCGACTCGGCGAACAGATGGGCTTCCATCGTGCAGCCGGGGGTAAAGGCCGCCGGGAAGAAATAGAGCACGACAGGCCCCTTCTTCAGCGTCTGCTTCAACGACAGGCTGAAGGGCTTTCCGCCTTGCGCCGCGCTCAGGGTAAAGTCAGGCGCCTTCGCGCCCTGCTGGAGGGCAGCGATACCCTGCGCCGGCATGGCAGCAAGCGACAGGCCAAGGCCAAATGACATCGCCATCTTGATCAGGATTTTCATCTGGGGTCTCCACCTCGAACAATGGAGGCATGTCCCGCCTCGGACACCCTTTCGCTCCATGTTCGCCGGTATGTGGCAAAAGTTGCGGCTGAGGATGAAGATGAGGAAAAAAGATGGCGCCGTCTACATCGATCGTCGGTGTCGCGGGCCGGCGAAGTGACGGGACGGAGCAGGCCCCGTTGCCGTGGAGCCTCTCGTTTACACCGGGAGTGTTGCCAATTGACCCTGCGTCCCGAACGGCGCAGCATCTGCCCATGACGCTCAAGATCACTCCCAGCGGCCAAGCGTGCGGCGCGCGCGTCACCGGTCTCGACCTGACGCAGCCGCTCGGCGCTGAAACCGTGGCGGAAATCCGCGCGGCATGGCTCGATCACCATGTCCTTGCCTTCCCCGATCAGGTGATGCGCGAGGACGATCTCGAGCGTTTCACCGGCTATTTTGGCGGTTTCGGCGATGATCCCTTCATCCGGCCGATCCCGGGTCACGAGCATATCATCGCGGTAAAGCGCAAGGCCGACGAGACCGCGCCGCTCTTCGCCGAAAACTGGCACAGCGACTGGAGTTTTCAGGAACACCCGCCCGCAGGCACCTGCCTCTTCGGCATCACGATCCCGCCGGTGGGCGGCAACACCGAATTTTCGAATCAGCACGCCGCGCTCGACGCGCTGCCCGCCGACCTTCGCGCGCGCGTCGAAGGATTGCAGGCGATCCACAGCGCGCGCGCCGGCTACGCACCCTCGGGCATGTATGGCGCCAACGACATAGGGCGCAGCATGGATATCCGCTCGGACGCGGAGGCGCTCGACACGCAGTTCCATCCCTTCGTCCGCGCTCATCCCGAAACCGGCCGTCTGGGCCTCTTCGGCTGCGCCGGCTATATCATCGGCTTCGAGGGGCTCGACGACGCCGAAGCCCTGCCTTTGCTCTACGAGCTGATACAGTGGCAGGGCCGCGAGGAATTCCGTTACAGCCATGCGTGGGAACCCGACATGCTGGTCATGTGGGACAACCGCTCGCTCCTCCACCGCGCCACCGGCGGTTACGACGGCCACGACCGCCTGCTTCATCGGACGACGATAGCGGCGTGGGACGGCGCAGCCTGAGGTCCGATCAGAGGCGACGACCGGCTTCGGCCTTAGCGACCGTGGCCGCTTCAAGGTGATCGCCAGTCAGGCGGACCGAGTCACGATGCCCTGCACCGCGCCCCGGGTCCGGGCCAGTCAAAACTGTCCCATGATGCCGATCGCCGCATAGCCGTCGCCCAGATTACCCTTCAGCTTCAGCTTGGGGAGCAGATCGAACGCCGCCGTGCCATAAATTCGGGTCCGGTCGCCGCTGATGCGTGCGCCCGCACCCAGTTCGGCGAGGGCCGGAATCGTTACCGTCGCCTCGGCCTTGGCATAGAGCTTCACTTCGCGCTCGTCATTGTCCGAATGGATCAGCAGTCCGCCGATAGGGCGCAGCGTGATCGGCCCGGCGCGAAGGCCATAGCCCGCGCCCAGTTCGCCGCCCCAATGTCCCTGCGCGCGCGCAAGATTGCCCTCGATCGCGACGCCCTGGGCGCTGGCAGCCACGGTAAAGGTCGAGGCGAAAAGCGCGCCGAGGAGCGCAGCGGATTTGAAAGCTGACAATTTGTCCCCCATGATTTGATGGATCGGGCGACCCTTATGAATGCGATCCCGCGCCCGCAAGCGACCAAACCGGATTCTGCGGCGGAGCGAGTCGATTGATCGACAACCCGGACCGGCACCGCCCTACTCCCGCGAGTCGAAAGCCATCCGTGCCCTCGCCACCTTCTCCAGATTCATTTCCGCCCATACCCAGACGCCGCAAAAGGCCGCGCCGAGACTGTGGCCGAGGTCGGTCAGGCAATATTCGACCTTGGGCGGGACGACCGGGTGGACCGTTCGCACGACGAGCCCGTCGCGCTCCATCTGGCGTAGCGTCTGCGTCAGCATCTTCTGGCTGATGCCGGGAACAAGCCGCGCGAGCGCCGTGAAACGGCAGGTCCCGTGATCCTCGAGCTCCTCAAGCACGAGCAGCGTCCATTTGTCGGCGACTCGACCGATCAGTTCGTTGACGAGCGTTTCGACGCGCGGATCGACCGGGGCGTGGGGATCGTAAGCTATTTTTTCGGCAATGGGCATCGCGGAAAATCCAAATCTCTCTTTTAGGTAACCATGGCACTTTCAGGTGCCTTCTTTCTTTTGGAGAGTATAGGAATATCCAGACCTTCTCACCACCCCGAAGGAGGCAAGACCATGAAGACCAGCGGCAACACCATCCTCGTCACCGGCGGGGGTTCGGGCATCGGCCTCGCGCTCGCGCAGCGCTGGCACGACGCGGGCAACACTGTCATCGTCACCGGGCGCAACGCCGCAAAGCTCGACGCGGCGATCGCCGGCCGGGCGAATATGTCGGCGATGACACTCGACGTAACCGACGCGAATGCGATCGCGGCTTTCGCCAAAGAGGTGATCGCGAAATTCCCGGGCCTCAACATCCTCGTCAACAATGCCGGCGTGATGATGTACGAGGCCGCAGGTGCCCGGCGCGACCTGACCGATGCCGAAACGACCGTGATCACGAACATCCTCGGCCCGATCCGCCTGACCGACGCGCTCGTCGATCATCTGGCGGCGCAAGACGGAAGCGCGATCGTCAACGTCACGTCGGGGCTGGCGTTCGTGCCGCTCCCCAAGGCGCCGACCTATTCGGCGACCAAGGCGGCGATGCACAGCTATTCGGTCGCGCTGCGCGTGCAACTGGAGGGCAAGGTCGAAGTGATCGAACTTGCGCCGCCCGCGGTGCGCACGGAGCTGACCCCCGGGCAGTCGGCGCGCGAAAACTATATGCCGCTGGACGAATTCGCCGACGAAGTGATGGCGCTGTTCGCCAGGGAACCGACACCCGTCGAAATTCTTGTCCAGAATGTCCTGCCGCTGCGCAATGCCGAAGCGAACGGGAATCTGCCGGCGGTGCTGGGTATGCTGGCGGCGCTGTAATCGTCCCCGGAGGAGTCGTTTGACGTCGGGACTGGCGCAAACGGCGCTTCCCCACTATATGGCCGCGCATCATGCAGATTCCCGGCCATATCGACCCCGTCACGACGGGCACCGTCCCGTTGCGCGGCGGCAACCGCATCGACCTTGTCGGGCTGACCCGCGACGCGATCGGCGGCGTGCTCGTCGAGGCCGGGCTTGATGCCAAGGCCGCGAAGCTGCGCGCCAAGCAGATCTGGCACTGGATCTATCACCGCGGCGTCACCGATTTCGAGGCGATGACCGACATCGCCAAGACGATGCGCCCCTGGCTCACCGACCGTTTCATCATCGGCCGCCCGACAGTGCGCGAGGCGCAGGTGTCGAGCGACGGCACGCGCAAGTGGCTGCTCGCCGCCGCCGACGGCCAGGAATATGAGATGGTCTTCATCCCCGACGCCGATCGGGGGACATTATGTGTGTCGAGCCAGGTCGGCTGCACGCTCAATTGCCGTTTCTGCCACACCGGTACGATGCGTCTCGTCCGCAACCTCGGCGCGGGCGAGATCGTCGGACAGGTCCTGCTCGCGCGCGACGCGCTCGGCGAATGGCCGAAGGGCACGATGGCGGGGTTCGGTCCCGATCCCGAGGATGACGACGCCGACGACGAGGCGGGGCATTATACCGCCGACGGACGGATGCTCACCAATATCGTGATGATGGGCATGGGCGAGCCGCTGTATAATTTCGACGAGGTCAAGGGCGCGCTCAAGATCGTGATGGACGGCGATGGCCTCGCGCTGTCGAAGCGCCGGATCACGCTGTCGACGAGCGGCGTCGTGCCGATGATGGCGCGCGCGGGCGAAGAGATCGGCGTGAACCTTGCCGTCTCGCTCCATGCGGTGTCGAAGGAAGTGCGCGACGAAATCGTGCCGCTCAATCGCAAATATGGCATTGAGGAACTGCTGCAAGCGTGCGCCGACTATCCGGGTGCGAACAATGCGCGGCGCATCACCTTCGAATATGTGATGCTGAAGGACAAGAACGACAGCGACGCCGATGCACGCGAGCTCGTCCGGCTGATCAAGCATTATGGCCTGCCTGCAAAGGTGAACCTGATCCCCTTCAACCCCTGGCCCGGCGCCCCGTATGAATGTTCGTCGCCCGAGCGGGTGCGCGCGTTCAGCAGCCTGATCTTCAAGAGCGGGATTTCGGCGCCGGTGCGCACTCCGCGCGGGCGCGACATCATGGCCGCGTGCGGACAGTTGAAGAGCGCGGCGACCAAGCCAACCCGCGCCGAACTCGACCGGATCGCCGAGGAAAAGCAGGCCGCACTCGGCTGACGGCGCGCTTCGCGCTTTTTTTTCTACCTCATAATCGGCAGAAATCTGCGCGTTCGCGGATGCGAGGCCGCATACCTATTCTATACTGTGTGGTAAAAATAACACAGGTAAGAAAATTGTCACATTCTGAACGATCCGTTCATTGAAGCGACAGCCGCGAACGCCATTTAGGGGGCCGGTCGCGACCCAAAGGGCGTGGCCCGATCCAGAAAGAAGGAAAACAAAATGAAGAAATTCGCAGTTGCAGCCGCTCTCCTGACGGCCATCGTTGCAACCCCCGCCATGGCTGCCGAAGGCGGCGAAGCCCGCGTCGAAGTGCGCGGCGGCTACATCACCGGCAGCGGTTTCGACGACGCGACGCTCGGCATCGCCGGCGGCTATGATTTCGACCTCGGCTCGACCGCATTCGGCGGCGCCGAAATCGCTGGCGACAAGGTCCTCGTAGACGGCGCCAAGGTTCAGTTCTCGGCCGGCGGCCGCGCGGGTGCCAAGATCGGCGCCAACGGCAAGCTCTATGCCAACGCCGGTTACACCTTCGGCCAGATCGACGATCCGTATGTCGGTGCCGGCTACCAGCACAAGCTGGGCCAGAACCTGTACGCCAAGGCCGAATATCGTCACCAGTTCATCAACAACTTCGACGACTTCGACACCTTTGCGGTCGGTCTCGGCTTCGCTTTCTGATCCTTTCGGAACAGCGAAACGAAAAGAGAGGGGCGGCCTGCGGGTCGCCCCTTTTCTTTTGCACGCGGTGCCGCCACGGTGCGCCGATGACGGCATTGGCTTATATCGGAGCGGCGCTCGCCGAAATCGCGGGCTGCTTCGCTTTCTGGGCGTGGCTCAGGCTTGACAAGCCGGTATGGTGGATCGCGCCGGGTATCGCGTCGCTGGCACTGTTCGCCTGGCTGCTCACGCTGGTTGACGCCGAACATGCGGGACGCACCTACGCGGCTTATGGCGGGGTCTATATCGTGTCGGCGCTCATATGGCTCTGGGCGGTCGAAGGTGCCAAACCCGACCGCTGGGACCTGATCGGTGCCGCCGTGTGCCTCGGCGGCGCAGCGATCATATTGTTCGGGCCGCGCGGCGGCTAGTCCGCGTCCGGCAGCGCCTGTTCGACGAGCGGCGCCAGCCCCTCGGCCATAACTTTCACCCCCTTGGCGTTGGGATGCATATTGTCGGCGAGCATCAGCGATTTGTCGGTGACGACATTGTCGAGGATGAAGGGATAGAAGCTCACGTCATATTTCGACGCCAGTTCGGGGTAGATGGGGTTAAACTTTTTCGCATAGTCGCTGCCGAGGTTCGGCGCCGCCATCATGCCAGTGAGCAGCACCGGAATCCCGCGCGTCTTCAGTTCGGCGAGCATCGCATCGAGATTGGCGCGCGTCTGGTCGGGGCCGATGCCGCGCAGCATGTCGTTGCCGCCGAGTCCGAGGACGACGAGCGCGGGCTTCGCCTTCGCGTTATCGAGCACATAGGTCAGGCGCTGCCTTCCCGCCGCGGTGGTGTCGCCCGACACGCCCGCATTCTGGACACGCGCGACAACGCCATCGCCAGCCAGCGCAGCCTGCAATTGCGGCGCGAGCCCTTCCTTCGGACCAAGCTGATAGCCCGCGTAAAGGCTGTCGCCGAACGCGATGACCAGCGGTGCATCGGCGGGGATTGTCGCCGCCTTCGGAGTGGCCGGCTTGTCGTTCGTCGATGCCGATGGTGCCTCCGCCGAGCCGCATCCGGCAAGCGGTTGGCAAAGCGCGATCGCACAACCATATATCAA
The DNA here is from genome assembly GCF_035565275.1 of Sphingopyxis sp. GTDB lineage: Bacteria > Pseudomonadota > Alphaproteobacteria > Sphingomonadales > Sphingomonadaceae > Sphingopyxis. The sequence continues at coordinate 10,213 of NZ_DATMST010000232.1, forward strand.
GGCAGAACGCCATCCGGCCGTTTTCATTCCAAAGGGTCCCTTCTTGACCGACGCCACACGACCTTCGCCGGAACTGGCGATCGCCGCCCATAATGTGACGCTCACTTTGGGGAGCGACAAGGCCCCCGTCGAAATTTTACGGGGGGTCGATCTGGAAGTTCCCGCCGGTACGTCGGTCGCGCTGCTCGGCCCGTCAGGGTCGGGCAAAAGCTCGCTGATGGCAGTGCTTGCAGGGCTCGAACGCGCCGGTGGCGGCACGATCAATGTCGCCGGGCTCGATTTCGGTACGATGGACGAGGATGATCTGGCGCGCGCGCGCCGAGGGCGGATCGGCATCGTTCTCCAGGCATTCCACCTGCTGCCGACGATGACCGCGCTCGAAAATGTCGCGGTACCGCTCGAACTGGCCGGGATCGCCGACCCCTTCGGACGCGCTGCCGCCGAACTGGAGGCGGTCGGGCTAGGCCACCGCCTGACCCATTATCCAGCGCAACTATCGGGCGGCGAGCAACAGCGTGTCGCCATCGCGCGCGCGATGGCGAGTTCGCCCGCGATCATCTTTGCCGACGAACCCACGGGCAATCTCGACACCGCGACCGGCCACGCGATCATCGACCTGATCTTTGCGCGGCGCGCGGCGCTTGGCGCGACGTTGCTCATCATCACCCACGACCCGGAACTCGCCGAACATTGCGACCGCGTCGTCGTGATGCACGACGGGCGGATCGAAGAGCGGGCGGCCTGAACCGCATGCTGCCGCTTGCCACGCTCTGGCGGATCGCCCGCCGCGATCTCGCGACGCACATCCGGGGCCTGCGCCTGCTCGCCGTGTGCCTCTTTCTCGGCGTCGCGACGCTTGCGGCGATCGGCAGCCTGACGCGCGGCATCACGTCCGAGCTCGAAGTGCGCGGGCAGACGATCCTCGGCGGCGATGTCGAGTTCAGCCTGCCGCAGCGCGAGGCAACCGCGGACGAAATGGCGGGATTCCGCCGCGTCGGCACGCCCTCCGCCACCGTCCGGCTGCGCGCGATGGCAAACGATCCCGATGGTGAGGCGTTGCTGTCCGAATTGAAGGCGGTCGATGGCGCCTACCCGCTCTATGGCACGATGCGGCTGGAAAGCGGCGCGCGCAAAGGTCCGCCGCCCCCGGGCGGTATCTGGATCGGCAAGGATCTCGTCTCGCGGCTCGACCTGAAGGTCGGCGAACGCGTCAAGTTCGGCGAAAAGAGCTTCCTGATCGACGGCGTGATCGCCGAGGAGCCCGACCGTCTGGGCGAAGGCTTCACGCTCGGCCCCGTCGCGATGATCGGGCTGGCCGACCTGCCCGCGACGCAGTTGATCCAGCCGGGCAGCCTTTACGAAAGCAAATATCGCGTGCGCTTGCCCGAAAGCGCGAATGCCGAAGCGGTCGGCAAGGCGCTGACCGCCGAGTTCCCCGATGCAGGCTGGGACATCACCGACAGCAGCAATGGCGCGCCGGGCACACGGCGCTTCATCGAGCGCATGGGGCAGTTCCTTTCGCTCGTCGGGTTGGCTGCGCTGGTGATTGCCGGGATCGGCGTCGGCAACGGGGTTGCGAGCTATCTCGCGGGCAAGCGCCCGGGCCTCGCGACATTGAAGGTGCTCGGCGCCGACAGCGGCACGGTCGCACGCATCTATGGCCTGCAGATCCTCGCGGTCGCGGCGGTGTCGATCGTCGCGGGGCTGATCGTCGGAGCGCTTGCTCCCGCGATCATCGGCGCGATTGCGGGCGATGCGCTGCCGGTCAAACCGGGCATCGCCATCTATCCGCTGCCGCTCGCCGTCAGCGCGGCCTATGGCCTGCTCATCGCGATCGCTTTCGCGCTGCCGCCGCTTGCGGCGACACGCCACATCCCCGCCGCCGGCCTCTATCGCGCGACCGTCAGCG
>NZ_DATMST010000233.1:0-3408 GCF_035565275.1 Sphingopyxis sp.
GGCGCTGCGCGACCTTGCGATGCTCGGCTGGCTCGGCGCGACCTTCTGGTCCCCGCAGGCGCCGATGTCGCGGCCGGCGCGCCTGATCCTGCACATGCTCGTGACGATCTGCCTGCTGACGCTCGTTCTGGGAACCGCAGCGCATCTGCGTGCCGGGGCAGAGGCCGAGCCGTGGATGACGCCGGCCCTGACCTTGGCCGCGATGGTCGTCGCGGTCGGGGGGCTGCTGATCGTCGATGGCGGCGTTCGCCGCGCCAGCACCGGCCAGCGAACGCCGGTGATGACGGTCGCTGCCGGTTTTGCGATGCTGTGGGCCTATGAACTCAACGTCCAGCTGATCGGCGCGCTGACCGGCCAGACAGCAACGACGCTGATCCTGCTGCTTCCCGCCGTCGTGCTGCTAACGCTGCCGGCGTATGTGATCGCAGCGATGGATGTCGGGCGCGAGCGGATGCGGCTGTCGCGGACGGCGGCGACGCGTACGCTCCTTCTACTGGGCGGCGCGGCCTATCTGATCCTGATCGGTCTTGCCGGCGCGGTCGCGCGTCTGATCGGCGGCGACTATGCCGTGCTGGCGCAGGCGATCTCGCTGGTCGTCGCACTGGGTGTCGGGGGGTCGATCTTCGCGTCGGGGCGCGTGCGGGGGTGGTTGTCGGTGATGATTTCGAAGCATTTCTTCGAGCATCGTTATGATTATCGGGCCGAATGGATGCGCTTCACCGCGACGCTTGGTCAAATCACCGAACAGGCGGGTGACGTAGAAGACGACCGGAACCTTCATCGCCGCGTCGCGAAAGCGCTCGCCGAACTGACGGGCAGCCCCGGCGCCCTGTTGATGCTGCCCGACGCGTCGGGCAGCTTTCGCGTTGCCGAGCAATGGCACTGGCCCGCCGGAATCGAAGAGGAAGCGGGGCTTTCGCTGCGGTCGGCGTTCATGCTGCAGGAAACGCGGCACATCGTCGATCTTGATGTCGAGCGGCGCGGGCAGAGGGGAGAGAATCTGGCGATCCCCGAGTGGCTGATTGCCGATACCCGCGCGTGGGTGATCGTTCCCGTGCTGCATTTCCAGCGGATGATCGCGATCGCGGTGCTGCACCGGCCGCCCGTATCGCGCGCGCTCGATTGGGAAGATCTCGACGTGCTTCGCATCGCCGGCCAGCAAGCGGCGAGCTATCTTGCCGAATCACAAAGTCAGCAGGCCTTGTCGGAAGCGCGCCGCTTCGACGAGTTCAACCGCCGCTTTGCCTTCATCATGCACGACATCAAGAATCTGGCGAGCCAGATCGGCCTGCTCGCGCGCAACGCCGAGCGACATGCCGACAAGCCCGATTTCCGCGCCGACATGGTCGAGACGCTGAAGGTTTCGGCAGGGCGGCTCAGCGGCCTGCTGGTCCGCCTGTCGCCGCGCGAACGCGGTCCCGCGGCTGAAGCTGGACGGACGCTGGTCGAGCCGATCCTGAACGACATTGCCGCCGGGGTCCGGTCGCGCCGCGCGCTGTTCGTCGGGTGCCAGACGGGGCTGTCGGCATGGAGCGATGCGGGGTCGATCCGGCAGATCGTCCAGCATCTGGTCGATAATGCGATCGACGCGTCCGAAGCCGGGACGACGGTGCAGGTGGTCGCGGTCGCCGAGCAGGGGCGGGTGCGCATCGACGTGATCGACCAGGGGCGCGGGATGACTCGCAGCTTCATTCGCGACGAACTGTTCAAGCCTTTCATCTCCACGAAGGAAGCGGGCTTTGGCCTCGGCGCCTTCGAAGCGTTGCAGATCGCGCGTGCGATGGGCGGTTCGATCGACGTCGCAAGCGAGCCCGGCAAGGGTAGCAATTTCACCCTGTGGCTGCCGCTCGCCAACACGCATGGCGCCGCGGGAATCGACGCGCAAATGATGAAAGTGGCATCGAAATGAGCGGGGAAATGAACGGGGCAGGGGCCAATATCCGCAAACTGCTGGTGGTCGAGGACGACCCGGGGCTGCGGACGCAGCTCAAATGGGCGTATGAGGATTATGAGGTGCTGGTCGCGGGGGACCATGATGCTGCCATCGAGGTGTTGCGCGCCGAGGAACCCGACGTGGTGACGCTCGACCTGGGGTTGCCGCCCGATCCCGACGGTACCCGCGAAGGCTTTCGCGTGCTGAAGGCGATCCTCGAAATCAAGCCCGATACCAAGGTCATCGTGGTATCGGGGCATGGCGAACGCGCGAGTGCCCGGACGGCGATCGCGAACGGCGCGTGGGATTTCTACCAGAAGCCGATCGACATCGAGGAACTGGGGCTGATCGTGGCCCGTGCTTTCCATGTCCGCGAGCTCGAGGTCGAAAATGCGCGTCTTGCCGATCAGGGGGCAGGCGACAACCGGGTGCTGGGCGGAATGATCACCGGCGCGCCCGAAATGCTGAAGGTCGCGCGCACGATCGAGCGTGTCGCAAACCTCGACGTTTCGGTCATGCTGCTCGGCGCGAGCGGTACCGGCAAGGAATTGCTCGCGCGCGGGCTGCACGAGGCGAGCGCGCGACGCGACGGCGCGTTTGTCGCGATCAATTGTGCCGCGATCCCGGAAAACCTGCTCGAAAGCGAATTGTTCGGGCACGAGAAGGGGGCGTTCACCGGTGCGGTCAAGACAACCGAGGGCAAGATCGAACTGGCGCACGGCGGCACGCTGTTCCTCGACGAGGTCGGCGACATCCCGCTGCCGTTGCAGGTCAAGCTGCTGCGTTTCCTGCAGGAGCGGACGATCGAACGGATCGGCGGGCGCAAGGCGATCGCGGTCGACACACGGATTGTCTGTGCGACGCACCGCGATCTCGACGCGATGATCGCCGGGCAGAGCTTTCGCGACGACCTTTATTACCGGCTGGCCGAAATGGTCGTGAAGATCCCCGCGCTCGCCGAGCGGCCGGGTGATGCGGTGCTGCTGGCACGGCATTTTCTTCACCAATATGCGCCCGGGATGAATCCCGCGGTGCGCGGCTTCGCGCCCGATGCATTGCAGGCGATCGACGAGGGGCGTTGGCCCGGAAACGTCCGCGAGCTTGAAAACCGGATCAAGCGCGCCGTTATCATGGCCGACGGGAAGCTGGTCATGCGCGAGGATCTGGACATGGGAGGGGCGGATGCAGCCCATGGTGATGGCGGCGACGAGGCCTGGCTCAACCTGCGCAGCGCGCGTGAGGCAGCCGATCGCGTCGCGATCCGTCGCGCGATGACGCAGAGCGAGGGCAATATCTCGCTCGCCGCAAAGCTGCTCGGGATCAGCCGGCCGACGCTGTACGACCTGCTCAAGCAATACCGGATGCAGGCCTGAATGGATTTTCGCCGGCTCTGGACGGGCGCGCTGCTGATGGCGGCCGTGCTGGCCGGATGCGACGGCGCGCGCCCCGTCGCACCGCGTGACGCGCTCGAGCAG
>NZ_DATMST010000234.1:0-5486 GCF_035565275.1 Sphingopyxis sp.
GATCCGCGAGCGCGTCGCCGCGGCGCGCGAGACCCGCGCCGGCGCCGTCGCGCGATCCGAAAATGCCGAACTCCGCCGTATCGAGATGGGCCGTCTGTCGGGCGAGCGTTTCGAATGCCCGCCGCCATTGCTGCCGCAAAAGGTCGGGTTCGAAAGCGATGGCGTCGGCGATGCGAACGCCGAATCGGCGCAGCACGACCGGCTGATCGCCGACCGCGAACGGCTGGGCCCGGTCAATCTCGTCGCCGCCGACGAACTCGCCGAGCTCGATACCGAGCGTGAAAAGAACGCCGCCGAGATCGAGGAACTGGCGCAAGCCGTCAACCGCCTGCGCGGGTCGATCGGCAATCTGAACCGCGAGGGGCGTGTGCGACTTCTGGCGGCGTTCGAAGCGGTGAACGGGCATTTCCAGCGGCTGTTCACGACCCTGTTCAACGGCGGGCAGGCGCATCTCGAGCTCGTCGATTCGGACGATCCGCTCGAAGCGGGCCTCGAAATCATGGCGCAGCCACCGGGCAAGAGGCTCGGCACGCTCACGCTCCTGTCCGGCGGCGAACAGGCGCTGACCGCCGTCGCGCTGATCTTTGGCCTGTTCCTCACCAATCCCGCGCCGATCTGCGTCCTCGACGAGGTCGACGCGCCATTGGACGACGCCAATATCGAACGTTTCTGCGACCTGCTCGACCGGATGAGCCGCGAAACGAACACGCGCTATCTGATTGTCACCCACAATGCGGTGACGATGGCGCGCATGCACCGCCTGTTCGGGGTGACGATGATCGAGCGCGGCGTGTCACGCCTCGTGTCGGTCGACCTTGGCGGCGCCGAGGAACTGCTCGCGGCCGAATAAGCGTCAGGGCGCCATGCCCACGACCAGCATCGCCGCAAAGATCAACAGTCCCGCAAAGCGGTTGCTGCGAAACTTCGCGAGCGCATCCTCGCCGTTCGCCGGATCGAGCGTCACGACCTGCCCCGTCAGATGCACCGCCGCGGGAAGCAGCGCGACGAGCGCCAGAGGATCGGGGCGCACCGCCCACAGCGCGCCGCCCCAGCACGCAAATGCCATCGCATAACATAGCGCGACGCCGCCCTTCACATGGCGTCCCATCGCGCGCGCGCTCGATTTCACACCGATCAGCATATCGTCCTCGATATCCTGAAGCGCGTAGATGGTGTCGTATCCGATGACCCATGCGACGCAGCCAGCATAGAGCAGAGGCAGCGCGAGCCCGTCGGTGCCGCCGACCGCGATCCATGCGACCAGTGCGCCCCAGCTGAACACGAGCCCGAGCCATGCCTGCGGCCACCAGGTGATGCGTTTCATGAACGGGTAGCCGGCGACGAGAATCAGGCTGGCGAGCGCAACGATCTGCGCGCCGCGCGGCAGCTGGAGCAGGACCAATAGCCCGGCGAGCGAGAGCAGCAAGGTCCAGAGCAGCGCGTTCCGCACCGACACCGCGCCGCTTGCGATCGGGCGCGTCGCGGTGCGCGCGACCTTTGCGTCGAGGTCCCGGTCAACGATATCGTTATAGACGCACCCCGCACCCCGCATCGCGATCGCACCGACCAGCAGCCACAGAAACAACGGCCAATGGCTGATCGCCCCGCCGCCCAGCCCGATCGCCCAGGCGCAGGGCCAGTAAAGCAGCCACCAGCCGATCGGCCGGTCGAACCGCGCAAGCAGGGCATAGGGTCGCGCCGCGGACGGAAGCAGGGCCACGAAACCACGGAGCTGGCTGTCGGGAGGGTGAGTGGCAGTCATCGGCAGCGGCCGTGTAGCAGCCGCGGGCGCGACGATAAATCCTGATTCGAACCGCGCGTCGCGATCGGTTTTAGCAGGTTGACGGCGTGCCGGGTTCGAATACGCCGCCGGTGAGATTCCGCGCCTCGCGGATATTGAACGCCGCTGTCGACTTGATCGTCCGCGCACCGAGCCATTTGCCATAAAGCAGGGGCCGATAATTATAGGTGACCTCGACGAACATTATGGCGGTTCCCGCTGGGGCGGTCACCTCCTCGCCCTCCGGCCCCATGCCGGCAAAGTCGTCTCCGGTCTCCCCTGTCCCCTCCGGGCCAAATTCCGAATCGATATCCAGATCGCCGTAACACCGCTGCCAATGGATCCATTGGCCGTCGTCGTCATTCCGTTCGAGGCTGGAGAGGATGATGCGGCCATTTTCCCTGAACCCCAACCCCTCGCCCTGTTTTTCGACGCCTGCGAACACCTCGTTGATGTCGACTTCGCGCACCCGCGGCAACGCGAGATTGCTTCCCGCCGCGATGCGCGAGGCATTATCGGCGACGCTCAACCCGATCTGGCTGATCCGCGTATTGACGAGCGTCAGATTGGCAATTTCAAGGCCACCGCAACCGAGCAGCGCCAGCAGCGGAATGGCAAAGGCCATTTCGATCATGACCGCCGCACGGGCGTCGCGCGCAACACGGCGAATCGCGATCCGGACCCGGCGGGCAATGCGGAAAGCGGCCGTCACAGGCATTCGTCCGGGGGGGCATCGCTACCCGCCGCGAACGGCTGGTTGCGCAAAACCGTCGAGTAGGAAAGCGTCGTCGATTGCGACTGCCCCAGCATTTTCCACACCGGCAGGACGCGATCGAATGTCATCGACGCCGTATAGAGGACCACGTCGTCGGCGCCGCCGTTGCCCGCGTTGCCGCGATCGGCGTCCCAGCGGCCATTTTTGTTGAAATCGTCAAAGCACTCGCCCTCGTCATAGCTTCCGTTGCCGTTGTCGTCGGTATAGCGTTCCTCGACACCGACCTGATCGAAACGGTCATAGGCCTTGCGCGTAAAGCTGACCTCGGCGTTCTTGAACACGTTCAGGACCTGTGCCTCGACCCGGTCGTCAAGTGTGGACTGGTCGATCGCAAATTGTTGCAGGGTCGCGTCGCGGCCCGCGGCACTGACCGCCCCCTGCAGCACCTGCTGCGCATACATCTGCCAACAAAAGTCGAAAATGCCCATCAACAGGAGAAGGAAGACCGGCGCGGTCAGTGCGAACTCGACCAGCGCAACGCCGCGCTCGTCCGCACCGAGACGGCGCAGCGGAGTGCCCCGGCGCGTCACTGGGCCAGCCTCAGCTTCGACATTTGCCGGGCGATCGACTGGAAATTTCTGTTCAGTTCCGCCGTATTGCTCGACGCGAGAGCCTGACCCGACGACGCACATTGGTTGAGGTTCCTGTTTGACTCGCTCCCCTCTTCTTCCGAGGTGAGGCCAAAGGACACCACCCAGACGGTGATTCCCCGGTCGCGCGCGGCCCGGCAAAGCTGCAGGAACCGGTTGGCGTGCCGCGCATCCGAGTCCGCCTTGCTGGTCGACCCGACCCGCACCATCGACCGTTCCAGCCCCTGGTGCGTCAGCTGGGTGGTCGACGTGTCCAGCAGGCCGTCGGTCATGAAAAGAATGTGCCGGTCGATCGGCTCGCCATCGTCGGTGGCATCATTATCGTCGGCGAACAGCCCGGTCGGCGAAATCAACCGCGCCCCCCATGCCATGCCGACATCGTGATAGGTGCCCCCGCCGGTCGTCAAATCATCGATATAGTCGTCGAAAGTCTCTTGGTCCGCGCTCGTCATTACCGTCAACTTCATCGCCGGATTGGGACAGGCGACACTGCTGACGGCCGAATAGTTCGTCGATGACATATACGGCGCAACTTGCCGGCGATCGTGAACGAAGGCGGGAAGGAGCAGTTTCCACTTGGTGGCGTCGACGTCGGTCGGCACCATGTCGATGTCCATGTCAAACGCCTCGGGCGGCGCTGTCTCTTCGGGACCGAAGGACGTGGTCTGCCGCTCCATTATGCAGCCGCCCCAGCGAGCGTTCACATTCCCCCCGCCTGATCCCGTGGCGAACGTCAATCTGGTACCGGAGGAGCCGATCGTGGGCGATCCGACAGTGAAAGTCCGATCCTCATAATGATAGAGGTTCTTCGTCACCATCCGGCAGACCCATTTTCGGTTCTTTCCCGACCCTTCATACCCGCATTCTTCTTCCTGCCCCGATCCCCAGCGCCGTGAAGGCACTGTCACGGTTTGCGACAGCCAGGCAGCATCTGCGTCGCGGAGGATTTTTCCGACATTGACCGTGGTGCTATAGGGCACAACGCCGAAACGGAGCTGGCCATCGCCGATGTCCGCGCTGGTCAGGGTGGTGAAGAAGGACTTCGCCGCCGCCTTCAGCCCGGTTATCTTGTTATCCTCATCGCCTTCGTTCGTTTGCTGCATCGATCCCGTCACGTCGAGAACGAGCATCACGTCGATGTTGGAGATTTCGAGCTTTGCCGTGCAATCGGCCGAAAGGCTGAACTGATCTTTGCCGAAAATATACATGAGCGCGGTCGGCAGGCTCACGCTCGCAGTGCCGACGACGTCTGACGCCTCGGACGCCTCGGATGAAAAGCTGGCGTTCTCGGATCCATAGACGTTGGCGGGGAAGTTGAAATTGAACATCTTGTTCGCTTCGGCTTCCTCGTCCGCGCCGTAGCTGCCGGCGGCCATCGCGCGGCGGCCGGCAAGGACGCCGGCATCGCATGCCTGCTGCAGACGCAATTGGGTCATGTAGGCGCGGCCGATGTCGACCGCCGATCCGACGATTCCGACCACGGGGACGAGCGCCGCGGCGGTCAGCATGAAGGCATTGCCGCGCTGGTCGCGCCGAAACCTTTTCGCGCCCGCCAGCAGGCGGCTGGATATGGTCCCACCCATGGTCAAAAACCCCTCTTCGACCCGCCGCAAAGCTCCCGATGCATGGCGGACCGTCCCGCACTAGGGGGGAACTGCTTACCAAATGGCTAATTGGCCCCACGCTCCCCATCGTCGAGTCGTCGTTTTGACCCGTTTCAGGACAGAAGCGCGCCCTGTCGCGATGGGATGCACGAGGAACCGCCTTCTGCTATCGCCCCCCCATGCCTGCCACTCCCGCCTGGCCACCCGCCAGCACGCCCCGCCTGTTCGTCGACCCGCCGCTGGAGCCCGATGCCGCGCCCGCGATCGACGGCCCGGCCGCGCATTACCTGCTCAACGTCATGCGGATGAAGGCAGGCGATCCGATCCTCCTGTTCGACAATGTCAGCGGCGAATGGCTGGGGGTGGTCGCCGATGCCGGCAAAAGGTCGCTCGCAATACGGATCGAACGACAGATACGCGAGCGCGAGGAGGTGCCCGACCTGTGGCTCTGTTTCGCGCCGGTCAAGAAGGCGCGGCTCGACTGGATCATCGAAAAGGCAACCGAACTCGGCGTCCGCCGTCTGCAGCCCGTGATCACCGAGCGCACGATCGTCGAACGCATCAGGCAGGAACGGCTGGCGGCGCAGATTATCGAGGCGTGCGAGCAATGCGGACGCACCGCGCTTCCCGAACTCGCCGAACCGGTCAAGCTGCCGCAATTGCTCAAGGGCTGGCCGGCGGACCGCGCGCTGCTGTTCGCCGACGAAGCCGGCGGCCAGCCGCTGCCCGCGCTCGAG
>NZ_DATMST010000235.1:0-16054 GCF_035565275.1 Sphingopyxis sp.
ACCTGCGCCACGTCGAGAAGCGCTGCTCGCGCACGGGCAGGTTTTTGTCGCGGCGGCGACCGAGACGATGTTTACTGCGGCATCGGACGCACTCGACGGGATGCGTGGCGACCTGTCGGAAATCGAGGCGCGGCGCGGGGACGCCTTCATCGCGAGCGCGCTCGGCCGCCGCCGCATCTATCAGAATGAGTGCGCGGGCATTTATTACCCCTTCCTGCCCGCCGACGAATTTTTCGATCGCGGCCATTTCCCATGGTTCGCCGAAATCGAGGCGCAAACCGATGCGATCCGTGCCGAGCTGCAGGCATTGCTCGACGATCCGGGCGAGTCGCTGCGGCCCTATGTGAAGATGGACCCAGGGACGCCCGAATCGATCTGGTCGGGGCTCGACAACCGGCTCGACTGGGGGGCTTGCTTCCTGTGGGAATATGGCGAGCCCAACCAGGCGGTGCTCGATCGCTGCCCCGCGACGGCGACTGCGCTCGCCGGTATCCCGGGGGCGCGCATCGCGGGGCGCGCACCGAGCGCTTTTTTCTCGATGCTGAAACCGCATACGCGCATCCCGCCGCACACCGGCGTCACCAATACCCGCGCGATCGTCCATCTGCCGCTGATCGTCCCGCCGGGCTGCGGGTTTCGCGTCGGCGGTGAAACCCGGGAATGGAAGGAAGGCACGGCGTTCGCCTTCGACGACACGATCGAGCATGAGGCGTGGAACGACAGCGACGATTTGCGTGCGGTGCTGATCTTCGACGTCTGGAATCCGCATCTGACGAGCAGCGAGCATGAACTGCTGCGGCGTTATTTCGCATCGGCCGACGGATCGGGTTATGCGGTCCCGCGCTGACCGCGCGCCAGACTGTCCGTCCTTTGCGAAATTCAGCTTTGCGAAAGCCCGTGCGACCAATATGATGCGCCATCGAGGCTGCGGGCGGGGGCCCGCGGTAGGAGGATTGCCATGAAGACCAGCTTGTCCGCTTTTGTCGCGGCCGCCCTGATCGCCGCACCCGCGGCCTTTGCTGCCGAAGCGACGCCCGCCGATCGCGCACCGCCGGAAAAGGCGCCGTCGGCGATGACGCCGACCGAGATCAAGGCGTATAATGAAGGGCTGCCGCAGACCCATCCCTATTATATCAAATGCCGCAAATCGGTCGAAATCGGCTCGCTGGTGAAGAAGAACCGCGTCTGCCACACCAATGAGCAATGGAAGGTCGCGCTCGAGAAGGGCAGCACCAGCGCGCGCGAGACCGCCGAAGCAATGCAGAGCAAGGCCGGCAACAGCTCCAACTGAACGCTGCCTGGAACCCTTTATGGGAGGATCGGATGCGTAAGATCGCGAGTTTGGGAATTCTTATAGGTCTGTCGGCGGCTTCGGCCGCGGTTGCGAGCGAGACCGAAGCGCCGTTCGCGCGCGTACCGTCGGAAATGACGGGCGAGGAGATCGACGCCTATAATATGGGGCGCGCCGCGAATGCTCCCGACTATATCCGCTGCCGCCGCATCGAGCAGATCGGCTCGCTGGTAAAGAAGCTGCGCGTCTGCAACACCAATGCCGAATGGCGGCGCATCACCGACAAGGGCAATCAGGATGCGCGCGATACGCTGGAAGCCGTTTCGCGCAGTTTCAACAACGGACAGGAACCGCGCGATCAGGCGGAGCCGCTGATCGGCCGACCACGATAGGGAAAGGGCGGCATTTCTGCCGCCCTTTTGTTTATGCCGGCGCGAGTTTCAGCGCCCCGTCGCCCTCGTCGACCTTGATCGCCTGTCCGTCCTTGACTTCGCCCTTCAGGATCAGGTCGGCGAGCGGGTCCTGCAGATATTTCTGCACCGCGCGCTTCAGAGGCCTTGCGCCATACACCGGATCATAACCGACGCGGCCGAGCCACGCGCGCGCGGCATCGGTCAGGTCTAGCGTGACTTTGCGATCGGCGAGCAGCTTCTGGACGCGCGCGACCTGGATATCGACGATGCCGCCCATATGCTGCTGCGCGAGGCGGTTGAAGAGCACGATCTCGTCGAGCCGGTTCAGGAACTCGGGCCGGAAATGTGCGCGCACGACTTCCATGACGGCGGGTTCGGCCTGTTCGACCGGCGCGTCGTCGGGGAGCGCCGCGATCGCCTGGCTGCCGAGGTTCGAGGTCAGGATGATCAGCGTGTTGGTGAAATCGACCGTGCGGCCCTGCCCGTCGGTCAGGCGCCCGTCGTCGAGCACCTGGAGCAGGATGTTGAACACGTCGGGGTGCGCTTTCTCGACCTCGTCGAACAATACGACCTGATAGGGCCGGCGGCGCACCGCTTCGGTGAGCGTGCCGCCCTCTTCATAGCCGACATAGCCCGGGGGCGCGCCGACGAGCCGCGCGACGCTGTGCTTTTCCATGAATTCGGACATGTCGATGCGGACCATCGCATTGTCGTCGTCGAACAGGAAAAGCGCGAGCGCCTTGGTGAGTTCGGTCTTGCCGACACCCGTGGGGCCGAGGAAGAGGAAGCTGCCGAGCGGGCGGTTCGGATCCTGAAGCCCGGCGCGCGCGCGGCGGACAGCGGTCGACACCGCGCGGACGGCCTCGTCCTGCCCGATGACGCGCTGTTCGAGCGTGCTCTCCATGCCAAGCAATTTCTCGCGCTCGCCTTCCATCATCCGGTCGACGGGAATGCCGGTCCATTTGCTGACCACCGCGGCGATGTCGTCGGCGGTGACTTCCTCGCGCAGCATCGCGTTGCCCGCGGCGGCTTCGGCGTCGGCGAGCCTTTTTTCGAGGCCGGGGATGGTGCCGTAGCTGAGTTCGCCCGCCTTCGCGAGATCGCCCGCGCGCTGCGCCTGGTCGAGCGCCGAACGCGCGGCGTCGAGCTCTTCCTTGATCTTCGCCTCGGCGTGGATCTTGTCCTTTTCGGCCTGCCATTTCTGGGTGAGCCCCGCCGACTGCTGCTCGAGGTTCGCAAGCTCGGCCTGCAGGCTTGCGAGCCGGTCCTTCGACGCGGCGTCGGTTTCCTTCGAAAGCGCCGATTCCTCGATCTTCATCTGGATGATGCGGCGGTCGAGCGTCTCGATTTCCTCGGGCTTCGATTCGACCTCCATCCGGATGCGGCTCGCGGCCTCGTCCATCAGGTCGATCGCCTTGTCGGGCAGAAAGCGGTCGGAGATATAGCGGTTCGACAGCGTCGCCGCGGCGACGATGGCCGCATCGGTGATGCGCACGCCGTGGTGCAGCTCATATTTCTCCTTGAGCCCGCGCAGGATCGAGATCGAATCCTCGACCGTCGGTTCGCCGACGAACACCGGCTGGAAGCGCCGCTGGAGTGCGGGGTCTTTCTCGACATGCTTGCGATATTCGTCGAGCGTCGTCGCGCCGATGCAATGGAGCTCGCCGCGTGCGAGCGCGGGTTTAAGGAGGTTCGACGCGTCCATCGCGCCCTCGCCCTTGCCGGCGCCGACGAGCGTGTGCATCTCGTCGATGAACAGGATGATCTCGCCCTCGGCAGCCTTCACATCGTCGAGCACGCCCTTGAGCCGCTCTTCGAACTCGCCGCGATATTTGGCGCCCGCGATCAGCGCGCCCATGTCGAGCGACAGAAGACGGCGGTCCTTCAGGCTGTCGGGAACGTCGCCGTTGGTGATGCGCAGCGCAAGGCCCTCGGCGATCGCGGTCTTGCCGACGCCGGGTTCGCCGATCAGCACCGGGTTGTTCTTGGTACGGCGCGCGAGGATCTGGATCGTGCGGCGAATTTCCTCGTCGCGGCCGATCACGGGATCGAGTTTGCCTTCGCGTGCGACTTCGGTGAGGTCGCGGGCGAACTTCTTGAGCGCTTCGTAACGATCTTCCGCGCCGGCGGTGTCGGCGGTGCGCCCGCCGCGCAGATCGTTGATTGCGCTGTTGAGTGCATCAGCCTTGACGCCGGCATCGGAGAACGCCTTGCCAACGGGGGTCGATGGCGCGAGCACCATTGCGAGCAGCAGGCGTTCGACGGTGACATAGCCGTCGCCTGCCTTGCTTGCGACCTGTTCGGCCTGATCAAGCAGGCGCACCGCATCATTGTCGAGGCCCGGCGTTTGCTGCGCGCCCGACCCCGATACGGCGGGAACCTTGGCAAGCAGCGAGTCGATGCCGGCGACCGCGCGCACGGCCTCGCCCCCGCTCTTCGCGATCAGGCCCGCGGCCATGCCTTCATTGTCTTCGAGCAATGCCTTGGCGATATGCTCGGGCGAAATCCGCTGGTGGTTCATGCGGATCGCGATCGTCTGCGCCGCCTGCAGGAAGCCCTTGGCACGGTCGGTAAATTTTTCGAGGTTCATTCAGAAAGCCCCTTTCTCTGTCTGAGAGATAGTGTTGCCAATATACAACACAAGGGGCTTTCCCCCCCTACTCGCCGGACCGCGCCAATTGATCGAGCAGTCGGACGCCGAAGCCCGTCATCCCCTTGGGAACGAGCGGTGCTGCCTTGTCGTTCCGCATCACCCCGGCGATGTCGAGATGTGCCCAAGGCGTCGCCTCGTCGACGAAGAAGCCGATGAAATGGGCACCCAGACTGGCGCCCGGACCGTCGCTGCCGCTGTTGCGGACGTCGGCGATGTCCGATTTCACGCGCTCGGCGAAATTCTTGTGGAGCGGCAGGCGCCACACTTCCTCGCCGCTCGCGGTGCCCGCGGCGACAAGGTCGGCGGCCAGCTTGTCGTCGCGCGAGAAGAGCCCGGCATATTGGTCCGACAATGCGCCGACGACCGCGCCGGTCAGCGTCGCGATATTGACGATGGCGCGCGGCCGGTATTCGCGGGCGACATATTCATTCGCATCGGCGAGGACGAGGCGGCCTTCGGCGTCGGCGCTGAGAATTTCGATCGTCTTGCCCGACATTGTCCGCACGATATCGCCGGGGCGCTGGGCATTGCCGTCGGGCATGTTTTCGGCGAGCGCCGCAACCGCGACGACATGGACGGGCGCGCGCGACTTCGCGAGCGACAGCGCCGCGCCCATGACCGATCCTGCGCCCGACATATCGGCTTTCATATTGGCCATTCCGGTGTTGGGCTTGATTGAGAGGCCTCCTGAATCGAAGGTTATTCCCTTGCCGACGATCGCAAGCGGCGCGTCGGGCGATCCGGCGCCGCGGTACCGGACCAGCATCATGCGCGATCCGCGCGGGCTGCCCTGTCCGACGCCAACGATGCTGCCCATGCCGAGCTTGCGCATCGCGGCCTCGTCGAGCACTTCGATGCTGACGCCCGCGACACCCGCGAAAGCCCTGCGCACCTCGGCAACGAAAGTTTCAGGGTAGATGACGTTTGCCGGCTCGTTGGCGAGATCGCGCGACAGCCTGACTCCGTCGGCAAGCGGTTTCCCGCGGCCGGTGAAGGCCGCCTCGGCGGCGGCGGGATTCGCGCCGACCAGCGTCACCGCGCCGGTTGCCGGCACCTTCCTGCCCACCGTCTGATAGCGGTCGAAACGATATTGGCCGAGTGCGAAGCCATAGGCGACATCGGCGGCCGAGGTGTCGCCGAACGCGCCAGCGACCGCCACCGGACGGGCTTCGCTTTTCAGCTCCTGTGCGGCCTTGCCGCCGGCTTCGGCGAGAGCGAGCGACGAAGGCGTGGCGCCCGCGCCGACGAGCAGGATGTGCGGATGCGCGCCGATCCCGCGCAGCGACAGCGTCGAGCCCGGCTTGCCTTCGAATCCGGCTGCGGAAATCGCCGCGGTGACCGCCTGACGTTCGGCGGCGCCGAGCGCGATGCCGTCGAGCGGCGGAAGCACGGCGTCGGTCATCACGACCACGAGCGCGGCACCGGCGGGCGCATCGGCGGCGAAGGCAATCGCCCGTTCGGCGCTGTTCGCCGTCGTCGCGGGAACGACGCCCGAGCCGGCGATATTTTGCGCCATCGCGGACGGCGCGATCGCGAGCGACAGGCAAGCGGACAGGAGCAGGCTCTTCATGCGCATGGTTCGATATTCCCCGTTGTTCAATGACCTGACCCTTGCATAGCGGCGCACGCCTCGCCAGCAAATCCGCCTCGACGAACGACAGTCGCTTGCCATCGGACGACATGGCCGCCACAAGTCGCGCGGACAGGCGTAAGAGGACCAACGATGCTGCGACGGATTTTGCTGGGCTTCCTGTTGCTGCTGGTCCTGACCGCGGCGTCGCTTGCCTTATGGGAGCCGCTGACCGCCGAGGCGCCGGCGGCGCCCGCGTTCAAGCCGGCTGACGTTCGCATCGCGCGCGACAAGTTCGGTGTGCCGCATATCTTCGGCAAGACCGACGCCGACGTCGCCTATGGCGTTGCTTACGCCCACGCCGAGGATGATTTTTCGACATTGCAGGAAGTGCTCGCGATGACGCGTGGGCGCGCCGGCGCGATGCTCGGCGAGGATGGCGCGAAGATCGATTATGCCGAGGCGCTGCTCGGCGTCCGCGCGACGACGGCGCGCGACTGGCCGCGCCTTCCCGATGATGTGAAGGCGCTGTTCACCGCCTATGCGGCGGGGCTCAACCATTATGCCGACAAGCATCCCGGCGAGGTGCGGCTGTCGGGGCTGTTCCCGGTCAGCGGCGAGGACGTCGTTGCGGGTTTCGTGCTGCGCTCACCCTTTTTCTTCGGGCTCGATTCGGTGCTCGGCTCGCTCGTCGAGGGCAAGGAGCCGGGACGCGAGGGAGGCCCTGCGCTCGACGCCACCGGCAAGCTCGTCCCGCGCGAGCTGACTCCGGTCGGCCGCGACCCTGCCGACAACGGGTCGAACGGCATCGCGGTCGCGCCCGCGCGCTCGACCGACGGCGCGACGCGCCTCGTTTCGAACTCGCATCAGCCGTGGACCGGCGGCGTCGCCTGGTACGAACTCGTCGTCCACAGCCAGGAGGGTTGGGATTTCGCGGGCGCGAACTTCCCCGGCTCGCCCTATCCCTTCCTCGGCCACAATAAATATCTCGGCTGGACCAATACGGTGAACCGGCCCGACCTGATCGACGTCTACAAGCTGGTGCTCGACGACAGCGGCGAAAACTACCGCTTCGACGGCCAGTGGCGGCCGCTCGAACAGGAGCGCGTATGGCTGAAGGTCAAGGTCGGGCCGTTCGTGCTGCCCGTGCCGCGCACCGTCTACCGGTCGGTCCACGGGCCGGTGGTGAAGAATGAAAAGGGCGCCTTTGCGATCCGCTATGCCGGCATCGATCAGGCGAATATGGTCACCCAATATTACCGGCTGAACAAGGCGAAAAGTTTCGCCGAATGGCGCGCCGCGATGGCGGGGCAGGGCGTTCCCGCGACCAATTTCATTTACGCCGATGCGAAGGGCAATATCGGGCTTTTCTACAATGCGATGTTCCCCGACCGGCAGCCGGGATTCAACTGGCGCGGCGTGCTGCCCGGCGACACGTCGGCGGATTTGTGGACGAAGACGCTGCCGTTCGACCGCGTGCCTGCGCTGGTCAATCCGCGCTCGGGCTATGTCATGAACGCGAACAACACGCCGTGGGTCGCGGCGGGTCCGGGCGACGAACTCGACGCGGCGGCTTTCTCGCCGCTGCTCGGGATCGAGGACGATATGACCAATCGCGCGACGCGGCTGATCGAGCTGTTCGAGGCGTCGGGACAGATCGACGAGGCGCGGCTGAAGGCGATCAAATATGATACCGCCTATGCAAGGTCGGGTTATGCGAAGGCGTGGATGGACCGGCTGCTAGCGCTCGATACGAAAGACGATCCGGCGCTTCGCGAGGCACAAAAGCTGCTGAGTCGGTGGGACTGGACGCTCGACGGCAGGGGGAAGGGCGATGCGCTCGCGCTGATGGTGCTGCGCCCGGCGAACGGCAGCCATTATCAGCGCCGCGCCGCGCCCGATCCGCGAACCGTGCTCAAAGAGACCGTCGCGCATCTGCAGGAACATTTCGGCGGACTCGACCCCAAACTCGGTACCGTGCTGCGCCTTCGCCATGGCGAAGGCCCGAACCGCGTCGACCTGCCGCTCGATGGCGGCAACGACACGGTGCGCGCGTCGACCCTGTGGGATGCCGAGCCGGACGGGCGGCTCAAGGTCCGCCACGGCGACAGTTTCATCATGTTCGTGACATGGGACGGGAATGGCCGCGTGCGGTCGGAATCGATCCAGCCGTTCGGATCGGCGACAACGCGGCCCGACAGCCCGCATTATAACGATCAGGCGCCGCTGTTCGTGGCGCACAAGCTGAAGCCCGTGCTGTTCGATCCGGCGGCGTTGAAGGCGAGCGGAGCGCGCTTCTATCGGCCTTGAAAGCCGGGATTTGCTGTCCTAAACCGTTGATACAGTGCTGTCCGGCACCCGCTCTTCGGCAGGCATTTGCGTGCCTGCATCTTTATCCAAGGGGATGCCCATGTCGCGTTTCAACCGTTTCGCCCTCGCCCTGGCGGTGACCAGTTCGCTCGTCGCCGCGGGGCCCGCGCTCGCCAAGGCGAAGGTGGCCGCTCCGGCGCCGATCGCCGATCTGGTGAAGGCGGTCGACATTCCGTACGAAGCCTTCACGCTTGACAACGGCCTTCGCGTGATCGTGCACGAGGATCGCAAGGCGCCCGTGGTGGCGGTGTCGGTCTGGTATCGCGTCGGGTCGAAGCACGAGCCCAAGGGCAAGACGGGCTTTGCGCACCTGTTCGAGCATCTGATGTTCAACGGATCGGAAAATGCCCCCGGTGATTTTTTCGAGCCGCTGCAGCAGGTGGGCGCGACCGATTTCAACGGGACGACCTGGCTCGACCGCACCAATTATTTCGAAACCGTGCCGACCGCGGCGCTCGATCGCGCGCTGTTTCTCGAAAGCGATCGCATGGGGCATCTGCTCGGCGCGGTGACGCAGGAAAAGCTCGATAACCAGCGCAGCGTCGTCCAGAATGAAAAGCGCCAAGGCGACAACAACCCTTATGGGCTGTTGTGGTACGAGATTCAGGAGAATCTGTTTCCCAAGGGCCATCCCTATCATCACAGCGCGATCGGCTCGATGGCCGATCTCAATTCGGCGAGCCTCGCCGACGTGAAGAAATGGTTCACCGACAACTATGGTCCGAACAATGCCGTGCTCGTGCTCGCGGGCGACGTCGATGTCGCGACCGCGAAAGCCAAGGTGCAGGAGTGGTTCGGCGATATTCCGCGCGGAGCTGCGGTTCCGGCGCCTGCGACGTCGGTGCCGACGCTGCCGGCCCTGCTGGCGAAGGAGGTCAAGGACCTGATCCCGACGACCCGCATCTATCGGATGTGGACGATCCCCGGTCTCAACGACGCCGAGTCGGTGCCGATGCAGATGGCGATGAGCGTATTCGGCGGGTTGTCGTCGTCGCGCCTCGACAATGCGCTGGTGCGCAAGGACCCGATCGCCGTGAGCGTCGCCGCGGTCACGCAGCCGTTCGAGGATGCGGGCATCGTGCTTGTCCAGGCTGACGTGAAGCCCGGGGTCGAACCCGCGCTCGTCGCGAAGCGGCTCGACGAGGAGATCGCGAGCTTCCTGGCGACGGGGCCGACGGCTGACGAGTTGCAGCGCGCGGCGGCGAGCTATCTGGGCGGGACGATCACGGCGCTCGAATCGGTGGGCGGCTTTGGCGGGAAAGCCGTCACGCTGGCCGAGGGTGCGCTCTATTCGAACAATCCGGCCTATTATAAGGTCGAGCTCGACCGGATGGCCAAGGCAACGCCCGAGCAGGTCAAGACGGTCGCGCAGAAGTGGTTGTCGCGTCCAGCCTTCGCGCTGACCTACACGCCGGGCGAGCGTACCGAAGGCGGCGAGAATCGCGGCGGCGCGGTGGCGGCAGGCAAGGCGGACATAAGGTTCGGACCGCACCATTACTGGAATCCCGCGCTGGGCGACACCGGTCCCGACACGGGCGGTCCGATCTCTTTCGCCGATCGCTCGAAGCTTCCGGCCGTCGCGGATCTGACCGCGCTCGACTTTCCCGCGATCGAACGTACGAAGCTGAAAAACGGGGTCGAGGTCGTCTTCGCGCGCCGAACGACGGTGCCGACGGTGAATGTCGCGGTCAGTTTCGATGCCGGCTATGCCGCCGATCCGCGCAGCGCGCTCGGCACGCAGTCGTTGATGCTCAGCCTGATGGACGAAGGCACCACCAGTCTCGATTCGATCGCCTTCGCCGAGGCGAAGGAGCGGCTCGGGGCGCAGATCGACGCGACCGCGAACGCTGACGAAACGGTTTTCAGCCTGTTCGCACTGAAGCCCAATCTCGGCGCGTCGCTTGGCCTGCTTGCCGATTATATCCGCAATCCGGCGTTCGACGACAAGGAACTGGAGCGCGTACGCGCGCAACAACTCAACCGGCTGAAGGCCGAGATGAACAATCCGAACGCGATCGCATCACGGGTGTTGATGCCGGTGCTGTATGGCGCCGACCACCCCTATGGCATCCCCCCATCGGGGCTGGGCGATGCCAAGGCGGTGACCGCGGTCACGCGCGACGAGCTCGCGGCATTTCACGCGACGTGGATCCGGCCCGACAATGCGCGCGTCTTCGTCGTCGGCGACACGACGCTCGCCGAGGTGAAGAAGCAGCTCGATGCGACGCTGGGCCAATGGAAGGCCCCGGCGACAGCGAAGCCGGTCAAGCATTTCGAGATCGCGGTTCCGGCGCCGAAACCGCGCGTCCTGCTGTTCGACCGTCCCAAGTCGCCGCAGTCGGTGATCCTCGCCGGGCGGGTGCTGGACGCGAAGGGCGGCGACGAACTCGAGGAGCTGCGGTCTGCGAATGACATCTTCGGCGGCAATTTCCTGTCGCGCTTCAACATGAACCTGCGCGAGACCAAGGGCTGGTCCTATGGCGTACGCACGCGCATATCGAGCGACAAGGACCGCATCGCGTGGGTCGCCGCGGCGCCGGTTCAGGCCGACCGCACGGGCGATTCGATCAAGGAACTGCAGACCGAACTCAAAAGCTTTCTCGGCACGAAGGGCGTGACCCCCGAAGAGCGCGAATGGAGCATCAACGGCAGCGTGCGCGAATTGCCGGGCAGTTTCGAGACCTCGGGCGATGTGCTGGGCGGGATACGCAACATCGTCAAGTTCGGCCGGCCCGACACTTATTACGAAACGCTCCCCGCAACCTATGAAGCGATGACTCCCGCCGAAATCGATGCGGCGGCGCGCAAGGCGCTGCGTGTCGACGATCTCGTCTATGTCGTCGTCGGCGACGCCGCGGTCGTGAAACCGCAGCTTGACGGATTGGGTTTGCCGGTGGAAACGGTGTCTCCCGCTAATTAACATCAGTTTCAGTAGGAGAGTTTCGATGTCGCAGGTTGATGGCAGCTATGATTGCGTTACCAAGTCGCCGATGGGCGACCAGAAGTCGGTTTTTACCGTGAACAGCAATGGCGACGGCTTCACCGGCCAGAACGCCGGCGCGATGGGTTCGCTCGATGTCGAGAATGGCAAGGTCGACGGCAACAAGCTGACGTGGACGATGAACATGAAGGTGCCGATGCCGATGACGCTCGAATGCGAAGCCACGATCGACGGCGACGCGCTGACCGGCACGATCAAGGCCGGTGCGTTCGGTTCGATGGCGATGACCGGCACGCGCCAGGGCTGAGCCAGACAGGCCGAAAAATAGCGAAGGGCCGCCCGCCTTCCCGAAAGGGGAGGCGGCGGCCGCCCTTTTGCTTTGCATAGCAATGCCCTTTCGCCTTGGGGGCTATCCAAAGCAGCGGCATGGGCGCATAGGCTGCTGCCATGCACAAACCGGCCCAATCCCCCCAACGGAGCCTGCCGGGCGACCGTGAGATGGTCGTCATGATGGCGATGGTCATGGCGCTCAATGCGCTCGCCATCGATTCGATGCTGCCCGCGCTGCCGGCGATCGGCGAAGCGCTGGGCGTCACCGTGGCCAACGACCGTCAGCATGTCATCTCGGTCTACCTGCTCGGTATCGGATTCGGCTCGCTGCTCTATGGCCCGCTGTCGGACCGGTTCGGACGCAAGGGCGTCCTCGTTCCGGCGCTGTTCGCCTATCTGGCGCTGGCGATCGGCTGCGGGCTCGCGACGAGCTTTGCGATGCTGCTCGTCCTGCGTTTCATCCACGGACTGGTCAGCGCCGCGCTCGGCGTCGTGGTCGTCGCGGTGATCCGCGATCTGTTCGCGGGCGATGCGATGGCGAAGCGGCTGTCGCTGATCTTCCTCGTCTTCATGATCGTGCCGATCATCGCGCCGACGATCGGCGCCGGAATCGCCGCCGTCGCGGGCTGGCGTTCGATCTTCATCGTGCTCGCGGTGATGTCGATCGTCATGCTGCTGTGGCTTCGCCGCCTTCCCGAGACGCTCGATCCCGCCGACGTGCGCCCGCTCGATCTGCGCACGATGATCGCGGGCTGGGCGACGGTGACGCGCCACCGCCGCGCCGCGGGATATATGATCGCGTCGGGGATGATGCAGGGCGCGCTCTATGGCTATCTCAACAGCAGCGAGCAGATCATCGCCGAGGTGTTCGGCGCGCGGGCGATGTTCCCGCTGATCTTCGCCTGCGTCGCCATCGGCATCGCGATCGCCAATTTCTCGAACGCCGCGATCGTCGAACGGTTCGGCGCGCGGCGTGTTTCGCAGTCAGCGGTCTTCGCCTTCATGGCGACCTCGATCCTGCAGATCGTAGCAGCGCTGAGCGGGGTCGAGACGCTGTGGATGTTCACCGCGCTGATGATGGTCAACGTCGGCCTCGTCGGGTTCATCGGCAGCAATTTCGGTTCGATCGCGATGGAAGATTTCGGTCACATGGCCGGCGTCGCCTCGTCGTACCAGAGCTTTGCCAAGACGCTGCTTGCGGCGACCGTCGGTGCGACGATCGGGCAGCAATATGACGGCACGACGCTGCCGCTGGCCTACGCCTTCCTGATCAGCGCGATCGTCGGTCTGGCACTCGTCTTCTGGGCCGAACGCGGCAAGCTGTTCACCCGGCCGGGAACCGCGCCGAAAAGTCCGTATTGAGGGCATATCGGCTGCAGTTGGTGGCCACCTGCTTCGGGGTGGTTGGCTGCCGCTTGGTTACCCCCGTGCACCCCGGTTTTCGCCGTGGATCGCATCTTTGACCTCGACTTCCGGTCGCTGGCGGCGGCGGCCTCAATCGATGCACCTGCCAAAAAAGAAAGGGGGCCGAAGCCCCCTTTCCCGTTTGTTCGCGCGAACCGTCAGTTGAACGACGGTGCCGGGGGAACCGGCGGCGGCGGTGCGTCCGCATCATCCTCGTGCACCTCGACATGTCCTTGGCCCACATGGCTGCGCGAGCGGCTGTAGACGAAGTAGACGACCAGGCCGACCGCGGCCCAGATCAGGAAGAGGTTGATGCTCTTCTGGTCGAGGTTGAAGAAGAGATAGAGACAGCCCGCGATCGCGATCGGCGCCGTGACATAGATCAGCGGCGTCTTGAACGGACGGTGGCGGCCCGGATCGGTACGGCGGATCACCATCACCGCGATCGACACCGCGGCAAAGGCGAAGAGCGTGCCCGAGTTCGAGATGTTCGCCAGCTGCCCCACGGGGAAGAAGGCGGCGAACAGCGCGACCGCGATACCCGTGATGATCGTGATCACGTGCGGCGTGTTGAACTTCGGATGGATCTTCGAGAAGGCGGCGGGGAGCAGACCATCGCGGCTCATCACGAAGAAGATGCGGGTCTGGCCGAACATCATCATCAAAATGACCGACGGCAACGCGAGGCCGGCGGCAAGGCCGATCAGATTGCCGATCTGCGGCCAGCCGATTTCGCGCATCGTCCAAGCGAGTGCCTCCTTCGAGCACACCACCGCCTGGTCACCGATCGCGCCGCACGCCGCAGCGAGTTCGCGGCTGCCGGGTTCGAGCGCGTGGCCCGCCGCAGCGTCGATGCCGACCGGCTGCGCGCCGACCGTGCCGATCACGCCCGCGGCGACGAGCAGGTAGAAGATGGTGCAGATGGCAAGGCTGCCGATCAGGCCGATCGGCATGTTGCGCTGCGGATTCTTGGTTTCCTCGGCTGCGGTCGAGACCGCGTCAAAGCCCACGTAGGCGAAGAAGATCGATGCTGCTGCGGCGCCGATCCCGCCGATACCGAGCGGGGCGAAGGGCTGGAAATTCTCCATGTTCATGACGGGCACGGCGAGGATGATGAAGAGCGTGAGCGCCGCGACCTTGATGACCACGAGGAACGCGTTGATCGTCGCCGATTCGCGCGTACCGATCACGAGGAGCATGGTGACGAGCCCCGCGATGAACATCGCGGGCAGGTTGATCATGCCGCCGTCGAACGGCCCGAGCACGAATTTTGCGGGTATATCTATTCCGAAACTATGCTCGATCAGGCCCACGACATAGCCCGACCAGCCGACCGATACGGCGCCCGCCGCGACGGCATATTCGAGGATCAGCGCCCAGCCGACCATCCATGCGATCAGCTCGCCCATCACGGCGTAGCTATAAGTGTAGGCCGAGCCCGATACGGGGACCATCGAGGCCATTTCGGCGTAGCAGAGCGCGGCGAAGGCGCAGACGAAACCGGCAATGATGAAGCTGATCATCATGCCCGGACCCGCCTTTTGCGCGGCCTCGGCAGTCAGCACGAAGATCCCGGTTCCGATGACGGCGCCGATGCCCAGCATCGTAAGCTGAAAGGCGCCGAGCGTGCGCGTAAGCGACTTTTTTTCCGCTGTCGCCAAAATGGCATCCAACGGCTTTACGCGGTCAAATAGCATATTCATCCCCTTGTGGGCGACTGAACTGCCGCCCCTCTCCTGGCGCGGCAGACTAGCCGCTCCGCGCGTCAGCGCAACTTAATTTCACGGGGAGGCACGCCTTACCGTACGGTAAAGCGCACGCGGTCAATCATTCGGCCGCCTGGATCAACAAGCGTAAGCATATGGACCCCGGGGCGAGGCAAGATCTGCCCGCCCGCATCGGCGTCGCCGAGCACTTTCCTGTCGAGGATCAGCCGGTATCCGGCCACCGAACCGCTGACCGTGACCGCGAGGCGCTGACGGTCGATCGGGATGTCGGGGTCGAGCGCATAGACGCTGCCGCTGACCGGGCTGGTGATGCGCGGGCGGCGTGCGGCTTGCGGCGCCGCGGCCATTTCACTTTGCGCGGTGCCGGACATGAAATATTCGCGACGCGGCGGTTCGCGAGTGCCGGGGAGCGCGACCTGACGTACTTCGACGCCCTCGGGCATCGCGGGTGGCTTGCCGGGATTTCCGGCGTGGAGCGCGAGCATTACGTCGCGCCACACCGGTGCGGCGCCCGAGGTGCCGGAGACCGCGCGCATCGAATCGCCCTCGAGATTGCCGACCCACACCGCGACGGTGAAGCGGTCGGACCAGCCGATGCACCAATTGTCGCGCATGCCCTTCGAGGTGCCCGTCTTGGCCGCGGCCCAGAAGGGAAGGCGGAGCGCGCTGTCGGCGCCGAAAGCGTCGGTGCGGGCGGAGGCGTCGGCGAGAATGTCGCCGACGATGAAGGCGGCTGCGGGATTGACGATCTGGCGCGCGTCTTCCGCTTTTTCGCCGCGGATGAAATGGACGGTGGCGTAGCGGCCCCGATTGGCGAAGGTACGGAAGGCGTTGGCTTGCTCGACAAGCGAAACTTCGGCCGATCCGAGCGCGAGGCTGAAGCCGTAGTACTCGCCGTCCTCGACAAGACCGTGGTAGCCGAGCGCCCAGAGGCGGTCGCGGAATTGCTGGACGTCGTCGATGAGGAGCGTGCGGACCGCGGGGACGTTGAGCGAAGAGGCGAGCGCCTGGCGGACGCTGACCGGTCCCTTGAAGCTGTGGTCGTAATTCTTGGGGACGTAGAGGCCCGAGGCGGTGTCGAGCTGGACCGGGCTGTCGTCGAGGATCGACGCGGCGGTGAGCCAGCCATGCTCGATGACCTGCGCGTAGAGATGCGGTTTCAGGGTCGAGCCCGCCTGCCGCCGCGCATTGGCGCCATCGACCGAGGCGGCGGTCGATTTCAAACCGACGCCCCCGACATACGCGAGCACCTCGCCGGTCGCATTGTCGAGCACGACCACGGCGCCGTCGCGCACGCGGTCGGAGCCGAGCCCCGCAAGCTGGCGGCGCAGCGCGACGATCGCGGCAGTCTGGAT
>NZ_DATMST010000236.1:0-10873 GCF_035565275.1 Sphingopyxis sp.
ATGCGTCGCGTCGGCGCGCCGTGCAGGTCGCAAGCATCACGGCCGCCACGGGACCGAACGCAATGGGCGCGAAGTTCGGCGCATGGCCCGGCGAGGACGATATCGCCGAGGCCGTGCCGACACGCATCGCCGCCGAACGCGCCTATCGGGAGGCCGGCATCACCGCGCGCGATGTCGACGTGGCGCAGGTGCACGACTGTTTCAGCGTCATGGGCTCGCTCCACCTGGAAGGGCTCGGCATCTTTCCTCGCGGCGAAGCGGCGCGCGCCGTCGCGAGCGGCGAAACGGCGCTCGGCGGCACCTGTCCGACGAATACCGACGGTGGCCGCATAGGTCTGGGCCATCCCACCGGCGCCACCGGCATCAGCATCATCTGCGAAACCGTCACGCAGCTTCGCGGCGAGGCAGGCGAGCGCCAGGTCGCCGGCGCGCGGGTCGGTGTGGCCCAGTCGATGGGCGGGAACAATGCGGTCAGCGCCGTCGCGGTTCTGAAAGGAAACTGAAAATGAGCCAGAATGTTACGGCCCGGCCGGTCGTTGCCGGACCCGCCCGCGCGTGGCGCACCCGCCGCAATCGCTATGGCCTTGTCGGCAGCCATTGCCGGACCTGCCAGTCCTGTTCGTTCCCGCCGCGGCGACGCTGTCCTCGCTGCGTCGATGCTGTTCAGGAAGAAGCGGTGTTTTCGGGTCGCGGCGCGGTGATTTGTCTGGCCGAAGATCATTCGCCGCTGGTTGGTCACGGCGACCGCGCTCCGCGTCCCTTCGCAATGATCCGTCTCGAAGAGGGGCCGGTCCTGATGGCCGAGGTGGTGGACGCCGAATATGACTGTCTTGCACCCGAACAGCCGGTCGAGATGGTCATCCGCAAATGGCGTCCCGAACAATCGGGCCTCGCGCTTTATGGCTTCAAATTCCGGGTGGCATCATGACGGCGGCCGTCGGTATCGTCGACCTGGCGTTTGCTGCGCCTTCGGGGCGTCTGGCAACGGCTGACGTCGAAGCGGTCTGGCAGTCGGGATCCGCAAGGCGGAGCGGCGTGCGCGAGCGCGCGGTTCTTGACCCCGACGCCGATGTGATCACGCTGGCGGCCGAAGCTGCGCGCAGGCTCGCGCCGCTTCCGTCGAACGTCGGCGCGATCTTCTTTGGCACCCAGTCGTCGCCCGACCTCTCCCGTTCGGCGGCGGCGGTGCTTGCCGACATGCTCGGGATCGCGCCGGCGGTTTTCGCGACCGATGTGCGGTTCAGCGGAAAGTCGGGGACGGCGGCACTCGCCATGGCGATTGCATGGGTGCGCGCGGGCTTTTCCGAATATGCATTGGCGGTTGGTGCCGACGCACTTTGCCTGCGGGCCGCGCCGGGCGATCCGCTGGAAATGACCGCAGGCGCCGGGGCGGCCTGCGTTCTTGTCGGCAACAC
Source organism: Sphingopyxis sp. (assembly GCF_035565275.1). Taxonomy (GTDB): domain Bacteria; phylum Pseudomonadota; class Alphaproteobacteria; order Sphingomonadales; family Sphingomonadaceae; genus Sphingopyxis. The sequence continues at coordinate 1,416 of NZ_DATMST010000236.1, forward strand.
CAATATTGCCGCACGCTTCGAAGCACTGGCCTCGACCGCGTCCGATGCTGCTGACGGTTTCCGTCTAGAGGGCGATCCCTATGTCCGGTCGGGCGGTGCGGGCTTTGCATCGAGCGGCCTCGGCGATTTGCAGCATATGGTCGGCGCCTGGGAGCTATTGCTTGCGAGGCTGGGTGATGACGCGGACTTCGCGGCCGTCGCGGCGCAGCAGCCCGATGGCCGGCTGACGGGGCGACTGGCGCGCGCCGCAGGGATCGATGCAGAGCTTTTTGCCGGCGGAGCGGTTGCGCCGATGCTTGGAGACCTCGGCGCAGCATCGCCGCTCGCCGCACTGCTCCGTCAAATGGAAGAACGGCAGCCGGGCGACCGGGTCGGGCTTCTGTCCTACGGCTTTGGCGCGGGATCGGATGCCTTGTCGTTCATCGTCGAACGACCGATCGAGGCGAGGTCTTTCCACCAGGCGATCGAGCGGCGGCGCCCGGTCGACTATGCGACCGCGGTGCGGTGGGAAGGGCGATATCGGCGGCACGCGCATCCCTTGAGCGTGTTCGAATGACCGAAGCGCGTTTCACGCAGCGTCCCGCGATCGTGACCGGTGCCGCGCGCGGGATCGGCCGCGCGATCGCGATACGGCTGGCGAGCGAGGGCGCGCCCTCGCTGCTCGTCGATCGCGACGCAACCGGTCTCGCCGAAACCGCCGACAAATGCCGTGGAGAGGGCACGGCGATCGAGACGCTGGTCGCGGATTTGCAGGATCGCGCGGCGCCGCGCCGGATCGCCGATGCGGCGCGCACCGCCCATGGTGCGATTGCCGTGCTGGTGAACAATGCCGGCGTCGAGTTTCGCGGCAACTTTACCGCGCATGACGATGCGGCATGGGACCGCGTCATCGACATCAACCTGTCGGCGGCGTTCCGCCTTGTTCGCGAACTGACCGACGATCTTGCGGCAACGCGGGGCGCCATCGTCAACCTCGCGTCGGTAGCCGTCGTCGGCTTTGCGGGACAGGCCGCCTATGACGCCTCGAAAGGCGGACTCGCGACGCTGACGCGCTCGCTGGCGGTCGAAATGGGCCCGATGGGCGTCCGCGCCAATTCGGTGGCGCCGGGCTTCGTCGATACCGAGATGTTGAAGGAAGCGCCCGATTTGGCGGCGGTGGCGGAACGCCTCGTCGCGACCTTGCCGATCGCCCGGACGGGGCGGGTGGAGGAGGTTGCCGCTGCGGTCGCATGGCTCGCGTCCGAGCGCGCGAGCTATGTCACAGGCCACACGCTTTTCGTCGACGGGGGGTGGATGCGGCGATGACCTGTCAGAACGATATGAGCGGCCGGCCGGTGCTGGTGACGGGTGCGGCGCGGGGGATCGGCCTGGCGATAGCGCATGCGTTCGGCGCGCGCGGCGCGCGGGTCGCGGTCAACGACCGGGACCCCGCCGACGTCGATCGGGCTGTTTCCGCGCTGCGCGAAAAGGGAAGCGATGCGATCGCGGTTCCGGGCGATATTTCGGACGAGCATGCCTGCGCCGGGATTGTTGCCAAAGCTTGCGACGGGGAAGGGCGGCTCGCTGTCCTCGTCAACAATGCCGCGATCGGACGCGCCGCTCCGCTAGCCAGCCACAAGACCGATCATTGGCGCAAGGTTCTGGACGTGAATCTGACGGGTCCCTTTCTCCTTGCGAGGGCTGCGCAGGAAGCGTTGCGACAGGCACGCGGCGCGATCGTCAACATCGCCTCGGCCGCCGCCTACGGGATGAAGGATCAATGCTCCTACGACGCCTCGAAGGGCGGGCTGATTTCGCTGACGCGGTCGCTCGCACTCGAGCTCGGGCCAGCCGGCGTGCGCGTCAACTCGGTCTGTCCCGGCTTCGTCGACACTGAAATGCTCAAATCGGACGCAAATCTGCACCGTCATTCGCAGAAATTTGCGCGTTCGTTGCCGCTGGGACGCCTCGCGCGTCCGGAAGAAATCGCGGAAGCTGTGCTGTGGCTGGGGTCAGACGACGCCAGCTACGTCACCGGCCACGCACTATTTGTCGATGGAGGCTGGATAAGACCGTGACGATTGCCAATTCACTCGAAGGCTTCACCATATTGGTCACCGGCGCCGCCGGCGGGATCGGAGCGGTTACCGCCCGGACGCTGTCGGCGCGCGGCGCGCGATTGCTTTTGACCGATCGCGACACGGCGACCCTCGCGTCGCTCGCGGCCGAGCTTGCGGCCGAGTATCGCGTTGCCGATCTCGACGACCGGAACCAGATCACCGACCTGGCCGACTGGGCCGATCAGCGCGGTATGGACGCTCTCGTCAACAATGCGGGGATCGTCAGCATGGCGCCGATCGAGGATTTCCCCGACGCCGACTGGGACCGCGTGATCGAGATCAACCTGACCGCGGTGCATCTGCTCACGAGGAATTTCGCCCGCTGCCGCATCGCGCGCGGCGGCGGCGGAGCGATCGTCAATATTGCCTCGATGTCCTACAAGGGAATGACCCGGCAGATCGCCTATGTCGCGTCCAAAGGCGGAGTGGTCTCGCTGACGAAGGGCGCCGCGATGGAACTCGCCCGGCATAAAATCCGGGTCAATGCCGTCGCGCCGGGCATGACCGAGACCGAAATGACCAATCCCGCCGATGGCAGCCAAGATCGCCTGCGGCTGCGGATGATGGAACAGATACCGCTCCGGCGGTACGGCGAGCCACAGGAAATCGCCTCGGTCGTCGCGTTCCTGATCTCGCGTGACGCATCCTATGTCACGGGTGAGGTGATCCACGTGTCGGGCGGAGCGAGGCTGTGAGCGGGCCGGTGCAAGAGCTTGCTGGCCGGACCTTTCTCGTGTCGGGCGCGGCGGGCGCCATGGGGGTCGCGACCGCGCGGCTACTGCGGGCGGCCGGAGCCCGTCTGTGCCTGACCGACCGGCATCTCGACCCGATCGAACTGCTCGCGAAGGAACTGGACGGAACGGGACATGAGGCGATCGCCGTCGCCTGCGATCAAGCCGAGGCAGAGGATGTCGACCGTCTTTCCGCACAGCTTTCGGATCGTCTCGGCGCGCTCGACGGTGCCTTCATCAACGCCGGTATCGGCCGCTATGGCGCGCTGTTGGACGTGGCGGTCAAGGACTGGAAGCAGCATGTAGACATCAACCTGACTGGAAGCTTTCTCGTCGCCCAGGCCGCCGCCCGGCTGATGATCGGCACGCGCCGGGGCGGCGCCCTGCTGTTCAACGCGTCGACCGCCGCCGCCCATGCTGCAGAGCTGTTTGGCGCTTATGGCGCATCGAAGGCGGGTCTGCGGATGCTTTCGCGGACGCTGGCGGGTGAGCTGGGCGCGCACGGCATTCGTGCCAACCTGATCATGCCCGGGGTCATCGAAACGCGCATGACATCGGGGCTTCTCGCCGATCCGGACATCAGCGCCGACATCGTCGGCGAGACGCCTGTGGGCCGCCTGGGCCAACCGGAAGACATCGCCGAGCTTGCGCTTTTCCTGTTGAGCGACCGTTCCACCTTCATCACCGGGGCCGAAATCCTGATCGACGGCGGCCAGACGCTGCACGGCTATCCGCGCTGGTTCAGCCGCACGCCGGGCGACACAAACCATGACTGGAGCCTCCATGCCAAGCGCACATGACAATGACTGCCTGCAGGTGCGCCGCGAGGGCGGCGTTCTCTGGCTGACAATGAACCGGCCGGCGGCGCTGAACGCGATCGACCGGATACTGGGTCTTGAACTCCTCAAGGCCTTTCACGCAGCGGAACGTGACGCTGATGTCCGGGCGGTCGTCCTGACCGGTTCGGGCCGCGCTTTTTGCGCCGGTGACGATATCGCGGGTCTGAAGGCCTTTCTCGAAGGCGACTTCGATCATGAGCGCGCCGCTGTCGATCCGACCGACAAATCCAGCCTTTACATGCGGGTAGCGCAGCTCATGACCCGGTGCCCCAAGCCCGTCATCGCGGCGGTCAACGGCCTGTCGTTCGGCGCCGGCACCGAGCTTGCGTGCGCCGCCGACATAAGGTGCATGGCGCGCTCTGCCGTCATGGGAAGCGGGCTCGTCAAAATCGCACAGCTCGGGAATGCCGCCTATCTCGGCCATGTCGTCGGATCCGCGCGCGCGTTCGAGATTTTCGCGACCGGGCGTGCGGTCGGAGCAGAGGAGGCGGTGGCGATCGGCCTCGCGACCCATATGTTCGACGACGGCGAATTCATCGACGGCGTCGCGGCTTTGGCGGACCGGCTGGCGAACGGTCCGACCCGCATCATCGCGATGCAGAAAAGGCTGCTCGCAGCGTCGGAGGGACGCAATCTCGACGCCCGCGCCATGTTGCAGGAAGCCGCGCACCAGACCTGTTTTTTCGAAACCGAAGATGCGAGGGAAGGTGCCAGCGCCTTTATCGAGAACCGCAAGCCGACATTTACGGGCAGGTGAACCAATGAGCATTTTCAGCTGGATGAACTCTGACGTTCCGCCGCGGGACCAGTCCGTACTGCGCTATGCGCTCGAGCGATGGGAAGGCGAACGCGGCGAACAGGCTTACGCCGTTTTTCCCGGCGGCGGGCAGTGGAGCTTTGCCGAAATGGGCCGGCAGGCCCGTCTGGTCGCGACGGGACTGGCGCGGCTCGGCGTCGCGCGGGGCGACCGCGTGATGAGCTGGCTTCCCAACGGACCCGACGCCTTGCGCGTCTGGTTCGGGATCAACTGGCTGGGTGCGGTCTACGCGCCGATCAATCTTGCCTATCGGGGCTCGATCCTGCGCAACGCGGTCGAGATTGCGGAACCGAAACTGATCATCTGTCATTCCAGCCTCGTTTCGCGGCTTGACGAGGCGGACATCGACCCGGCGTTGCCGGCGTTGCTGATCGACCAGCGCGATGTCGGAAAAAAGGGAGCAAGGCCGTTGCTGGGCGGGGACTGCCTCGATGCCGGCATCGACGCGGCATTGCTCCGGCTGGAGGAGCCCATCGAGCCTTGGGACGAGCAGGCGATCATATATACATCGGGAACGACCGGGCCCTCGAAGGGGGTCCTCAGTTCCTATTGCCACGGCGCGACGGCCGCCCTCGTCGCGTTCGAGGACAAGAGCCGCGCCGATCTGCGCTATCTCGTGACCTTGCCCCTGTTTCACGCCGGCGGGACGATCGGAACCATCGGAACCCTTTTGCTGGGGCATTCGATCGCGCTGCCCGAACAGTTCGAGACCGGGCGATTCTGGGACGTGGTACGCGAAACGCGGTCGACCTGTTGCACGCTTCTGGGCGCTATGGCGGGATTTCTGAACAAGCAGGCGCCAGCGCCGGGTGAACGGGATCACGGGCTGCAATGGGCTTATGTGCTGCCGCACGGGCAGACGGCGACGGATTTTTCCGCGCGCTTTGGCGTTGCCACCCGGACCATGTTCAACATGACCGAACTGGCGGTGCCTATCCTGTCACGCGAAGATCAGGCCGATGCCGAAAGCTGCGGGCGCGCGCGCGTCGGCGTGACCTTGCGTATCGCGGATGCGCAGGATCGGGAGGTCGCGTCCGGCGAGGTCGGCGAACTGCTCGTCCGTGTCGACCGCCCGTGGTCGACGTCCCATGGTTACGCCGGCAATACCGAAGCGACGGCCGCAGTCTGGCGCAATGGCTGGTTTCACACGGGCGACCTCTTCCGCCGCTCGGCCGACGGCGATTATTACTTCGTCGACCGCGCCAAGGACTCGATACGCCGCCGGGGGGAAAATATTTCCTCCTACGAGGTCGAGCGCGAATGCCTGTCGTTCGGTGCGGTCCGCGAAGCCGCCGCCTATGCCGTCGCCAGCGAATTCGGCGAAGATGAAGTCATGGTGGCGCTATCGTCCAACCCCGGGGCGTCGATCGATCCGGCCGCCCTTGTCGATCATCTGCGCGTCCGGATGCCCTATTACATGGTGCCGCGCTACATCCGTATCCTCGACGATCTTCCGAAGACACCGACCGCGAAGATCCTGAAGACCGAACTGCGCGCCGAAGGGCGAACGGCGGACGTCTGGGATCGCGAGGCGCACGGCATCATATTGAAGCGGGATCGTATCAATGGCTGACGGTAGCGCCGGGCCCGGCATCATCGACATCTGCGCAGTCCATGGCGACCGCGACGTGTGGGAAGCCTATCTTACCGGCTTTGCCATCGCTGCGCCCGATTACCTGGACAAATTCGCTGAGCCCCTGACGCGGCGGGCAGGCGTGGACCTTGAAGACTATCGCCGCCGGCTCGCTGCCGATCCCCATTCTGCAGTCCACTATCTGATTGACGAAGGCAGCGGTTTCGATGTCGCGGACGGCGATTACATCGCGGGCCTGCGCGCCGACGGGATCACGCATCAGGTCCTGCATGGCTTTCCCTGGCGCGGGCGGTCCGGCGCCGATGCCAATCGATCGATCGCCCGCCTCGCGGCGATGGCGCCCGACCTTCTGACATGCTGGCTGGGCGTTTCCTTACGCGCGCCCGAAGAAGCCGCCTCGCAGATCGAATCGGCGCTGCGCGACTGGAATATTGGCGGGGTGTCGGTTTCGCCATTCTGGGAGGCCGTCCCGGCATCGGACCCGGCGCTGACGCCGATATTCGAGACGGCGCAACGGCTGAATCTGCCGATCTGGATTCACGCCGGACAGAATTTCAATCGCTCCATCCCGCTCGATATTTCGCATGTACGGAATATCGATCGTGTCGCGACGGCGTTTCCCGATTTGACGATTTTGATCGGTCACGGGGGATGGCCGTGGATATCGGATGCCGTTGCGATCGTGCAGCGGCATCCCAACGTCCATCTCGAACTGTCCAGCCACAGCCCGCGCTTCATGGGCCGTGCGGGGTCGGGTTGGGAGCCCTTGCTCGCACAGGCTCGCGGCGCGCTGCGTGGTCGCATCCTGTTCGGGGCATCCGCCTGGGTTTCCCGGCTGGGACCCGCTGACCTCGCCGCGCAAATCGACGAACTGGGATTGCCGGCCGATATTGCCGCCGAATGGCGCCACGACAACGCGGCGTGGCTTTTGGCCGGCGCGGGCCGGAGGGCGACCGATTGAAAGAGATGGCCGGCACGCGCTGCTGCATACCGAGGATCATGCAATGGAGCCTGTGGCAGACACCTGCGCGCCAGAGCACATCGGGGGAAAATCGACCGGCCAAAGCGGTCTGCCATGAAGGAAATGCCGCGTGAAAAAGGGTCTGTCAGTTTCGCCGGCCGATGCAGCCGAAGGCCATGGGTCGAACTCCTACCGGGGGCTTGTTCTCCTGATGCTCCTCCTTGTCTACACCTTCAATTTTATCGATCGTCAGATATTGGGCATTCTCGCCGTGCCCGTGCAGGCGGAATTGGGCCTTAGCGACACGCAACTCGGTCTGCTCGGGGGCATCGCCTTTGCCTTGCTCTACTCGACTGCGGCCATTCCGCTGGCCTGGCTCGCCGATCGCACGGGCCGCACCTGGGTGATCACCGGCTCATTGGCCGTCTGGAGCGGCTTCACTGCCCTGTGCGGCCTGGCGAGCGGATTCTGGTCGCTCTTCCTTTGCCGGCTCGGCGTGGGCGTGGGCGAGGCGGGGGGCGTCGCACCGTCCTTTTCCCTTATCTCGGATTATTTTCCGTCGGCACAGCGCGCGAGGGCCCTCGCAATCTATTCACTCGGGATCCCGCTGGGCTCGGCTTTGGGCGTGTATTTCGGGGGCTATATCGCAGCGAACGTCGACTGGCGGGCCGCTTTCATTGTCGTGGGATTGGCCGGGGTCGCGCTGGCCCCTCTGTTCCGGCTGATCGTTCGCGACCCTCCTCGCGCTGCGGGCGCGCCTGACACGATGCGCCTTCGGAGCGTTCTGGCCATCCTGTCGCGAAAGCGCAGTTTCTGGTTCCTCGCCCTCGGCGCAGCGTCCAGTTCGATCATGGGTTATGGCATGGCGTTCTGGCTCCCGACGCTCCTCCAGCGCAGCTTTGGCCTCGATCTGGAGGGGACATCGCTCTTCTTCGGGACCATGCTGCTGCTCGGCGGCGGTGTCGGGGTGCTGCTTGGTGGCGTGATCGGCGACCGCGTTGGCCTGAAGGACAAGAAAGCGCTCGCGACGGTGCCCGCCCTTTGCTTTCTGGTTGCGGCGCCCGTCTTCGCCGGCGGCATATTGTCGGACTCGCTTCCGCTGGCATTTATCCTGCTCACCATCCCGATGGCGTTGGGCTATGTGTGGCTGGCGCCAGTCATTGCGGCTGTCCAGCATCTCGTGCCGTCGCAAATGCGCACCACCGCCACGGCAAGCTTCCTCTTCATCAACAATCTGCTCGGCCCCGGGCTCGGTATCTATATATTGGGAGGGCTCTCGGACGCGCTGCTGCCAGTTTACGGCAGCGACGGGCTCAAATATGCGATGATGGGCTGCCTGCTGTTCTATGTCGTTTCAGCGGTAATGATGCTACTCGGCGCCCGGTCGCTCGATCGCGACTGGGTCGATTGAAGGCAGTAGCGACCATATTTGCCGAACGCCACTTTATGGTCGGCGCGCAGGGCCGTTGGCGTCGGCTTGGCCGCTGGTGTATTTCAGGTGCGGATGCGCTTGCATGTCCGCCCTGGCCGATGCTGATCCCGAAGCAGGCCGTCCGCTACCGGCCATCGCATGCCTCCGAGTTTACGCGCTGACCGTTTCAACTCCAGCCACCGCCCAACGCCTTGAACAGGTCGATCCGCGCCGAACCCAGCTGTTGCTCCGACGCCGCCAGAGTGGCACGCGCGTCGATCAGCGATTGCTGCGCGATGACGGTGTCGAGCAGCGACACCGATCCGGCGCGATAGCGGGCTTGCGCGAGTTCGTAGGCGGTCTGGGTCCGGTCGCGTGCTTTGGCAAGCGCCGCATGACGCTGTTGCCCGGCGTCATATCGCGCAAGGGCTTGCTCCACCTCCTTGAGTGCGCCGATCACCTTGCCGTCGAACGCGGCGAGCGATGCGTCGCCCTGCGCTTCGGCCTGTCTGACCCGCGAGCGTGCGACCGCGATGTTGGGAAAGCTCCACGACAGTAGCGGACCGAGCGAAAAGCTGAAGCTGTCGCTGCCCTTTACGTCGTCGTTGCGCAGGAAATTGCCGTTCGTGCCAAGCTGGATGCGCGGATAGAGATCGGCGGTTGCCACGCCGATGCGCGCTGTGTCGGCAGCGAGGCGGCGTTCGGCTTCGCGCAGGTCGGGGCGGCGACGCAGCAGGGCGTTGCCGTCGCCAACCGGAAGCGCCGCCACCGGTGCCGGAATTCGGATACAGCTCTGGGCCTCGACAGGCACGTCGCCGGGCTGCCCTCCCAGCAAGGCGGCGAGTTCGAGCAAGGCGACGCGCCGCCGGCCTTCGATCTCGGGAATCGCGGCGCGCGCCATAGCGACGTTGCCCGCGGCGCGCTCGACCTCCAGCCGACCGACCGATCCGGCGCGCTGCTGCGCGGTCACTATGCGCAGGCTGTCCTCTGCGGTGGCGAGCGAGGT
>NZ_DATMST010000237.1:0-29197 GCF_035565275.1 Sphingopyxis sp.
ATCGACCCCGCGCCAGCGCGCACCGAGGCGCGCGCCCGCGGTGTCGCGATAGTCGCGGTCCTCGGGAAGCTGCGCCGCGTGATAGGCGCGGATACGTGTCGCGGCGAGGTTCAGCGCGTCGCGCAGATCGGGCGCCAGCGCCTCGTAAGCGGCGGCGCATTCGTCCTTCGAGATGTGCCACCCGCTCGCATCGAGATCGAAGCGGTCGAATTTTGCCGTATAATCGGCGAGCGCCGCATCGCCCTCGGCCTTCACCCGCGCGATGATCGCCGCGACGTCGGCCGAGACGTCGGACGCGCTCTCGCGCCGATCATTGACCAGCGCGTCGAACTCGGCGGCAAAGCCGGGCGCGGAAGCGTCAAGCCGCCGCATCGCCAACCGCCTGCCGGAATTTCTCGACCAGCGCCGGCACTTCGGCCGAACGCAGCTTGAACGCCGCGCGGTTGACGATCAGCCGCGCCGACACCTCGCTGATGACCGTCTGCTCGGCGAGCGCATTTTCGACGAGCGTGCGTCCGGTCGAGACGAGGTCGACGATGTGCGAGGCGAGACCCAGCTTCGGTGCGATCTCCATCGCGCCATTGAGCTTGATGCATTCGGCCTGGATACCCTGCGCCTCGAACCAGCGGCGCGTCGTGGCAGGATATTTGGTCGCGACGCGGATGTGGCTTTCGCCCCCCAATTCATTGGCGCCCGGCTGTGCGCTGCCCTCCGGTCCGGCGAGCGACAGTCGGCAATGGCCGATGCCGAGATCGACGGGGGCGTAAAGTTCGCTGTAGTCGAACTCGTCGACGACGTCCGAGCCGACGATGCCCAGCTGCGCCGCGCCGTGCGCGACGAAGGTCGCGACGTCGAACGCGCGCACGCGGATCAGCGAGATATGCGGCTGGTTGGTTCCGAACACCAGCGCGCGGCTCTTCTTGTCGAAGAAATCCGCCGCGGGCTCGATGCCGACGCGGGCAAGCAGCGGCAGCGCCTCGTCGAGAATGCGTCCCTTGGGGATGGCAAAGATGATCGGTTCGGGCATAAGCGCGCCAGCCCATAAGCGGCGACGGGAGAAAGGGCAATGAGCGAGCGCTATCAACAGGTCGACATGGCGCAGACCGGTCCGCGCGCCGTGCGCACCGCCTTTTCGAACCAGATCGCCTATTGCCGTGCCAACGATGCCCGCGTCACCGCGCGCGTCGTCGCCGCACTCGCCGCGCTGCTGGACAAACCGGAAAGCGAATTCGCCCGCCGCATCGCCGGCTGGGAGGGCGCGCCGCTCGCCGATGCGCTGCCGCTGCGCGCCGCGGGCGGCATCCACGCGCTTCACCTGTCGGGGACGGCGCGCGAACTCGCGCCCATCTACGCCGATGCCGAGGATATCAACGACAATGCGGTCATCGCGGGAGTCGTAGCGCGGCACGAAGCGACGCTGCTGCCCTGGCTCGACGGCCCGCCGCAGACCAACGAGGCGGGGCGCTCGTCGAACTTCATCGCCGCGATGCTGTGGCTGGCCGATCGGGGACTTCCCCCGCGTTTCGACTGCCTCGAGATCGGCTCGAGCGCGGGAATCAACCTGATGATCGACCGCTATCATTATGACCTTGGCGGGGTGCATGTCGGTCCGCGCCCGGGCGCGATGGCCTTCGCCCCCGAATGGCGCGGCAACCATCCGCCGCAGCATGCGATCGGCTTTGCGGGGCTCAAGGGCTGCGACATTGCGCCGGTCGACCTGACCGATCCCGCGCAGGCGTTGCGGCTGAAGGCCTATATCTGGCCCGAGCATCATGTCCGCTTCGATCGTATGGAAGCGGCGATCGCAGCGGCGCACGAAGAGCCGCCGCAGCTGATCCATGCCAGCGCCGCCGACTTCGTCGAGGCCGAACTCGCGCGCCCGCAGGCGGACGGGACAACGCGGGTGCTGATGCATTCGATCGTCTGGCAATATGTCCCCGCCGACCAGCAGACACGGATCACCGCGGCGATGGAGGCGGCCGGCGCGCGCGCGACGACCGACCGACCGCTCGCGTGGATCGCGCTCGAGGCCAATCGCATCCTCCACCATCACGAACTGGTGGTGCGCCAATGGCCGGGCGGCGGCGCGCCGCAGATGCTGGGCCGCGCGCACGCCCATGGCGCGTGGGTCGAATGGCTGGCGGGTTCATGACATGACGCCTTCCCCCTGCACCGGAGATCGATCGATGCGCCCCGCCGTCACCCTGTACGCGCTCGCCGCGCTTCTCTTCTCACCCAACGCTGCAAACGCGGCCGACGCGCCGTGGAGCGCGAAGGCGACGACGCGCGTCACGGCCGAGGACCGCCGGTTCACGAGCGGGGACGCCGAACTTGCGGGAACGCTGTACATGCCGCGCAGCGGCAAGCCGGTCGCGGCGATCGTGGTCACGCACAGCGCATCCTCGCCGCTCGGCAGCGCGTCGCTCTATGATCACCTGAAAACCGCCCTGCCCGCGCTCGGGATCGCGGTCTTCACCTATGACCGGCGCGGGTCGGGACGATCGGGCACGAAAGATGCAGGGGGCAATTTCACGACCCTCGCCGACGACGCGATCGCCGCAGTGCAAAGCCTGAAGGCCGACCCGCGCATCGACCCCGCGCGTATCGGCACGTGGGGATTGAGTCAGGGCGGATGGATTTCGCCGCTCGCCGCGTCGCGCAGCCCCTACATTGCTTTTGTGATTTCGGTGTCCGCGCCCGTCGTCACCGCCGACGTCCAGATGATCTTCTCGTCGACCAATCATCTGCGGGCCAATGGCTATTCGCAAGCCGACATCGACCAGATGGTCGCGACCCGCAAGGCGGTCGACGACTATATGCGCGGCACGGCGGGCAAGGACGCCGCGCAGCGCATGATCGACGGCGCCAAGACCAGGCCCTGGTTCAAATATCTCTACATGGGAGAGACGGTGCGCGACAGGGAGGTTTCGGGCTGGCGGAAAGAGATCGAGAATGATCCGCTGACCAATCTGGCCGCCGTCACCGTGCCGATGCTCGTCCTCTATGGCACCAACGACGCGGTGGTGCCCGTCGCCAGCTCGGTCGAGCGGCTGAAAGCCGTCGCCCCTCGCATGCCGAAGCTGAAGGTCCATGTCGTCGCGGGTGCCGACCACGCGATGCAGGTATCGGCCGACGAAAAAGTCTCGCTCGACCCTAAATATGACGGGACCGAGCGAGCCGACTCGCCCGAATATCTGGCCGTCCTTGCAAGCTGGCTCGCCGCGCAGGGGTTTATCGCGAATTGACGGCTCCACTGGCCGGACGTCGGATTACAGCCGCGCCTCCAGCCGCGCGAGCAGTTGCTGTACCGGCGTCGCGGCCGGCTTTTCCCAGCCCGCCTCGATCGCCGCGATGCGTTCGAACAATCGCTCGCTGGCGGCGATGATGCGCCGGACCGGTTCTTCGAAGCCCGCGCAGACATTCCAGTCGGCGGCGACCGGATCGCCGATCCGCGCGGCGCTGTCGTTCGGGCCGGCGCCGGGATCGCCGGCAAACATCGCGCGGCGATGGAGCAGCCAGGCGATGACGTGCATCAGCCGCGTCGTCGTCTTCAGCGATTCGCACGCGAGGTTGATCTGCGTCAGTCCATCGCCGCGGATGGTGCCGAGATCGCGCTGCACAGCGAAAGCGGCATGCGCTTCGTCGGCGAGCAGCATCGCCTCCACATAGAGATTTTCAACCTGCGCGCGCTGCACGCGGGCGCCGATCGCCATCATGTCTGTCTGCCCACCGACCATGACCCGGCAGATGCCATGCTGGCCGCCGAAACCGCAACGACGGTAACCATGAAATATTGCTTCGCGGGCGTCCCGTTTTGAATCAGGCGTTCGATGGAGCAGCCCGCCCGTGCCAAGGCTTCGGGAGCTTCAGGCAATGATGTCGGGAAGTAATTGATCCTCGCACCACGCGATTTCGTCACGCAGGCGCAGCTTCCTTTTCTTCAACCGCGCGAGCTGCAACTGGTCGGGAACAGACGCGACGCCAAGCGCGATGATCGCGGCATCGAGGTCGCGATGCTCGATCCTGAGCAGTTCCAGACGCTGGGTAATTTCCTCGGGGTTCACACCCCCTCCCTGCCACGTTCACCACTGGTCCGCAACGGGGACCGGCTGGCCGAATCGCGACGACAATCGATCCGATTCGTGATTTACTCGGCCCTGCCAATCGAGTCGAAAAGGAGAATGGCACATGAGCACGTCGCACCTTTCCGCCCTGAAGTCCCGCCACGCGGACCTCGACGAGAAAATTGCGAATGAGGAGCGCCGGCCCGCCCCCGATACGGGCGTGCTGGCGCAGATGAAAAAGCAGAAGCTCAAAATCAAGGAAGAGATGGTGGCGATCGCCTGATCGATCGCCTGCCCTACCGCCGGCTGATGCCTTCCGACCCGTCGGGATCCGTCAGCGCCGGCGGTAGAAGGGCCCGCGTTCCAGCCCCGTCCGTCGCAGATGCGGCGGCAGATCGGACGCTGAGACCACCTGGCGACGAACCGCCTGCGGATCGACCGGCCGGTCGAATGCGATCCCGAACTTGCCCTCGCCCGCCCATACGACGCGGCCCGGAACCGGACCGACGTTGCGCAGTTCGACCTCGATCGACGCGCCCTGTTCGATCTGGATATTGCCTTCGGCGAGCATTCCGCCCACCGACAGGTTGCGCACACGCACGACCACCGGTTCGGCGCACCCCGGAAGCATGAGACCCGCCTGCATGAACAGGCTGTCCCGATCGGCCCCACGCGACAGCGCGGCCACTTCCTCATCCAGAGATACGGGTCCTTGCGAATCCATTTGCGCCCCAATCCTCATATCGTCGAGGCGGCGAATCTAGGGCCCAGCCATTGCGGAATCGTAAATGGGACGCGGCGCCCGAACGATCAATCTTCGCGCGAAATCCGTTCGTTGCGCTCGTGGCGCTCCTGCGCCTCCAGCGTCATCGTCGCGATCGGGCGCGCCTGCAGGCGCGCGAGCGAGATCGGCTCGCCGGTCACCGCGCAATAGCCATATTCGCCCTCGTCGATGCGGCGGATCGCCGAATCGATCTTGGCGATCAGTTTCCGCTGACGATCGCGGGTTCTGAGTTCGATTGCCCAGTCGGTCTCGCTCGACGCGCGGTCGGCGAGGTCGGGTTCGCGCAGCGGACCATCCTGAAGATGTGCGAGCGTCGATTCGGATTCGGACAGGATCGACTTTTTCCAGGCGAGAAGCAGGCCGCGGAAATAATCCTGCTGCCGCTCGTTCATGAACTCTTCGTCGTCGCCGGGGACATAGTCCGAATCGAGATTGGATCTGGCTTCGCGAAGCGCGTCTGCGCCAACGTCGGCAATCTTGGTCGGCATGAGGGGCTCTCGCGTCCTTTCCTGTCACCCCGGTGCCGCAATGCGGCTCAGGGAGTGGCGCGCCTATAACCAGCCGCTGGCCGCGATACAAGCGCCGAAGCAGCGGATAGCGATGACCCGTGAAGCGGGGATGAACTGACGCTGCGGCGGAGGTGATTCCCGATGCCCCCAACGCGACATCAAAGCGCCGCGCGCGTCGCCGATTTAGGTCCGAAGATTAACCAATCGCATAGAATTGTTGCACTTTCCGTTCTGTTTTGGGACAGATAACGCAATTTTGGTTGATTCCGCGTCCCAATTCCCGCTGTCGGACAGGCAAACGCGGTTAACGCAATTGCCGCGTTCACAAAGCTTTGGCCTTTTGCGGTATAGCGAAAGGTGAACGGGGGGTGTCGGTCGATGGCGCTTCGCACCTGCAACGGGAAAGAAAGAAAAACCTATGTCTGTCCGAATGGCCCTCGCCAAGCTTTGCGCCTGCACCTGCGGCGGCGCGATCATCGGTAGCGGCGCAATGCAGATCGCAGACGTTCCGAAAGCGCGCGCGGCCCAGTCCTGCTCGCCCTGCGCGGGGCCGGCCAAGAAAGTCGTTCGCAAGCGCCATGCCGCGCGCAAGCCGGTGAAGCGCGTTCGCCGCGTCGTCACGACGAAGCGCGTGATCCGGACCGCGACTCCGCAGACCCAGGTCGTCACGCAGACGATCCCGCTTCCTCCCATCCCCTACGCGCCTTTCCCGCAGACCGGCTTCGAAGGCGGCGGCGGTGGTGGCGGCGTGACCGTGATCGGCGGCGGCTTTGGCGGCGGTTTCGGCGGCGGCTTCTTCGGCGGATTCTTCGGCGGCAGCTCGGGCGGCGGTGGCAGCAGCGGCAGCATCGTCGTTACCTCGACAACGACCGGCGGCGTCTCGACTTCGACCAGCACCTCGTCTGGCGTATCGACTTCCACGGGCAGCGTCTCGACCTCGACGGGCGGCGTCAGCACCTCCACGGGTAGCGTTTCGACCTCGACGGGCGGCGTCAGCACGTCGACCGGCAGCGTTTCGACCTCGTCGGGCAACGTCAGCACCTCGTCGGGCAATGTAAGCACATCCTCGTCGAGCAGCAGTTCGTCGTCGAGCTCCTCGTCGTCGTCCTCGTCATCCTCGTCGAGTTCGTCCTCGTCGGGCGGATCATCGAAGGGCGGCAGCTCGCACGGTCACGGCAGTTCGGGCTGGGGCAGCTCTTCGAAGGGCAGCTCGGGTTGGGGCGGTTCGTCGCGCGGCGGTTCGAGCAGCAGCTCATCCTCTTCGAGCAGTTCGTCCTCCTCGTCCTCGAGCAGCAGCACATCGAGCGGAGCGACCGGCGGCAGCAGCAGCTTCGGTTCGACCGGCAGCACCAGCTCGTCGTCTTCGTCGAGCAGCAGTTCCTCTTCGAGCTCGTCTTCGTCGAGTTCGGGCGGCAGCAGCAGCCACGGCGGATCGTCGGGCGATCCGACCCCTGTTCCCGCGCCGCCGATGATGCTATTGTTCGGCGCTGCAGCCGCTGCGCTCGTCGCGCGCCGCCGTGCGGCGAACCGCAACGACGACGACGCCAACGCGGCGTAAGGAATCCACTGGCGGTTTGGGGGGCTAACCCAGACCACCGAACTAAGGGTCGCCTTTTCAAGGCGGCCCTTTTTTCTTGGCCGCAGCAAACAGTTTGCCGTTTAGCAAAGTGTTTGCCATAGTTTTCCATATGGCAAACCAATTGACCGAACTCGACGCCGTCTTCCATGCGCTCGCCGATCCGACGCGGCGCGCGGTCGTCAATCGCCTCATCGATGGCGCGGCGGCGGTAAAACAGCTGTCGGCGCCCTTCGAAATGGGCCTGCCCGCCTTCCTGAAACATCTCGCGGTGCTCGAAACATCGGGGCTCATCCGGTCCGAAAAGCGCGGCCGCGTCCGCACCTGTCATCTCAATGCCGACCGGCTCGCCACCGCCGAGGACTGGCTCGTCGAGCAGCGCGTCCTCTGGCAGGGCCGGGCCGACCGGCTCGCCGCCTTCGTCGAATCGCAAAACCCCCGGGAGCACACATCATGAACGACAGCGAACTCACCATCTCCCGGCACATCGCCGCGCCGCCGTCGGCGGTGTGGGATGCATGGAGCGACCCGGCAAAGCTTGCCCTCTGGTGGATCCCCGCGCCGATCGAATGCCGCGTCGACAAGCTCGACCTGCGTCCCGGCGGCGGTTTCGTGACGCGGATGCGCGAGGAAGGCGCCGCCGATTTCCAGCCGCATGTCGACGGCTGTTTTCTCGAAGCGGTCCCGAACGAACGCCTCGTCTTCACCACGGTCCTCACCGACGGCTGGCAGCCCGCCGACCCATGGCTCGCGATGACCGCGATCCTGACCTTCGAGGCAAAAGACGGCGGCACGCTCTATTCGGCGCGCGTGCTGCACAAGACTCCCGGGGACAGCGCGAAGCATGAAGAAATGGGTTTCCACGACGGATGGGGCACCGTGATCGGCCAGCTCGCGGCGATGCTGGAGCGCTAAGTCGGGCTTGCGCGGCGCGGGCGGCAACGCCATAGCGCGGCGCATGCACGATATCCGCCTGATCCGGGACAATCCCGAAGCATTCGACGCCGGCCTCGCGCGCCGCGGCCTCGAACCCCTGTCCGCGCGAATCGTCGCGGCCGACGCATCGCTGCGCGCGCTGCAGACCGAGATTCAAGGCTCGCTCGCGCGCCGCAATGAAGCATCGAAGCTGATCGGCCAGGCGATGGCGAAGGGCAACAAGGACGAGGCCGACGCGCTGAAAGCCGAAGTCGCCGAGCTCAAGAGCGCCCTCCCCGCCAAGGAAGACGCCGAGCGCGAACAGCTTGCCGCGCTGCAGGACATTCTCGCCGCGATCCCGAACATCCCGCTCGACGATGTTCCCGATGGTGAGGATGAGGACGGCAATGTCGAAATCTCGCGGTGGGGCACGCCGCGCCGCTTCGACTTCGCGCCGCAGGAGCACGCCGATTTCGCCCCCGCGCTCGGCCTCGATTTCGAGACCGCGGCGAAGATGTCGGGTGCGCGCTTCGCGTTCCTGAAGGGCCAGATGGCACGGCTCGAACGCGCGATCGGCCAGTATATGATCGACCGGCAGACCAATGAGGCGGGCTACACCGAATGCGCGACGCCGCTGATGGTCCGCGACGAGGCGGCGTTCGGCACGACCCAGCTTCCGAAGTTCCGCGAGGATCTTTTCCAGACCACAGACGGCCGCTGGCTGATCTCGACGTCGGAAATGAGCCTGACCAACGCGGTGCGCGAAGAGATCTTGCCCGAGGCCGATCTGCCGATCCGCATGACCGCGCTCACTCCCTGCTTCCGGTCCGAAGCCGGATCGGCGGGACGCGACACGCGCGGCTATATCCGCCAGCATCAGTTCTGGAAGGTCGAGCTCGTCTCGGTCGTCCGCCCCGAGGACAGCGACGCCGAGCTGGAGCGCAAGACGCGCGCCGCCGAAACGATTCTTGAGGCGCTCGAGCTGCCCTATCGCAAGATGCTGCTGTGCAGCGGCGACATGGGCTTCTCCGCGCGCAAGACCTATGACCTCGAAGTCTGGCTGCCGGGGCAGAATGCGTATCGCGAGATTTCGAGCTGTTCGACATGCGGCGATTTCCAGGCGCGGCGCATGAACGCGCGCTTCCGCCGCGAAGGCGCGAAGAGCAACGAGTTCGTGCATACGCTGAACGGCTCGGGGCTCGCCGTGGGCCGTACGCTCGTCGCGATCCTCGAAAATTACCAGCAGGCCGACGGGAGTGTCACCATTCCGGCGGCGTTGCTGCCGTACATGGGCGGGATCACCACGCTCACGCCCGCCAAGTGAACATCGTCATCCCGGACTTGATCCGGGGTCCACAACGCCACTGCGGAATGGATGCCGGATCAAGTCCGGCATGACGGGGAAAGAGAGACCAGAAACGTGCGCATCCTCCTCACCAACGACGACGGCTACCACGCCCCCGGCATGGCGGTGCTCGAAGCGATCGCGCGCCAGCTTTCGGACGACATCTGGGTTTGCGCCCCCGCCGAGGAACAGTCGGGCGCCGGCCACTCGCTCACCCTTTCGCGCCCCGTCCGCATTCGCCAGCACGAAGAGCGCCGCTGGTCATGCAGCGGCACGCCCACCGATTCGGTGATGATGGCGATCGGCAAGCTGATGCCCGAAAAGCCCGACCTGATCCTGTCGGGGGTCAACCGCGGTGCCAATCTTGGCGACGACGTCACCTATTCGGGCACTGTCTCGGCGGCGATCGAAGGGGCGCTCGCCGGCATCCCCGCGATCGCGCTCAGTCAGGTTTATGCGAAGGAAGGCATGGGCGACAGCGTCCCCTTCGAAGCGGCCGAGGTGTGGGGCGCCAGGGTGCTGCGTCCGCTGCTCGATATGGAGATGGCGCCGCGGACGCTGATCAACGTCAACTTCCCCGCGATCCCCGCCGGTGAGGTCAAGGGTATCCGGGTGACGCGGCAGGGTTTCCACGACTACGGCCGCGGATCGATCGTCGAGGGCACCGATCCGCGCGGCTATCGCTATTACTGGTTCGGCCTCCATGGCATCGAACACAGCCTTGGCCACGACAGCGACCTCGAGGCGATCGACGACGATTATATCTCGGTCACGCCGCTCCAGCTCGACCTGACGCACGACGCCTCGCTCGCGGCGCTGCGCGGCGCTTACGGCGGCTAGCGCCGTCGCCCCTGCAATCGCGGGGGCGAAGAAACACCGCTGGTCACCGCCCCCACGCTTTGGCACAAGGGCCCCGATGAGCAAACGCCCGGCGCCAAAACTGAAGCTGCAGCATCGGTTCACCCCCCTGCGCCGCATGAGCAAATGGCCGATATGGGCCGACGTCGTGACCCGGCTCGGAATCGCCTTCCTGCTCATCGCTTTCGTCGTGCTCGTCCACTGGATCGACCGCGCGGGATTGAAGGACAGCCACGACGGGCAGATCAGCTTCCTCGACGTCGTCTATTTCACGATGATATCGGTCACCACGACGGGGTTCGGCGACATCGCGCCGGTGTCCGACCGCTCGCGCCTGATCGAGGCGGTGATCGTCACCCCGATCCGCATTGCGGTGCTCTTCATCTTCGTCGGCACCGCCTATCAGTTCGCGATCAAGCAAATATGGGAAAAATGGCGTATGGCCCGCATCCAGGAAAAGCTCACCAACCATATCGTCGTCCTGGGCTTCGGCATCAGCGGCAGCGAGGCGGTTCGCGAACTGATCGCGCGCGGCACCGATCCCGCGTGCATCGTCGTGATCGACAGCAACCGTGGCCGCATCAACGCGGCCGAAGCGATGGGCTGCAACGTGCTCGAAGGCGACGCATCGAGCGACGAGACGCTGATCGACGTCCAGATCGCGCGGGCGCAATCGGTGCTCGTGTCGGCGGGCCGCGACGACACGTCGATCCTGATCGTGCTCACGGTGCGCCACCTCGCGCCGCGCGTGCCGATCAGCGTCGTCATCCGCACGCAGGACAATGAACTGCTCGCGCGGCAGGCAGGCGCGAACAATGTCATCAACCCCGTCAGCTTCACCGGCCTGCTGCTCGCCGGGTCGGCGCAGGGCGCGCACGTCGCCGACTATATGGCCGACCTCGCCAGCGTCGGCGGGCGCGTCCAGCTGCGCGAGCGGCCGGTCGCCGCCGAGGAAGTCGGCCGCAGCCTCGACGAGCTCGCCAGCGGCGGCCGCGGCCTTCGCATCTATCGCGGCGGCAAGCCCTATGGTTTCTGGGAGGAGGAAACCCGCACGCTGAAGCACGGCGACCTCCTGGTCGAAGTGATCAACTGCGAGGAATGCGAAGCGAGCGTGCCGGGCGGCTAGTCCGCACGCCTAGCTCTGCCGGAACAGCCAGGCGGCCCAGAGCCACCCGGCAATCAGCAAGGTGCCGCCGATCGGTGTCACCGCGCCCAGCCACCGCGGCCCGCCAAACGCCATAGCGTAAAGCGTGACGGAAAAGATGGCGGCGCCGGCCAGAAGCATGATCGCCGGCCCGCGCGCAAAACCCATGATCGCCAGCGCCGCGACCGCGTGGATCAGCTGGTAGAGACCACCGGTGCGCAGCCATTCGGCTTCCTGCTGGCCCGCCGCGCCATGCGCGCCGAACGCGCCCGCCGCCACGGCGATCGCCGCCGAAATCGCTGCAAATACTCCGACCATCCGTCACCACCCTTGCAATACTGCCTCGATCCGGCGAGCTATAGGGCGACAGGATGGAGAAGGCGATGCCCCGCGACATTCCGCTTCCCGAGGGACTGAAACCGCCAAGCCGGCTGGCGACGCTCGGCGAACTGGCGTTGCCGCTCGACATGGTGCGCTACGGCCTGTCGGGTTGGCACCTCGTCGGCACGCCGCGCGGTGACGGGCGGCCGGTAGCGCTGCTCCCCGGCTATGGCGCCAGCGAACTGTCGATGCGCCCGCTGGAAGCGTATCTCCGCCACCTCGGTTACCATGTCCGCGACTGGGGCATGGGCCGCAACAACGGCCGCGTCGCCGCCGACGTCGAACGCTTCGCTGCGCAGGCGGCCGGGTGGGTGAAGGCCGACGGCGCGCCACTTACCCTCATCGGCTGGAGCCTCGGCGGCGTCATCGCCCGCGAAACCGCACGCAGCCATCCGCATCTGGTGCGCGAGGTCATCACCATGGGCACGCCCATCATCGGTGGCCCCCGATATACCGCGCTTGCGCGGCGCTTCGCGGGCCCCGACTTCGATCGGGTAGAACGCGAGATTCATGCACGCAATCTCAAAGGGTTGAGCCAGCCGCTCACCGTCATCTACTCCGACCGCGACGGGATCGTCGGCCCCGATATCGCGGTCGACATCTACAATCCGCATGCGCGCAATATCAAAGTGGGCAGCACGCACCTCGGCCTCGGCATCGACCCCCGCGTCTGGCGGATCGTCGCGGATACATTGGCAGGCGTGACAAACCCCCGAAAATAGACTAGGGGCGCCGCCAATCATGACAGTCAAAACGCTCCCCACCCAGCCGAAGGTCGGCATGGTTTCGCTCGGCTGCCCCAAGGCACTCGTCGATAGCGAACGGATTCTGACCAAGCTGCGCGCCGACGGCTATGGCCTGTCGCCGGATTATGCCGGCGCCGACGTCGTGCTCGTCAACACCTGCGGCTTCCTCGACTCGGCGAAGGAAGAAAGCCTCGAGGCGATCGGCGAAGCGATGGCCGAGAATGGCCGCGTTATCGTCACCGGTTGCATGGGCAACGAAGCCGAAGTCATCCGCGCGCGTTTTCCGAACGTCCTCGCGGTCACGGGCGCGCATCAGTACGAACAGGTCGTCGACGCCGTCCACGACGCCGCCCCGCCGACGCAGGGCCCCTTCATCGACCTCGTTCCCGAGGGCGGGCTGAAGCTCACCCCGCGCCACTACAGCTACCTCAAGATTTCCGAAGGCTGCAACCACAGCTGCTCCTTCTGCATCATCCCCGATCTGCGCGGCAAGCTCGTCAGCCGCCGCATCGACGCGGTGCTGCGCGAGGCCGAAAAGCTCGTCGCCGCGGGGACGAAGGAATTGCTGGTGATCAGCCAGGACACCTCGGCCTATGGCGTCGATATCCGCCACGATCCGCGCCCGTGGCACGGGCGCGAGGTGCGCGCGCACATGACCGACCTCGCGCGCGAGCTCGGCCAATTGAAGACCAGCGAAGGCCGCGCCCCTTGGGTGCGCCTCCATTATGTCTATCCTTATCCGCATGTCGACGCGGTGATCCCGCTGATGGCCGAAGGGCTGCTCACCCCCTATCTCGATATCCCGTTCCAGCACGCGGCGCCGAGCGTCCTCAAGCGCATGAAGCGCCCCGCCAACGAAGCGAAGGTGCTCGAACGCTTGAAGAACTGGCGCGAAATCGCCCCCGACATCTCGATCCGTTCGAGCTTCGTCGTCGGCTTTCCTGGCGAGACCGAGGCGGATTTCCAGTATCTCCTCGACTGGCTCGACGAAGCCCAGCTCGACCGCGTCGGCGCCTTCCGCTTCGAACCCGTCGCTGGCGCGCAGGCGAATGCGCTCGACAATCCGGTGCCCGAAGAGGTGAAGGAAGAGCGCTATCAGCGCATCATGGACAAGACCGCCGCGATCAGCGCCGCCAAGCTCGAAGCCAAGATCGGCCGCACGCTTCCCGTGATCATCGACGAAGTCGGCGAGGCGGACGAAGACGGCAGCATCGGCGCGACAGGCCGCAGCCAAGCCGACGCACCCGAGATCGACGGCCACGTCTATCTGCGCGACGTCGCCGCGACGCTGAAAGCCGGTGACATCGTCGAGGCCGAAATCGAGGACGCCGACGAGCATGATCTGTTCGGGGTGGTTGCGGGCTAACGCATAATATTGGAACGGCTTTTACCGTTCGATGTTACCTAAGAACATCGAACAGGGGCCGTACCATGCACGCCAAGGCATTTGCTGCACTGCTATTGTTAGGATCGCTTACCGCCTGCGACCGCAAGACCGAGGTCGAGGCGCCGCCGCGCGCGACCGACAAGGCCCCCTCCCCGACGCAGACGTCGTTGATCGCGGTGCCGATCAACGCCAGCACCGCCTCGCTCAAGCAGGCGATCGAACGCGCGGTGCCGAAGACGCTGTGGACGATCAACCGGCAGGAGCGCGCGTGCGTCAAGCCGCAGCAGGTCAAGGTCTTCGGCAAAAAGGTCAAGGTCACCCCGCCGATCGCCTGCACCATCGTCGGTCAGGTGACGCGCGGGCCGCTGCGGTTGCGCGGCGAAGGCAGCGAGATCGTCGTCGACATGCCGCTTCATGCTACAATCGCCGCGCGCGACGTCGGCGGGGTGCTGAAGGGCGAGACCGCGACCGGCGCCGCGGTGGCACATGCACGCGTCCGCATCGAACTCACCCCCGACTGGCGCACGCAGGGCAAGGCGCGGATCAGCTACGGCTGGACCAAGGCGCCCGGCATCGATTTCCTCGGTAAACGCATCACCTTTACCGACGAGGCCGATGCAAAGCTGAAGCCGGTCGTGCGCGACGTCGAGCGCGAGGTGAATCGCGAGATCGCAAAGATCGACATCCGCAAACAAGCCGCCGACGTCTGGCGACAGAGCTTCACAGCGCTCGAACTCAACCGCGAGAATCCGCCGGTGTGGATGCGCGTCACACCGCAGCGCATTCTCTACGGCGGCTACCGGATCGAGAGCGATCGCATCAACCTCAACCTCGGGCTGGAAGCGATCACCGAAACCTTCGTTTCGGCTCGTCCGGCCGATCCGGAACCCACCCCGTTGCCGCGCCTCGTGCGTGAGATACCCAAGCCGCATCTTGATGTCCGCGTTCCGGTGATCGCCGATTATGCGATACTCCAGCCCGTCGTCGACCGCGCGCTCGCGAAGCGGTCGGCGCGGCCCTTCGTTCTTCCGAAAGCCGGCCCGATGATGGTGAAATTCGGCAAGTCGACGATCTATGGCGCCCCCGACGGGCGGATTGCGGTGGGGGTCGATGTCGAAGCCAGGCTGGAGGCGCGAAGCGGCGCCCCGACGCGCGGTCGGATCTGGATGACCGCGATCCCGGTCAACAAGCCGGGGTCGGCCGAGGTGCATTTCACCGATCTGGTCATCAACGGCGATACCGACGGCGTCGGCGGCGACCTGCTCATCCTGCTCGGGCGGAGCGAAGGCTTCGCCCCGCTGATCGCCGAGGCGTTGACGCAGAATTTCACGCGCGACCTTGGCGAATTGCAGGGCAAGATCAAACGCGCGGTCGATCAGCGGCGCGAAGGGCCCTTTGTCATCCGGACCCGCATCGACCGCTTCGAAACCGGCGAGATAAAGGCCTATGGCAACGGGCTGTATCTGCCGGTCAGGATGGTCGGCGGAGCGAGTGTCGAGTACCGACCTGCGCGGTGACCACGTTCAGCGGCGGGTGAAATCCATCGTCCAGTTCACCTCCCACGTCGCGCCGCCATCGGCAGACATTGCCTGCTCCCAGCGCGGCGTCGCGGTGTCGGTACGGCTCCAGACAAAGCGCAGCCGGATCGGCCGGCCATCGAGCGTATCATCGGCATAGAAATGGCCGACGCCATCCGCAAAACGCCCGATGACCGGGACGTCCAGCGCATGCGGACTGCGCGCATCGAGCCACCAGATCGCCCAGCTGCCTTGCGCCGGGTCGAAGGATCGCAGCGCGATCGCCCGATAGGTTCCGCTCGGGATGTGCAGGACATTGTCTTCAACATTGCCATTGCCGCCCAGAATCGGCCGCATGTCGCACGTCCCGTCGAATTCTTCCCATTCGTCGCAGCCGGCCAGCCGCTTTTTCAGTCGGCGATGCCGCACTTGCCAGCTGCCAATCTGGAAATCGAAATCACCCGCCATAACGGACGCCCCCCCTTGTTCGCCAGAGGATCGTTCTTATTACGTTCTCATTTAAACACAACCCCGACAGGCTCAGAACAGCCGGGTAATCCCGTAGAAAGCCGCCGCGACGATCGCGCTCGCGGGGATGGTGATGAACCACGCCGCGACGACATTGCCCGCGACGCCCCAGCGCACCGCGCTCGCGCGGCGCGCGACGCCGGCGCCGATGATGCTGCCGGTGATCGTGTGCGTCGTCGACACCGGAATGCCGAGCAGGCTGGCGGTGAACACCATGATCGACCCGCCGGTCGACGCGGCAAAGCCCTGATGATGCGACAGCTTGGTGATGCGGCCGCCCATCGTT
This sequence comes from Sphingopyxis sp., assembly GCF_035565275.1. Classification (GTDB taxonomy): domain Bacteria; phylum Pseudomonadota; class Alphaproteobacteria; order Sphingomonadales; family Sphingomonadaceae; genus Sphingopyxis. The sequence goes on from NZ_DATMST010000237.1 coordinate 16,041, forward strand.
TCGATGATCTTCCAGCCGCCCGACAATGTGCCGAGGGCGATGGCGACATAACAGCTGAACGCCACCCAGTGCGGGATATGAAACTCGCCGCCGAGATAGCCGGTCGAATAGAGGAGCACCGTGATGATCCCCATCGTCTTTTGCGCGTCGTTCAGCCCGTGACTGATCGAATAGGCGGCCGATGACAGAAGGTGGAGACGGCGGAAGGTCTTCTCCGCAAAACTGGCGGTCGACCGGCGCAGCGCCCAGCTGCTGACGAGCATCACCACCATCGCCAGCATCATGCCGAGCAGCGGCGACAGGAAGATCGCGATCACCGTCTTGTTGAGCCCGGTCCACTCGATGCCTTCGAAGCCGGCATGCGCGACGCCGGCGCCGACGATGCCGCCGACGAGCGCATGGCTCGACGAAGACGGGATGCCCTTCAGCCAGGTGACGACGTTCCAGAACATCGCCCCGACGAGCGCGCCGAAGACGACCGCGGGGGTCACCAGATCCTTGTCGATAATCCCCTTGCCGATCGTTTCGGCAACCTTGTGCAGTTCGGGAAAGATCACCGACAGGAAATAGGCCGCGAAGTTGAAAAAGGCGGCGAAAAGCACCGCCTGTACCGGCCGCAGCAACCGCGTCGCAACGACCGTCGCGATGCTGTTCGCGGCGTCGTGCAGGCCGTTCAGGAAGTCAAACGCCAGCGCAAGGATGACGAGGCCGACAAGGAGCGGGAAAGCGAGTTCGTGCATGGTGGGCGCCCCCGCTTATGCGTGGTCGATGACCAGACCGTCAATTTCGTTCGCGACATCCTCGAAACTGTCGGTGACGCGCTCGAGATGGCGGTAGAGTTCACGTCCGATCAGGAAGCGGACGCTGTTCGACTGCCCATGTTCCTTGAACAGGCGTTTGAGCCCCGCGGCGTGGATTTCGTCAGCGTGGCCTTCCATTCGCACCAGCCGCTCGGTCAGTTCATGAAGGCGCACGGCATTGGCCGAAATATTGCGAAGCAGCGGCAGTGCCTCTGCCGTCAGCCGCGCGGCGTCGACGATGATGCCTGCGATGTCGCGCATCTCGGGTTCGAATTCGGTGACATCGTACAGGTCGACGGCGCCCGCGGTCTTCTGCATCTCGTCGATCGCGTCATCCATCGACGCGATCAGGTCGGTGATTGCGCTGCGGTCGAACGGGGTGAGGAAGGTGCGGCGAACCGTCTGGAGCACTTCGCGCGTGATCGCGTCGGCGTCATGCTCGCGCTCGATGATTTCCTGGACATGGTCGGCCATGCCCTCGCCGCCCTGCAGCATGCGCGACAGCGCGTTCGCCCCGGCGACGAGCGTCGCGGCATGGCTTTCGAACAATTCAAAGAAATTTCCCTGTCGCGGCAGCAAACGCTGAAACCATGCGAACATCCAGCTAACCCCTGTCTTGTCTGCTACATTGTGAACGACCCCGCGCGGCTGGGCGACGGCTCGGAAACCGCCATCGCCGAACGAGCGGATCAACGCCTGCAAATCGGGTTCTTCCACGGCCGATGCGGCGTCGCGGAACGAGAACCATCTGCGGTCGCGTTCGTCCATTTCCTTCCAGTCGTCGAGTTCGTTCGTCACCGCGAGCGGAAAGACTTCGACATTATACATGATCGATGCGCCGTTCGCGCGGCGCTTGCGATATTCATAGCTGCCGATCGGGGTCGGACAGACGGCCCCGATCACGCCGGCCTCTTCCTCCGCCTCGATCGCCGCGGCGGCATGCCGCTCCATGCCGGTCAGCGGATTGCCCTTGGGCACGACCCAGCGCTTCGTTTCGCGCGACGTGATCAGCAGGATTTCGGTCGGCCCGTCCTGCGCGGGTCCGCCGAATCGATAGGGAAGGACGGCGATCTGACGCATCGGGCTTTCGTCCTTTCCTGTAATTCCGGGGGCACGTCGCCGCGGGTGACAAAGAGGTTACGCCCCTATGACAATAATGTGACAGCGACAAGGGAGGCGCGCGTCCCGCCGGTACTTTCACCCGTGTCAATTCGATTGCAAAATGCAACGCGGTGCGTAATCTGTCTTCCAAACATAGTCGGGAGACAGAATGATGGCAGGCACGGCGACCATGGAACGCCCCGCGGACGCGAAAGCTGCACCGGTCGATCAGGATGTGCTGATCGTCGGCGCCGGTATCTCGGGTATCGGCATGGCGGTGCATTTGCAGCAATATTCGCCCGACCGCAGCTTTACCCTTGTCGAACGACGCGCCAATCTCGGCGGCACCTGGGACCTTTTTCGTTATCCCGGCATCCGGTCGGACAGCGACATGCACACGCTGGGCTTCGTGTTCGAGCCGTGGAAGCATGAAAAGACGATCGCCGACGGCCCCGCGATCCTCGACTATCTCCATCGCATCGTCGACGAACGCCGCATCCGCGAGCGCATCCGTTTCGACCGCAAGGTCGTCGGCGCCGACTGGGACAGCGCCGCCGCGCGCTGGACGGTGACGCTGGAAGACGAAAGGGGCGGCACCTCGACCACCACCGCGCGCTGGCTCTATCTCGGCGCGGGCTATTACGACTATGACGAACCCTTCGACGCCAATTTCGCTGGCCGTGAAGACTTCAAGGGTCAGGTCATCCACCCGCAATTCTGGCCGAAGGATCTCGATTACAAGGGCAAGAAGGTCGTGGTGATCGGGTCGGGCGCGACCGCGGTGACGATCGTGCCGTCGATGGCGAAGGACGCGGCGCATGTCACGATGCTCCAGCGCACGCCGACATGGTATTTCATCCGCCCCGCGAAGGACGCCTTTGCAAACTTCCTCCGCAAGATCCTGCCCGAACGGCTCGCATACCGGATCACGCGCTTCAAGAACGTCCGGCTTCAGGACATCGGCTTCCGCCGCGCGCGCGAAAAACCCGAGAAAGTCCGGGAGTTCCTGACCAAGCGGCTGAAGGCCGCGCTCGGCGATCGATATGACGAGCAGGCCTTCACCCCACCCTACAATCCGTGGGAACAGCGACTGTGTCTCGTCCCCGACGCCGATTTCTTCGAGGCGATGAAGGCCGACAAGGCCTCGGTCGTCACCGATCATATCGAACGTTTCGACGCCGGCGGCATCCAGCTGAAGTCGGGCAAGCATCTCGACGCCGACATCATCGTCACCGCAACGGGACTGAAGCTTGCGGTCGCGGGCAAGATCCCGGTGCGCGTCGACGGTGATCCCGTCGACTGGAGCGAGCATTATTATTACAAGGCGTGCATGTTCTCGAACGTCCCGAATTTCTCGGCGGTGTTCGGTTACCTCAACGCCAGCTGGACGCTCCGCGCCGACATCGTCGCCGAATATGTCTGCCGCGTGCTCAACCATATGGCGGCGACGGGCACGACCGTCGCGACACCGGCGCTCGCCGATCCGGCGACGCTGACCGAGGAGAATATCTTCGACTTTTCGTCGGGTTATATCCAGCGCTCGCTGCACATCATGCCGAAGAATGCCGACAAGCTGCCTTGGCGGCTCAGCCAGAATTACGTGCAGGATCGCATCGACATGAAAACCGGGACGATCGAGGACGGGGTGCTGGCATTCGGCAATGCACGTGCCGCGGCAACCGCCGCACCGGCGGAACTCGAAGCCGCCGAGTGATCGTCAAACGATGATGGTCAGGCGGCGCGTTTGGCGCGCCGCCGCCGGACCAGCCAGAAGATCAGCCCGCCGATCGCAAGCAACAGGATCGGCCCGCCGATCCGCATCGCTTTCGCTCCCGCCTCATATTGCTCGATGAAGGTCAGCGCCGCCGGCTTGGTCGCGCTGCCGACGACATTCCATTCGGCAATCTGCATCGGTGCCTCGTTCTGCGCATAGAAACGCAGCGACACCGTCGTCCACTTGCCCTTGCCGGTTCCGACGACGACGACCTCTTCCTGACGCTCCTTGACGCCCGGAGCGACGTTGGTCTTCCAGCTGTAGTTCGCGAGTTCCCATTTTGCCCCGCTGCCGGGGCATTCGCGGGGCAGCACCGGAATGGCCGCCTCGACCGTGTTGGCAATTTCGGGATGCAGTTCGCTCCGCACACTCGGCGGATCGGTGCAGATGCGTTCCGCGACCGAAATGATTTCGCGCTGCCGTTCGGGCTCGACCATCTTGTCGAGCGCAGCCTGAAAGCTGCAGCCACCCAGCAAGGCGAGCGTCCCGACCGCGCCAAAATGACAGAAACGACGCATCATCCTTCCCCCGATGATCTTCGAGGTGAGGATGACGCATTTCACAACGACAATCCAGTCCTGTGGCGGCCGTCAGTCGGCGTGCTCGGGCTTGCCCTTGGTCGATCCCTTGGCGAAATCCTCGAGCTGCTTTTCGCTCATGCTGTCGGCCATCTGTTTCGATGCGCCTTTCAGCTTCGATCTGGGCGTATCGCCGCGCTTGGCGCTGAGCGCGGCACCGGCGGCCTTCTGCTGCGCTTTCGATTTGGCTGGCATGGTCAGTCTCCTGTCCTGCCCCCGCTACCCATTAACGATGGTCCCGCCATTAGGATGCAGCACCTGGCCCGACATATAGCTGCTGTCGTCGCACGCGAGGAACAGGAAGCAGGGAGCGACCTCGTTGGGTTCGCCCGGACGCTTCATCGGGGTCGTTTCGCCGAATGTCGCGACCTTTTTGGCGGGAGCGCCGCCGCGCGGATTGAGCGGGGTCCAGATCGGACCGGGCGCAACGCCGTTTACGCGGATGCCCTTTTCGACCAGATTTTCGCTGAGCGACCGGGTGAAGGCGGTGATCGCGCCCTTTGTCGCGCTATAGTCGAGCAGACCCTTCGACCCCTGATACATGGTGACGCTGGTGCAATTGACGATCGCGGCGCCCTTCTTCAGGTGCGGCAGCGCCGCCTGTACCAGATAGAACATGCCGAAGATGTTGGTCGCGAAGGTTTGCTGAAGCTGCTCCTCGCTGATCTCGCGAATGTCGGCGGCGGGATGCTGCTCACCCGCATTGTTGACGAGAATGTCGAGCCGGCCGAGTTTTTCGATCGTCTGTGCGACGATCTTCTCACCGGCCTTCGCCTTGCCGACATCCGCCTTGATCGCGATCGCGCGGCGTCCCTCGGCCTCGACGATCGCAGCGGTCTCGACGGCGTCGGCGCGGTTTTCGAGATAGACGATCGCGACATCGGCACCCTCGCGCGCGAAGAGCGCGCAGACCGCGCGGCCGATCCCGCTGTCGCCGCCGGTGACGATCGCGACCTTGCCGTCGAGCCGGCCCGATCCCGGATAGCGCGGCTGCCATTCGGGCGCGCGATCGAGGTCTGCTTCGCGGTCCGACGGTGGCTTTGCGATCGTCTTCGCCGATCCCACCTCGCGGCGCAGCTTGGCCGCCGCGCTCCGCTTTCCCTTTTTCTCTTTCGCATTTTCGCCGACCTTGCCGGCTTTGGGCTGCTTTGCCACGGGCTGATCCTTCGGTTCAGTTGAGGGGGAGGAAATCGCGGGCATATTCGTCCTTCACCGCGCGGACGAGTTCGCCGCTCATCGGCACGTTGATCTTGTAGCTGCCCTCGGCATATGGGCCGATCTCATATGGCGCGATCGCGACCGTGACGCGGTCGAGATAGCGTCCGTCCGACGAGCCGAGCCATACCGTTTGTGCCGACGCGGGCGGGCATTGGGCGAACGGACTGTCGGGCGGTTCGTCGGCGACGATCCCCTTGGCGGTTTTCGCGCGCTTGATTCCGGCGCAGAAGGAATCGCGGATCGCGGCATCGAACGCCTCGCCGCTGGCGAACAGGTCGAGCGGTTGCAGCAGCTTTCGCCGGTTGCGATCCCAGATCAGCGTGCCGAAGCCCTGCATGCCGTGCGCGCCGCCGGCATAGGTATCGATCTCGGCCGAGAGGCTGAGAAAGCGCCGGGTATCGGTGACCCGCTGCCATTTCTGCAGATGGCTGTGCGCGCGATAGGGAAATCCGCCCTTTTCCGCCGCCGCCTTGTCGCGCTGCGCCGCCGCGATCAGCGCATCGCGCTTCGTTGCCCGGTCGCCGTCGAGCCATGCCGCCAGTTCGGGGATCGCCGCTGCCTCGCGCGGATAGGAATAGGCGAATTCGACCAGTCCGGTCTTTTCCTCGACCTTCGATGCCGGCGCATTCTTCACCGCAAGATCGGCCGCGCCCCCGGGCGGGGCTCCGGGCACCGATGCAGCGGCGGCTTTCTCCGCAGGCGTCGGCTCGGGGTCGGAGCAGCCCGCCAGCAGCGCCGCGGCCGCAAGGGTCGGAATGGCATTTCGCCAGATGTTCGGCCTCGTCATGCAGACATAACGCCGGGAATCGACAAAATATCCTGACAGGCCTAGCACCACCCGCATGACCGACTATTCCGACCTGATCCAGCCCGACAAGGGACAGGACGCCCGTACGATCCACCTCGTCGACAAGAAGGGCTATGACGAATGGCTGACGGGCCGCAGCGCGCGCGAGCGCGCGCACCTCGCTGCCGTGGGCTTCAGGCCCGACGCGTTCGTCCACGCGATATTGCCCGGCGACGACCCCGAAAAATGGGCGGTCGTCACAGCGGTCGCCCGGGTCGACAGCCTGTCGGCATGGTGCCTCGCCAAGCTGGGACAAATCCTGCCCGAAGGCCGCTATCGCCTCGAAGGTCAGCAGCCCGGCAAGGCGCTGTTCGGCTGGATGAGCGCGCAGTACCGCTTCGACACCTATAAATCGAACCCGCTTCCGAAAGGGCCCCGCGTCCTGCTGACCAGCGACGTCGCCGCGATCGCGCCGACGGTTGCCGAAATGCGCGCGGTCGCGCTCGTCCGCGATCTCGTCAACACGCCCGCCGCCGACATGGGACCGGCGGCGCTCGAGAAGGCGGCCGAACGGATTGCCAAGGCGCATGGCGGCAAGCTGACGGTCACCAGGGGCGAGGCGCTGGAACAAGGTTATCCGATGATCCACGCGGTCGGCCGCGCCGCCGCGAAGCATCATGCGCCGCGCCTGATCGAGATCGAATGGGGCAAGGAGGATCACCCGCGCGTCGCGCTGGTCGGCAAGGGCATCTGTTTCGACAGCGGCGGACTCGACATCAAGCCGTCGGCGGGCATGCGGCTGATGAAGAAGGACATGGGCGGCGCGGCGCACGTCCTCGCCCTTGCCGAACTGGTGATGACGAGCGGCCTGCCGGTACGCCTCCACTGCCTCGTCGCCGCGGCCGAGAATGCGATTTCGGCGGACGCCTTTCGCCCGGGCGACGTGCTGACCAGCCGGCTTGGTGTGACGGTCGAAATCGGCAACACCGATGCCGAAGGACGGCTGGTGCTCGGCGACGCGCTGACGAAGGCGAGCGAAGGCAAGCCCGAACTGATCGTCGATTTTGCGACACTGACGGGCGCGGCGCGGGTGGCGCTCGGCCCCGACCTGCCGCCGCTGTTCGCCAATGACGACGCGCTCGCCGATGCGATGCTGGCCGGCGGAACCGACCGCGACGACCCGCTCTGGCGGATGCCCTTGTGGGACGGCTATGCCGACCTGCTCGAAACCGACATCGCCGACCTTGGAAACGCCGGTTCGTCACCCTTTGCCGGCTGCATCACCGCGGCGCTGTTCCTGAAGCGTTTCGTTCCCGAAGGCGTCGCGTGGGCCCATCTCGACACCTTCGCATGGAGACCTTCCGCGAAACCCGGGCGCCCGAAGGGCGGTGCGGCATTGGGACTGCGCGCCGCCTGGGCCATGTTGCAGGCGCGGTACGACCGGCGCGGCAAGGCCTGAACATTCTTGATAAAGCCGACCCTGCTGGTCTAATGCCGCGCGATTGTCCGCACCTCGCGGACGTCGGGTTTCAACGGGATGGCACGTGACAGCTAACAGCGGCGAAAATTCAGCGATGCATCGCGTACGCATGGGGCGCCCTGGCGCCGCTGGCGCGGGCCGCGACCGTTTTGGCCTGACCGGAACGTCGCAGGCTTTCGACCCGCGCGTCGTCGCAATCCGTCCCGACCTCGCCGATATCGCCGTCGCCGGCACGCATTTTGCGCCGCACTATGCCGCGCCGATGATGCGGAGCGGCGTGCTGCCCGCCGCTGTCCTGCGCGCATCGCCGTCGATCGACGCCGACCAGACGAGCGAGTTGCTGTTCGGCGAAGGTTTCGCGCTGCTCGACCTGACCGGCGGCTGGGCGTGGGGCTATTGCCTCGCCGACCATTATGTCGGCTACCTCGCCGCCGAAGCGCTTGGCGCGCCGATCGCGCCGACCCACCGCGTCCAGATGACTGAAGCGATGCTCCACAGCGCGCCCGACGCCGCGAGCGGGGGGCCCGCTGTCCTGCCACGCGGCGCGCTGGTGATGGGCGAGGCCGAGGGCGAATGGCTCGCGACCGCGCACGGCTATCTGCCGCTCGCCGCGCTCGTCGAAGCCGGGGCGCACAATGACGACCCCGCCGGTCTTGCCGAAGAGATGACCGGCACGCCCTACATCTGGGGTGGCCGCACCGCAAAAGGCATCGACTGCTCGGGGCTCGTCCAGCTTGCATGGAGCGCCGCGGGCGTCCAGTTGCCGCGCGACAGCGACCTGCAACTCGCTTCGCTGGGTTCCGACAGGGATGTCGATCCGGCAGCGCTCGCGCGCGGCGACCTCGTCTTCTTTCCCGGCCATGTCGGGATCATGGCCGATGACCGGCATATCATCCATGCCAGCCGACGATGGATGGAGGTCAAGGCCGAGCCGCTCGCCGACGTCGTCGCGCGATCGGCGGAAAAGGGACATCAGCCGCCGGTGAGCGGCATGAAACGATTGCGATAACATCATCATGACACAGACGGTTTTTATCGATGGCGCGGCGGGCACGACCGGCCTCGAAATCGCCGAGCGGCTCGCCGGACGGAGCGAGTTCGCCCTGATCACGCTGCCCGATGCCGAGCGCAAGGATGGCGCGCGCCGCGCCGAGGCGCTGAACGGCGCCGATTTCGTCATTCTCTGCCTGCCCGACGCCGCGGCGATCGAAGCGGTCGCGATGATCCGCAACGACAGCACGAAAGTGATCGACGCGTCGACCGCGCACCGCGTCGCATCCGGCTGGGCCTATGGCTTTCCCGAACTCGGCGCCGCGCAGCGCACGGCGATCGCAGCGTCGAAGCGGGTCAGCAACCCCGGCTGCTATCCGACCGGGTTCCTCGCGCTCGTCGCGCCGCTGGTCGCCGCGGGCATCGTCGCCGCCGACGCGCATCTCAGCGTCAATGCCGTGTCGGGCTATTCGGGCGGCGGCAAGGAGCTGATCGCGCGCTTCGAGGCGGAGCACGACATCGGCTTTCGCAGCTATGGCCTGTCGCTCGGTCACAAGCATGTTCCCGAAATGCAGCAGGGCGCGGGCCTCGCCCATCCGCCGCTGTTCGCCCCCGCCGTCGTCCCCGTCTACCGCGGGATGCTGGTCGAGGTGCCGCTGAGCTTTGACGCACCGACGGCCGATGCAGCGTTCGAAGCGCTGACCCGGCATTTCGAAGGCTCCGCCCTGGTAAGCGTACGCCGCGGCGAAGAGAGCGAATTGCTGCTCGGCAAGCACGACGCGGCGACCGACCGGATGGAGCTCATGCTGTTTTCCGATTCCTCGGGCCACCAGATCCGCCTCGTCGCGCGGCTCGACAATCTGGGCAAGGGCGCGAGCGGCGCGTGCGTCCAGAACCTCAACATCATGGCAGGGCTGCCCGAAACCTCGGGCCTGCGGCTCTGAGACCTAGTGCACCGTGTCGAGGACATCCTCGACCGACAGATAGGTGATCAACCGCTCGATCTGGCGCCAGCGGGCGAAATGCACGTGATTGCCGAGCACGCGATACTGCTCGGCACGCGCCGCTGCCGCGAACCCGGCCTCCTCGCCATGCATGCTGATCAGCGCATGCGCATCCTCGACCGCATCGCGGTCGGCAAGAAAAGGTGCGGGAAGATGCATGGGTTTCCGGTCCGTTGGTTGAGCAACCCCGATAGCGCGCGGCCCTCACCGCCGCGTTCCCAACCGTAATGAACGATCCGGTAAGGTTAATCGAGCCGGGCGGCAGATTAACCATGTGGTCGCCGGCACGCGTGCATGTTTCGCCCCTTTGCCGCCGCGCTTCGCCCGTGTAGACAGGACGCCATGCGCAAGATCCTGAAATATGCCCTTCTCGCCCTGCTCCTGATCCTCGTCATCGGCGGCATCGCATTCTACATTCTGTCGCGGCCCGACGTGGCGCGCTTCTCGACCGCCGAACTCAGCGGCCGGGTGCCGGTCATGGCGTCGCAAAAGACCGAGAGCTTTCCGACGGTGAATGTTCCCGAAGCGACGCGCTGGCCCGCCGGACAGGCGCCGCGCGCGGCGCAGGGCCTGACCGTGACGCGCTTTGCCGAAGGTCTCGATCATCCGCGCAACATGCTGGTGCTGCCGAATGGCGACGTGCTCGTCGCCGAAGCGCAAAGCCCGCCGCGCGACAGTTCGGGCGTCGAGAACAAGATCATGGGCCAGCTGATGGGCAAGGCAGGTGCCGGGGGCCAATCGGCCAACCGCATCACGCTGCTCCGCGACGCCGACGGCGACGGCAAGGCCGAGGTGAAGAGCGCCTATATCACCGGCCTCAACTCGCCCTATGGCATGGCATTGGTGGGCAACACGCTTTACGTCGCCAACACCGACGCGCTGCTCGCCTTTCCCTATGTCGCTGGCGAGACGAAAATGAGCAGCAAGGGCGCGAAGGTCGTCGACCTGCCCGCCAAGGGCACCAACCGTCACTGGACCAAAAGCCTCGCCGCCGCGCCCAACGGCTGGCTGTACATCGGCGTCGGCGCCGACAGCAACATCGGCGAAAAGGGCATGAACCGCGAATTCCGCCGCGCGAGCGTGCTCGAGGTGCGCCCCGAAAATAAATATATCCGGACCTTCGCCGCGGGAATCCGCAATCCCGTAGGCCTCGGCTTCTTTCCCGGCACCGACCGGCTGTGGACCGTGGTCAACGAACGCGACATGCTCGGCAGCGACCTCGTCCCTGACTATCTGACCGACATCACCGAAGGCGATTTCTACGGCTGGCCCTGGTATTACTGGGGTGGCTTCATCGACCCGCGCGTCGAGCCCGAGGCCGAGGACCGTCGCCAATATGTGAAGCGTCCCGAATATGGCCTCGGCGCTCACACCGCGCCGCTTGGCATGACCTTCACCCAGGGCCTCGACCTTGGCGAGCGCTGGGCGAACGGCGCGCTGATCGCGCTGCACGGATCGTGGAACCGCGAACCGGTCGCCGGCTACAGCGTCGTGTTCGTCAAGTTCGGCGCCAACGGCAAGCCGCTCGACGCGCTGCCCATCACGCTGCTCGACCAGTTCCTCGCGAAGGACGGCAAGACGACGCGCGGGCGCCCGGCGGACGTCAAGGTCGCGAAGGACGGCAGTGCGCTTATCGCCGACGACACCGGAAATACCATCTGGCGGGTTTCGAAAGCCGGATAAGAAAAGGCCCCGCATCCGCGGGGCCTTTGTTCCGGATCGGCGGGGCAGCGCTCAGACGCGCATCGGCATGAGCACGTAAAGCGCCGGGCTCTTTTCGGTTTCGCGGATCAGCGTCGGCGCATTGGCGTCGGCGAGATGGAGTTCGACGCTGTCGCCGTCGACCTGCGCGAGAATATCGCTGAGGTAACGCGCGTTGAAGCCGATCTCCATCGCGTCGCTGTCATAGGCCGCTGCCAGTTCCTCGGCGGCGGTGCCGTTTTCGGGGCTGGTCACCGACAGGGTGATGCGATCCTTGTCGAGCCCGACCTTGACCGCGCGGGTCTTTTCGCTCGCGATCGTCGAGACGCGGTCGACGCCCTGGAACAGGCTCTTCGGATCGACCTTCAGCAGCTTGTCGTTCGCGGTCGGGATGACGCGACTGTAGTCGGGAAATGTCCCGTCGATCAGCTTCGAGGTCAGGATAGCGTTGCCAAGCTGGAAGCGGACCTTGCTTGCCGACAGGCTGATTTCGACATTGCCTTCGGCCTCATCGAGCAGCTTGCGGATTTCGGTGACGCATTTGCGCGGCACGATGACGTCGGGCATCGACGATGCGCCGTCGGGGCGCGTCACGGTGTAGCGCGCGAGACGGTGGCCGTCGGTCGCCGCGGCCTTGAGCACGGGGCCCGACGCATCCTCGGCGACATGCAGGAAGATGCCGTTCAGATAATAGCGCGTTTCCTCGGTCGAGATCGCGAAACGCGTCTTGTCGATGATCTGGATGAGTTCGGCGACCGGCAGTTCGAAGTTGGTCGGCAGGTCCCCCTCGGCGATCACCGGGAAGTCGTCGCGCGGCAGCGTGGGCAGATTGAAGTTCGACCGGCCGGCCTTGACCTGCATCTTGCCCTCCGCAGCGGCGAGGCTGACCTCGGCCCCCTCGGGCAGCTTGCGGGCGATTTCGAACAGCGTGTGTGCCGAAACGGTCGTCGTCCCCGGCGTTTCCACTTTCGCCGCGATCGTTTCGACCACTTGCAGGTCGAGGTCGGTCGCCATCAATTTGAGCTGGCCCGACGCGTCGGCTTCGATCAGGACGTTCGACAGGATCGGGATGGTATTGCGCCGTTCGACCACCGACTGGACGTGGCCGAGGCTCTTCAACAAAATTGCGCGTTCGATCGTCGCTTTCATTCTAAATCCGCCATCCCTGTGTTTCGCGGGAGAAGTCCCTGAGGGACGCAGACACCCGAGGCGATTCGCAGCCCCGATTCTGGCCCCTGAAAATGTCCACCTTCCTTAACGTACGCACCGGCGCGCGCAACCCATGCTTGCAAAGCATCCCCAATCGCGCGAATTGGGGCGCGATGCGGCGCTGGCCTCCCTTTTTCCTGACAGCGGCGGCGATGCCCGCGGTGGCGCTGGCTGCAGCGCCGACTGCGCTCGGTATTTTCGACGGCTGGGGCGCCTTTCGCGATCCCGCCAGTCCGCGCTGCTATGCTCTCGCCGCACCTTCGGCGACGATCGGGACGCCGCAGGTAAAAGCCTATGCCAGCGTCGGCTATTGGCCGAAGTCGCGCATCCGGGGTCAATTCTATGTCCGCCTGTCAAAGGCGCGCGCGGCCGGGCGCGAACTCCGCCTGACGATCGGCACCCGGCGCTTTATCCTGACCGGCAACGGCGCGCATGGCTGGGCGAGCGACGCGCGAATGGACGCCGCGATCGTCGCCGCGATGCGATCGGCGCCCAGCATGAGCGTCGAAAGCGGC
>NZ_DATMST010000238.1:0-7186 GCF_035565275.1 Sphingopyxis sp.
GTAAGCGTGGTCAGGAAGCCGCCATCGATTAGCTGTCGCGGGATTTAGCGTCGGCGTAGGCGGCTCTTCCCTGTGCTCGTCGCTTGGCGAGCTTCGCCATGCGTGCGTTGATCTCGTCGGCGCCGATATCGGTGGGATCGAAGACGCCGCCATACCATTGCACCATGGATGCGCGCTCGGGATGGCGCGGCTTGGCCATGGCATTGAGGAACTCTTCAAACCCCGGGGTTCCGCCGACATCTTCGGGCGGGGCTCGTCGTTCGCCATCGACGAAGCGCGGGTAATCGATGCCGGGGATGGCGGGTGTGATCTCTTCGATCTCGATACGATGTCGCCAGTTGTCCCCGAAATCATAGGTGTAGGTGAAGCTGGTGATGCCGCGCTCGACGAGCTTGCCGATGCGCATATTGGCGGCATCGCGGGTGCGGACCATGAAAGCGTCATCATCATCGAAGCGGATGCCATAGGCGGCATCGCCGACGTCGAAACGGAACAGATGGTAGTTCTCGAAGAGCATGCAGGCCTGGATCGCGAGGTGCAGGGTCTTGAGGCTGTTGGTGACGGGAAGTTCGACACGGCGCCAGATGGCGGGCTTCATGTCTTCGAGCGTGATGCGAATCCGTGCGATCTGGTCGGTCATGCCGCCATGCTGACGGGTGCGCTTTGCGCTGTCCAGTTCCACGGCATGAGCTCGTCCCAGCGGGAGGCGGGCCAGCCCGATGCGATCTTCTCGATGACATCGGCGATATAGGCCTGCGGCTCGACGCCGTTGAGCTTGGCTGTCTCGATGACCGAGTAGGTGGCAGCGGCGCGTTCGCCGCCAGCCTTCGATCCGGCGAACAGCCAGTTCTTGCGGCCGATCGCGATGGCGCGGATCGCGCGCTCGGCGATATTGTTGTCGATCTCCGCGATGCCGTCATCGATGTAGCGGGTGAGCGCATCCCAACGCTTGCGGCCATAGGCAAGCGCCTTCGCCATCGCCGACTTGGGCGACAGACGACGCAGGGCGTCGTCGATCGCGCCGCGAAGCGCATCGATCTGCGGCCTGGCTTGCTCCTGTCGTTGTCGGCGCCGGATATCGGGCGGCTGGCCGCGCACATCCTCTTCGATCCGGTAGAGCCCGGCGATACGTGTCAGCAGGTCGGTGGTAAGCGGCGTCGGGCTCGTCTGGTGGCACTCGAAGATCTTGCGGCGAAAGTGTGCCCAGCAGGCGACCTCGCGGATGCGGTTGCCTTCATAGAGCTTCTCATATCCGGCATAGCCGTCGGCCTGGAGAAGGCCGGTGAACGATCTGAGCTCGCTCTGCGGATGGATGCCGCTGCGATCAGGGGTGAACCGATACCAGGCGAGTGCCGGGGTTGCGGCGCCCGATGCGCGATCATCGACGACATAGGCCCAGAGCCGTGCCTGCGCGGTGCGGCCCTTGCCGGGCACGAGCATCGGCACCGGCGTGTCGTCAGTGTGCAGCTTGGCGGCCTTCAGCCCTTCTTCGCGGATGCGGCTGACGATCGGGTCGAGCAGATGCGCGGCCTGGCCCGCCCAGCCGGCGAGGGTGGAGCGATCGATGTCGATACCCTGCGCTGCCATCATCTCTGCCTGGCGGTAAAGCGGGAGATGATGATCGAACTTGTTCACGACGACATGGGCGAGCGTGGCAAAGCTCGCCTTACCGCGTGCTATCGCCTTCGCTGGCGCCGGTGCCTGGACGATCTTCTCACAGGCGCGGCAGCTATACTTGGGCCGCACGGTGCGGATGACGCGCCACTGGATCGGGGCGACGTCGAGTTGCTCGTCGCGGTCATCGCCCAACGGACGCAGCGCGCCGCCGCAATCGGGACAGGTGCAACTGCCGGCCTCGGGCTCGATCCGCCGTTCAGCGCGCAGCAGATGATCGGGCAAGGCGCGCACCGGCGATACCCGCTCGGCGGGCACCCTGTCGGTCGTTCGGCTATCCGCGACCTCGGCTTCGCCTTCGAGTTCTTCGAGAGCGAGCTCGAGCTGTTCGATCTGCAGCGCGAGCTTCTCCGACGACTGGCCGAAGGTCATGCGTCGGAGCTGGGCAAGCTGGTGCCGCAGGGTATCGATCAGCGTATCGCGGGCCGCGAGAGCGGCTTCGAGCTCGGCGATCCGGGCGTCCTTGTCGATGCTGGAAGAGGCTGGTTCCGACACCCCGGACGCCTAGCAAAAGCGGCGCCGCGATGCCAGTAGAACCCTCACTAATCCGCCACTTTTTACCCTGCAAGCAGGGGCGCCGCGGTGCGTTCGGGACGCCGCCAGTCGATGCCCTCAAGCAGCATCGAAAGCTGCGCCGCGGTGAGGCTGACTTTGCCCGCCTTGGTGATCGGCCAGATGAACCGGCCCCGGTCCATGCGCTTCGAGAACAGGCACAGGCCCTGGCCGTCATACCAGAGCAGCTTGACCAGATCGCCGCGCTTGCCGCGGAACGCGAACAGCGCGCCCGAGTGCGGACTCTTCTCCAGCACCTGCTGCACCAGCACCGCGAGACCATCGAACCCCTTGCGCATGTCGGTGGCGCCGCAGGCCAGATAAATGCGCGTTGTCGGTGGTAACGGGATCATCGGGCAAGGACGGACAACACCCGTGCCAGCGCATCGGCATCAACCGCCGCGTCGACGGTGAGCCGCACGCCTGACGGCAGCTCGATCCCGATCTGGCCGCTGCCTGCCGTCGCGGTGGCCGGCACCGACACCTCGACCTCGGCGAACGATGGCACCGGCGTGCGCTTCGCTCCCGTCAAATCACCCGCCAGTGCTTGCCGGCGCCACGTATAGAGCATCCCGCTGCCGACCGCGTGTCGCTGGCACGTCGCCGAGACCGAGCCGTCAGGGCCGAACGCCTCGCGCAGGATCGACAGCTTCTGATCCACCGACCAGCGACGACGCCCGCCCACGACCGCGATCCGACTGCTCATATGATCACTCATATGACCGGTCGTAAGAGCACTCGCTCCCGTCGCCGCGATATCCTCGTTCATCACCGCTCCTCGCAAAGAGCGGCTATCAGCACCGCGCAGCAGCTTCCTGCAAGGCGGCCTTCAGGACACGCTTACGATCGGCCGACATCGGGCGCGAAGCGGATGTTCATGATGCCGTCTTGGTCGGCTCGATTTCGACCGAGCAAGCCACGGGCTTCTTCCGCCGATTGGCCTGCTTCTGGCAGGCTTCAAGGTCCTTCTCATTTTGGGCGTGGATTCGAGATGCCCGTGCCAGCGAGTTCCAGCGCTCGGGGTCTGCCGCCTGCATCAGCCGAACGCCGGCGCCCCACATATCGCGGGAGAGAAGATTGGCAGCGCGTCGCTCGGGCCATTGCCAGCTTTCGGGCACCGTGCGATCGATGACGGGCGGTATCGTGCATCCGGCAACAAAAGCGAGGACCGCTGCGATCCCGGCGCCGATGGCAATCCATCTGTTCTGCTCGTCGCGGATGCGCGCGGCGCCGAGCCGCCACGCCAGCGAGCGGGCGACTTCTTCGAGTTGATTCTGGGCACTCTGCCATTTGGCATGATCGTCCGCTCGCACGCGGGCGCCTGCAGTGCCCATCTGTTCGGAGAGCCGGTCGGGCGTCAGCTGAAGGACCGGCTGGCGTGCGAGGTTCGCGAGCTCTTCGCTCGTTTCCTCGAACCTCCGGTCGATTTTCGCAAGGTCCTCGCTGTAATCGCGGCCGACGAGCTCGTCCTGTCGATCGGCGAAGCGGTCCACCGCTCTCGTCAGCGTGGATATGCGGCCCGACAGTCGGCCAAAGGCTACATCGAGCGCGACGTCATCGGCAGCGATCAGATCATCGCCGGTTTCTTCAGGTGTGTTTTCGGTCATGATCGGAGGCTTACAGCCCCAACCCAAGCGAACGCGAGGGGCGGAGATAATCCTGGAGCGCCTGAGACACCGATCCTTTCTCAAATGATTTCAGACCGAGGTCGTGGGTGCGGTTCCGCAGCAGCGACTCGAGCTGTGGGTCGCGGTGCAGGCTCTTCGCCATGTCGTTAAGCTCTGCCCCGACACGCTTCGCGCCTGCATGGTCATAGGCCGCCTTGTGTTCGCGCAGCGCCGTCGATCGTGCCTGCCATTCGGCAACGAAACGGTCGGCGCGCGCCGGCGCATCGATCCGCAACCTGGTCTCGGCGCGCATCGCTTCCGTCGCACGCTGCGTGCGGCCCGCTACCGCCTCGTCGGCGAGCGAGGGATCCTTACGGAGCGCCGCGGCAAGATCCCTGGCTCCTCCGCTGCTGAGTGCATCGACGTCGCGGGCCGCAGCCTCAAGGCTTCGCTGCTGGTGGCTGATCGGAGACAGCCCTTTGGCGTGCATGCGGTCGATATCGCGCTGGGCGCGGGCATAGCGTTCGACCGCCTTGTCGAGCGGATCCCGCGTCGGCGTGGCGTCGAGGCCGCGCGCGCTGACACGCATCTTTGCTGGCCGTTTCTCAGGTCGCCGCTCGGGCGCGGCGTCGCCGAGCGCCGCCCGCGAAACGGTCAGCTTCAGGCCGTCGAACATGCTTCGCTTCGGTTCGGCCGCCTTCGGAGACTGCTCGGTCCCGATATTCCTGGCACGATAATCGCTCGCCATGTCCTTGCCGCGTTCGCGACCGAGCGTGCGCACAAGCTTTGCCTGACTGGCGAAGTCGTCGCGGCCGTAATGCACGTCAACCCTGTCGCGGTGCCGCGACATGGCGACATAGGCGCCGTGCCGGTCCATGCCCGGCGTCGCCAGCAGCTGCACGCGATCGACCGTCATGCCCTGCGCCTTGTGGATCGTCGCCGCATAGCCATGATCGACATGGGCATAGTCCTTCAGATCGAATGCGACGCGTCGCCCGTTGTCGAGGGCCACCGCCATGCTGGTCGAATTTGCAGACTGCACTGTGCCGAGCGAACCATTCTTCACGCCGAGGTCGCGCTCATTCTTCAGGAACATGATGCGGTCGCCCGCAGCAAAGGCACGCTTGCCGCGCTCGATAGTGATCGTGACCTCATTGCCGAGCGCCCCGCCCGCCTTCAACCGTTCGCGCACGGCGTCGTTGAGCTGCTCGCGCTCGTCATTCGTGTGGGTGAGGATAATCCGGCTGGCATCGGGATGCGCCTGACGATCGCGATCCCACGCATCGACCAGTTCCGCCCGCGCGGCTTCGCGCGTGTCGGACGCGTGAACAAGACCGGCTTCTGCATAACGCCCGATCGCTTCTCCGGTCCGCCCCGTTGCGAGCTCGCGCGTCGCCTCTCGCTGCCAGTCCTCCTGCTGGCGGCGGATATCCATGATCTCGACAGCACCGTGACGTTCGGCAGCGTCGCGGAACGCCGCACCGGCCTCGATCGCCTGCAGCTGCTCGGGGTCGCCAACGAGAACGACCTTGGCGCCCTGACGTTCGGCTTCGGACACGACGCGCTCGAGCTGGCGGGTACCGACCATCCCGGCTTCGTCGATCACGAGGATGTGATTGCTTGTCAGCCGCTCGCGATCCTGTCCCCATTGATGTTCGAGGCTGGCGAGCGTCCGTGACGCGATCCCTGAACCTTGCTCCAGCCCCTCGGCGGCGATGCCCGACAGCGCTGCACCCTGTACCTGATAACCCGCCGCTTCCCACGCCTCGCGGGCAACGCCGAGCATCGCGCTCTTCCCAGTTCCGGCATAGCCGATGACATTGCTGATCCCGCGCGAGTTGGTGACATGTTCAAGCGCGCCGCGCTGCTCAGCAGAGAGGTCGAGGCCCCGCGCCGAAGCACTCACCAGAGCCCGTTCGCGATGGCGTTCGGCAACAGCATGATTGCGGCGGGCGTCGAGGGTTGCGGTAGCGCGGTCGAGGCGCTGCTCGGTTTCGATCATTGATTTTGACGTGAAACGGTCTTCGCCGCGCCCGTCCTTGCCGAGCGCGATCAGTTCTGGCGACCCTTTTACCGCCGACATCACCGCATCGAACTGCTCCTTGCCGTCGCTGTGGCGGTGGGCGAACATCGCGAGATCGCGGGTCGTGAACGTCGCCTGCCTGTGCGTGATCGCATCGAGCGCGATGGCGGGATCCGCGATGATCCTGTCTCCGTTCGACCGGGCGATCTCGATATGTTCGCAGACGCGATCGGCGTCGAGGCCATCTGCAGCCATGCGCGACGCCGCCGGGCCGATCTTGTGCTGCGGCTCGAGGTCGATCCCCTGCGCTTCGAGGGTCCGATGATCGACGCGCGCGTCGATATCGAGCGATGCCAGCCGTTCGTTGACATATTCCGCCCAAGCTTCGCGCCAATAAGTGAGAAGCTCGGTGCGGTTCCACTCGCGCACCTTCGCGCCGAACTCGGCGCTGCCATCCCCTTCGATCTTGATCTCGCGCATCGTCAGCATGACATGCGCGTGCGGCTTCGCCTGCCCATCGGCGCCGATGTCCCAATGGACATTGAGATCGGCGATCATGCCCCGGTCGACGAACTCGGCTTGTACAAAATCACGAGCAAGCTCGATCCCCTGCGTTTCGCTGATCTCGCGCGGGATCGCGAACTCGATCTCGCGGGCGAGCTGGGCATCCTTGCGAAGCTCGGCAGCCTCGACATCGTTCCAGAGCTGCTCGCGATCCTGCCAGCGTTCGTCCGCCCCTTCGGGAAGCAGCACTTCGCTATGGACGACGCCTGCCTTGTTCGAGAAGTCATGGCTGCGACCCAGCCGTTCGTCGTGGAGCCGGTCGGCCGAACGATAGGCCGCGGCGGCGACCGCGCTGCTGCCGGCGGCGCGGGAAATGACTTTTGCCGAGAAATGGTAGATCGCCATGGCGATCGTCCATTTACGGCAAAACGAGCACGTCGGCACGACGTATAAGCGCGCCCTCACACGATTTCATCGCGCTCGGGATCACAAAGTCGCAAGAGATTTCAGCGCCTTGTAAGCGCTTGTGACTCGGCATAGCTGGTTCGTTCGACCCCATGAACATGGAAGGACAGATGATGCGTAAACCGCGTGATTTCGACGCCGAACTCCAGGCGCTCACCGACAAGGCCAAGGCGCTCAAGGCGAGGAAGCAAGGTCAGCTTGGCGAACTGGTCATCGCCACAGGAGCCGACGACCTGTCGATCGAGCAGTTGGCAGGCGCGCTACTCGAAGTTGTCGGTGCAGACGCGGCGCGGAAGGAGGCGTGGCGCAAGCGCGGCGCAAGCTTCTTTCGCGGCGACGGCGCCCGCGCTCGCAAGGGGGC
>NZ_DATMST010000239.1:0-6543 GCF_035565275.1 Sphingopyxis sp.
ATCGCGAAGCCGGCGCGCGGCTGGCCGCGCTGACGCCGCGCGAGCGCGATATACTGGAGGGGATCGCGGCGGGCCTGGGCAACAAGGCGATCGCGCGGCAACTCGAACTCAGCCCGCGCACCGTCGAGGTGCACCGTGCGAATATCATGCGCCGCGCGGGCGCGGGCAATGTCGCCGAATTGCTGCGGCTGAGATTTATCGCCGAATATATGCCGACCGCCGCGGCAAATCGGTCCGTTCCGGCGCATGATCGCGATGGAACCCGGCCGGAAGCAAAGCGTAGCGCCTAAAAGAAAAGTGAACGGTGCACCGCCCTTGTGTTGGTCCCCATCGGCGTTGCCGTTCATCCGCATGAGCCAACCCCACCTGGCGCATGCGACCATGGGGGCCGGCAGGGGAATCCCTCCTCTGCCGGCCTATTCCATTCCGGTAGCGAGCGCACGCTGTTCGGCTCGGCCCATCGACAGCAGGACCGGATCGGTCGCCTGCCGCGCCGCGAAATCGGCCTTGCTGGCAATATCCTGCCAGCCGATGCCGATCAGCGACTGTGCAATCGCCCCGCCGAGCGTATCGCCGGGGCCGGGCAGTATGATGACGTCGGGGGCATATTCCTTCACCGCAACCTGCACCGACAGCGCGAAATCATAGGGCGCCAGGATCTGGTGGCCGAAGCTATAGTCCCACAGCATCGCGGGATCGCTCGCATGGCGGCGCCAGATATGGCCGCGCCCATCCACCAGCGGCAGCCCGGGGCAATGGAAGAGCGAATGCGGCAGTTCGGCTTTCGCCTTGTCCGAACTGCCGAACATCAGCGGCGTGTGGAACGGGCCGTGGCCGGCGAGGCGCAAGGGGTCGCGCCCCGGGGTCGGCGGTGCTTCGGCGAGCAGCGCCGCAAGGCCTTCTTCATTTCCTGCGAGCACGAGCATGCCGGCGAGATCGATCGAGAGCGCGAGCGCATGGCCGGGACGCGATCCGATATCGGCGACGACGCCGAGGAGTTTTTCGCGCAGGCCCGGTACCGGTCGCCAGTCGTCGTCCACGACCTGAAGCAATATCTGCCCGCCGGGGCCGTGCGTCTGGCTGTTGAGCCCCATCGCGTTCGAAATGCGAAACCCGTCCTCGACCGATACCGCACCGCCGCACGCGAGCGCGCTGTACCAGCCCATCGAATTGCCCGCGATCGCGACCACGTCGAACGCCTCGCGATCGATGCTGAGGAAATCGAGGATGGTCGCGGCATAGATCAGCGGCGCCGCGACGTCGCCGCGCATATGCGTCGCGACGCTGAAGCGCTCGGCGCCGTCGAGTTCGGTGACGGTCGGCTGGCCGCGCTCGCGGCGCTGCGCATCGAAATTCGCGATGAGGTCGGCGAAGCGCTGCCCATGGAACCGCGCGATGCTGCCGAGTTCGCCCTTGCCATAGGTGCCGCGGCCGGGCGCGACGACCAGCGCGGTCCTGCGCGCGCTCATGCGAGAAGCTCCTTCGCGGCTGCATAGATCGTATCGCGGCTTGGCAGCGTCAGCGTCGCCGCGCGGCCAAGCGGGATGAAGCTGTCGTCGGCGGCGATGCGCGCGAGCTTCCTGCCCGGAGTGCGCTCGACGAAGGTCGCCATCAGCGCTTCGCTCTGCGATCCGGTGATGCGGCATTCGTCGACGATCAGGATGCGGTTGGCATCGCCGACCGCGGCAACGAGCTTTTCCTCGTCGACCGGGCCAAGCCAGCGCAGGTCGATCACGCGCGCCTGGATGCCATCGGCGGCGAGCAGTTTTTCGGCCTGCCGCGAAAGGTAAGTGCCATTGCCATAGGTTACGATCGCAAGGTCGCTGCCGCTACCATGAACGCCAACGTCGCCGAGGCGGATCGGCGCCCCCTCTCCGGGCGCTTCATAGACGCTGGTCCAAAGGCCGTCGCCCTCCTCGTGAAGGTCGCGGGTCATATAGAGCGCGATCGGTTCGACGAAGACGACAACGCGCCGTTCTTCCCGTGCCAGCCTCACGCATTCGCGCAGCATCGCCACCGCGTCGCGCCCGTTCGACGGCACCGCGAGGATGATGCCGGGGATATCGCGGAAAACCGCAAGGCTGTTGTCGTTGTGGAAATGACCCCCGAAGCCCTTCTGGTAGCCGAGCCCCGCGATACGGATCACCATCGGGTTGGTATATTGCCCGTCAGAGAAAAAGCTCAAAGTCGCCGCCTCGCCGCGGATCTGGTCCTCGGCATTGTGGACATAGGCCAGGAACTGGATTTCGGGCATCGGGACAAAGCCGTTGTGCGCCATCCCGATCGCGAGGCCGAGGATCGCCTGTTCGTCGAGCAACGTGTTGACGACGCGCGCCGAGCCGAAGCGCTGGTGCAGCTTGGCGGTGACGTTATAGACGCCTCCCTTCGGCCCGACATCCTCGCCCGCAACGACGATTTCCTTGTGCGCGAGCATCAGGTCGGCGAGCGCCCAGCTCAAGAGCCGCGCCATGTGCATCGGCTTGTCCATCTGGCCCGCATCGCTGCCAAACATCGTCTTGCGCTCTTCGTCGGATGGCGTGTTCGTCCGCAGGGTCTCGCGTTTCGGCGGAATCAGGCTGGCCATCACATGCGCCGGCGTGGTGATCTTGGGCCGCAGGATCGCCGCCTCGGCCTGCCGCGCCAGCGTCGCACCGATATCTTCATAGGCGTCGGTGATTTCGGCGGGCGACATCCAGCCATGCCCGGCCATCAGCGCCGCCCCGGCGAGCAGCGGGTCGCGCGCCTCGTCGGCCTCGATCAACGCCTTGGGGAGATAGGCGCCCTGCACGTCCGAACCCGCGTGCCCGTAGAGGCGCACCGTGGCCATGTGGAGGAAGACCGGCTTCCGGTAACGGCGTGCATAGTCCGCAGCCTCGGCCGCGCCGGCATAGGCCGAGACGAGATCGGTGCCGTCGCATTTGATGTAATGCAACCCCGCGCGGTGCCGGAATTGCGCCTCGATCCATCCCGTCGGGGTGCGGGTCGAAATGCCGATACCATTATCCTCGCAAAGGAAGATCAGTGGCATCGGCGAGCCCTGGAACGCCGCCCAGCCCGCGGTGTTGAATGCGCCTTGCGCAGTCGAATGGTTCGCCGACGCGTCGCCAAAGCTCGTCAGCACCACCGCATCATCGGGAAGCGGCAGCCCGGTCATACCGAGGCGGCGTGCGATGCCGATCGAAAAGGCGGCACCGACCGCTTTCGGCAAATGCGAGGCGATCGTCGAGGTTTGCGGCGGAATGGCGAGCGGTTTCGAGCCGATCACCTTGTGCCGACCGCCCGAGATCGGATCCTCACTCGACGCGGCGAAACTCAGCAGCATATCCCACGTCGGCGTCCCGCCCGGAAGCTGACGCGACCGGTGAAGCTGAAACGCATTCGATCGATAGTGGAGGAACGCCATGTCGGTGACGCGAAGCGCGGCGGCGACCGCGGCATTGCCCTCGTGCCCCGACGATCCGATCGTATAGAAGCCTTGCCCACGCGCCTGCAAATGGCGCGACAGCCGGTCCATCTGGCGGCTGGTGAGCTGCGACAGGAAGATGTCGGTCGCCTCGGCGCGCGACAGGCCGACCGCCGCGGGATCAGGCGCATCGGCGCGACCCGGCAAATGGCCGCCTGCCAGCGCCGCGAGGAATTTTTCATGTACCGCCTGCGCCGCGTCCACGTCGCTCTCCCATCCCGCGGCCGTTGGTTACACGCGTAACAAGCTGGCCGATACCGCCGCGCGCTAGAACGGGGCAGTTCGGCGCGCAAGCATCTCTTGCCTTCGCGCGCCGGCTCGCGCTACCACCATTGCGATGACCGAGCGGGGCGAGACCGACTTTTCAACATGATATCCCTGTGGATCGCCCAGGCGTCGACCGCGACCGCACCGTCCAGCCCCAAAGAGGGCGGGGGATGGCTCGTCGATCCCGAACTCGTTGATCCGGGCTATAGCCAGACGATCGCGGGGGGCCATATCCAGACCGCGTTTCCGCCACCCGAACCGCCGCCATCGATGCCCGAATGGCTGAAGGCGCTGTTCGACGGGATCGGCAGCTTTTTCCGGTGGAGCGCGCCGGCGGCGATGCCGCTGCTCTGGATCGCCGCCGCGCTGCTCGCGGCATTTCTTCTCTATCATTTCGTTCCGGCCTTTCGCCGCTGGATCGACGACCTGCCGTTCCTCCGCAAGGCGAGGGACGACGACGCGGCGGACGATATCGGCCTGGCCGAAGCGGACGCGGCGCGCGCGCTGCTTGCCGAGGCCGATGCGCTCGCGGCCGAGGGCCGCTTTTCGGAAGCGGTCCACCTGCTGCTCTATCGCAGCGTCGAGGATATCGAAGGACGCCGCCCCGGCCTCGTCAAACCCGCGATGACCTCTCGTGAGCTTTCGGAGGCCCGCGAACTGCCCTTGGTCGCGCGCGACGCCTTCAGCCGCATCGCGCGCGCGGTCGAGATCAGCCTGTTCGGCGGACGCTTGATCGATGCGGGCGCATGGGACCAGTGCCGGTCGGCCTATGCCGAACTGACGGTGCCGAAGAACTGGGCGCGCGCATGAGCGCGCCGGGCGCCAACGATCACGGCTTCAATCCGCGCCTGATCGCAGGTGTCGTGGTGATCGGCGTGATCGCCTTCGTGGCGCTTTGGGCGCTTGTTGCGCTGGGTCCGCAACTGTCGAGCGGCAACGACGGGGGCGGCCACGCGCTGTCGAAAGCTGCTCCGGGCTATGCCGGCATCGTCGACCTGCTCGAACGCAGCGACGCTGCCGTTTCTCTCCGCCGTAGCGAAGAGGCGCCGACATACGAAGAAGAATGGCGCGAACTGCTCGTCCTGACGCCGACCCACCGGACAAAGGCCGAAGAGATCGCGCGCGTGATGAAGGGGCACCGCGGCGGGCCAATCCTGATCGTGTTGCCCAAATGGCGCACGGGCCCCAATGCCGAAAAGCCCGGCTGGTCGGGTGGCGGGTTCGCTTTCGCACCTTCGCCGGGATTATTGCCCCCGGCGGCGGGCCAGATCGACAAGATTGTCGACGAACCGCACGCCCGCGGCACGGCGGCAACCGGCGCGGTCGCCGGGCGCCGAATGTCGTTGCCGCTGCGGGACAAGGAATCGCAGGTCATCCATGCCAGGAATCTTGATACGCTCGTCGGCCTTCCGGGCGGCGGCGCCTTGCTCGCCAGGCATCGCCGCGACAAGATTTATATCCTTTCCGATCCCGACCTCGTGAACAATCTGGCCTTTGCCGATCGCGACAACGCCCGTGCGGCGGCGATGCTGATCGACGCGATCGCCGAGGATGCCGAAGCCGACGGACTTGCGTTCGATCTGACATTGAATGGTTTCGGCAGCGGGCGCTCGCTGCTCCGCTTCGCTTTCGTCCCGCCGTTCATCGGCATCACGCTCTGCCTGATCGCTGCCGGGCTGCTCGCTCTGTGGCAGGCGTGGATGCGCTTCGGCCCGGCACTGAACCCGCGCCGCGCGATCCCGGTATCGAAAGCTGCGCTGATCGCGAACAGCGCCGACCTGATCCGGCAGGCGCGACGCGAGCTCGACGGCGCCGACGCCTTTGTGAAGAGCCAGCGCGCCGCGATCGCACGGCGGCTGCATGCACCCGAGGGACTCGACGAGGCGGAGACCGATCGCTGGATCGACCGGCATCTGCGCAGCGGAGGCGAGCTGTTCTCGAGCCTCGCGCGGCGCCTGCCGCTTGCGCGCAACACACATGAATTTCTGGCAGACGCGCAGGCGCTGCACGATATCAGGAAGGATCTACTCCGTGACAGCTAATCCCGTGGAAAGCGTCCAAGCGCTCGGCGCCGCGATCGAGGGCGAGGTCGCCAAGGTCGTTTTCGGTCAGGGCCCGCTGACGCGTATGGTCACGATCGCGCTGCTCGCAGGCGGGCACGTACTGCTCGAAGGCCCGCCCGGAACCGCGAAAACATTGCTCGCGCAGGCGTTCGCGCGCGCAACGGGGCTGGCGTTCGGACGTATCCAGTTCACCCCCGACCTGATGCCGGGCGACATATTGGGGTCGAACCTGTTCAACTTCCAGACGTCGAGCTTCACGCTGACGAAGGGGCCGATCTTCACCGAGCTGCTGCTGGCTGATGAAATCAACCGCACCCCGCCGAAGACGCAGGCTGCGCTGCTCGAGGCAATGCAGGAACGCCGCGTGACGATCAACGGCGAACCGCATGGCATGAGCCCGCGCTTCACCGTGCTCGCGACGCAGAACCCGATCGAGCAGCAGGGCGTCTATCCGCTGCCCGAAGCGCAGCTCGACCGTTTCCTGTTCAAGCTGGTCGTCGACTATCCCGAGGCGGACGAGGAACGGCGCATCGTGGCCGATCATGGCGGACGCTTCAAAAGCCCCGTCGTGACCGATTTCGGGGTTGCCGAAGTCGCCAACGCCAAGGCGATCGAAGCGGCGATCGATACGATCGCGACCGTCCGCCTCGCCGACGAGATCGTCGATTATATCGTCCGTCTCGTCCGCGCGACGCGCGAGAGCGCCGACCTCGAATGCGGCGCCAGCCCGCGCGCCGCGACCTTGCTCGC
>NZ_DATMST010000240.1:0-6588 GCF_035565275.1 Sphingopyxis sp.
GCGCCGACGCGCGGGGCCTGCCGCTCGCGGTCGCCACCGACATCGATCAGGAACAAACGTTGCTCACCGTGCTCGGCGTGTCGATCTGGGCGGCGGTGCTGCCCTGGCTCGCTGGCGGTCAGCCGATATTCGCCGGCGCGCTGTCGCTGATCGCGCTCGGTTTTCCTGCCGCCTTTCTCCTTACGCGCCGCACCGGCAAGGCGGCACGCGGACGGCGCGCGGCGCAATGACGATCTTCGACGGGCTGACGCTCTGGGCGCTGCTGCCCTTCATCCTCGTCGGCTTCGCCGCACAGCTGATCGACAGCGCGCTCGGCATGGCGTTCGGGGTGATTGCAACCGCGCTGCTGCTCGTGCTCGGGCTGCCGCCGGTGTCGGCTTCGGCGGCGGTCCATGTTGCCGAGAGTTTTACGGGCGGCGTATCTGGGCTCAGCCATGCGATGCAGCGC
Source organism: Sphingopyxis sp. (assembly GCF_035565275.1). Taxonomy (GTDB): domain Bacteria; phylum Pseudomonadota; class Alphaproteobacteria; order Sphingomonadales; family Sphingomonadaceae; genus Sphingopyxis. The sequence continues at coordinate 449 of NZ_DATMST010000240.1, forward strand.
AACGTCGACTGGCGGCTGTTCCGCCGCCTCGTCGTTCCCGGCATTATCGGCGGGCTGATCGGGGTGTGGTTGCTCACCAACATCGACAACAGCATCGCGCGTCCGGTCGTGCTCGCCTATCTGGGTGCGGTCGGTATCTATCTGCTGTGGCGCGGCGCACGGCGCCCGCAAACCTATCGCAGCCTCAAGCTGGTCGGCCCCCTCGGCCTCGTTGGCGGGATCGCCGACGGATCGGGCGGGGGCGGGTGGGGACCCATCGTCAGCGCCAACCTGCTCGCGCAGGGCGCCGAACCACGGACCGTCATCGGGACAGTCAACGCCTCCGAATTTTTCGTCACCGTCACCATCGCCGCGGGCTTCATCGGCAGCCTCGGCTGGCAAAATTTCAGCACTGTCGCGATCGGTTTGCTGATCGGCGGTGTGATCGCGGCGCCGATCGGTGCCTATCTGGTACGCCGCCTGCGCGCCGACTGGCTGGTCGGCGCTGCGGGCGTGCTGCTGCTGCTCGCGAGTGCCTATGGCTTCCTTGCCTTGATGTTCGCGCCGGTGCCGACGTTCCGCGGTTTCTAGACGCAGCGCATCGCGAAGGCCCAGAACAGCGCTTTCTGCTTATATTCGCTGGTCAGGTCGGCGCTGCCTTGATGACCGCTGTCCATATCGGTGAGCAGGATCGCGGGATTGCCGCTCGTCGAACGGCGGCGCACCTCGGCGACAAGCTTCGCCGGCTCCCAATAGGCGACGCGATCGTCCTTCAGTCCGGCGGTGCATAGCAGGGGCGGGTAAGCGGCGGCCTGGACATTCTCGTACGGCGAGATCGAGGCGATATAGTCATAGGCCTTTGGATCGGCGAGCGGGTCGCCCCAGTCGGGCCGGAACAGCGGCACGAGCGGGTGTGCGCCGTCGCTCATTGTGTTGAGCATGTCGACGAACGGCACTTGTGCGATCACCCCGCCCCAAGTGGCGGGGGAAATGTTCATGCTGGCGCCGACGAGCAGACCTCCCGCTGACAGGCCATAAGCGACAACCTTGCCCCTTGCCGTATAGCCTTCGTTCGCGAGATGTTCGGCGCAGGCGATGAAGTCGGTGAAGCTGTTGCGCTTGGTGAACTTGCGCCCGCCGAGGAACCATTGGCGCCCTTTCTCCGACCCGCCCCGGACATGCGCGATCGCATAGCGCCAGCCGCGATCGACGAGCGCCAGCGCGGGGATCGAGAATTCGGGATCGCTCGGAACGCCGTACGCGCCATAGCCATATTGCAGCAGCGGCGCCTTGCCATCCTTCGGTGCGTCGCGGCGTGACAACAGCGTGATCGGCACCGTCTCGCCGTCGGGGGCGGGAGCGAACAGCCGCTCGACGACATAGTCGTCGGGGTCGAAGTTCAGGACCTGCTGTTGCTGAACGACCGTCTGTTTGCCGCTGGCAAGGTCGATGCGGATCCAGCGGCGCGGCGATTTGGGCGACTGGTGGACGATCATCACCGAGCGCGCGGCATAGCTTTGCTCGGGCGGCAACTCGATCGCATAGGCGGGATCGTCAAACGCGATCGTCCGCTCTGCGCCGTCAGGGCGAAGGATCACGAGCCGGTGCAGCCCGTCGACGCGCTCGAGCCGGACGAGCGCATCCTTGAAAGGCAGGATCGAGAGGATCGGCGTTCCCGCGCGGTGCGGGACGAGCGTTGCAAGCGTACGAAAGCTTCCGGGATCGAGGCGCAGCAGCGCCATGTCGAACGCGTCGTCGGCGTCGCTCAGCGCGACAAGGCTGCCGTTCCACTCGTCGATTTCGTAAAGTACCCCCGTTTTGCGCGGCCAGACGACGACAGGCGCCGCCGTTTCGTTGGCAGCGGACACCAGGCGGACTTCCGCGGTTTCGGGGCCGGCAAGGGTCAGCGCGACGAAGCCGTCGGCGGCGGTGCGCTTCACCTGCATGAAGATCGCCGGATCCTTTTCCTCGTAGACGAGGTCGGTGGTCTTGCCGTCGACCGATGTGCGATAAAGCCGCGTCGGGCGGTTGCGCGCGTCGCGCCAGATCCAGAACAGCCAGCGCGAGGAAGGAGCAAAGACAAGGCCGCCATAGCCATAGGCATCCTTGTCGACGACGGTCCGGATCGCGCCGCTTTCATTGTCGCGAATGCAGATGCGATGGCGGTCGTTTCCGATGACATCCTCGGCCCACGCAAAATAGCGATGGTCGGGGCTCGGCTGATGACCGGTGCTGCGGAAATAGGGGTGGCCCTTCGCGCGCGCCGCCTCGTCAACGATCGGTTCGGGCTTCGCGCCTTTCCTCGCACGCGTATAAACCGCGTGCGCCGCGCCGGCAGGCATCGCCGACCCATATTCCCAGCCGTCCTTTTCGAGCGCGGGCGCCGCCACGTCGCCCGCTGCACGCGACAGCATCGCGTCGAGCAGCCGCGCGCGTTCGCTCGCGAGCGGTTCGAGGATCGCGTCGGCATAGGCATTTTCGGCGGTAAGCATCGTTCCGACGCGCTCGGGCAGGTTGTCGCGTGTGCGTTCGCCGTCGGCCGGGATGAATTTCATCCAGCTATAAGCGTCGTCGCGTGTACGGCCCAGCTGCTCGATCATATGCGAAATGCGCGGCGAGGCAGGTGGTTCGACCTTGGGCCAGCGTCCGGCGGTGCCCTTGTCGAAAGCCCATGCTGCGCGGTTGCCGAGCATGAGCGCCGCCACCGCCGCGCTGCCCAGAAATGTTCGCCGACCCTTGTTTTCGATGCGCATGGCGACCCTCTTTTCGATCCAATGGGGATGTCGCGCCAGTTTATGACGCGCCCATTGGCTTACTGCGCCGATCAGGCCGCCCAATCCATCGATTGGGCAAATTGACCCGGACGCCCCGCAAATCCGCGCTTTATCAGGTCGGGCCGCTGGCCCGATCCGGCTGGAATCTGGCCCAACCATCGCCGCCACACCAGTTCAACATGATAGCTTGAGCATCGGGTTTTCATACCAACAAGCAATATCAAAAAAGGGAGGCAAAGATGGTCTGTGCATCGATCAGGCGGGTCGTGGCGTGCGGTATTTCGATGGTGGCAATCGGACAGGCAACCGGTGCGATGGCGCAGGGGGCGCCCGCCGGTGCAATCGACGACAGCGAGATCGTGGTGACCGCGGCGAAGCGCGAACAATCGGTGCGCGACGTCAGCGGTTCGGTGACCGCGGTCAGCGAAGCGACGCTGCAAAAGCTCAATGCACAGAGCCTTTCCGACTATATTACCCGCGTCCCCGGCGTCGTGTTCAACGATTATCAGCCGGGCAATTCCGAGGTGGTAATCCGGGGTATCGCTTCGAGCACCTATCACGAGGCGAACCAAGCGACGACAGGCTATTATCTCAACGAACTGCCTCTCGGCGAGCCGGGCTTTCCGCTTGTCATTCCCGATGTCGATGCCTTCGATGTGAGCCGGGTCGAGGTGCTGCGCGGGCCGCAGGGCACCCTGTTCGGTTCGTCCTCGCTTGGCGGCGCGATCAACTATGTCGTCAATGAAGCAGACCCCGCGCGTTTCGACGCGGGTTTCGAAGGCACGGTTTCGACGACCAAGCGCGCCGGCGAGATCGGCTATGCGATCAAGGGCATGGTCAACGTACCGCTTGTTACCGACAAACTGGCTGTGCGCCTCGTCGCGTTGCAGCGCTTCGACGCCGGCTATCTCGACAGCCCCGGGATCGGCGACAAGGCGAGCAATGATTTGCGCGTCCGCGGGCTGCGCGGCTCGGTCGTCTTCACGCCGACCGAAACGACGCGCATCTCGCTGCTCAGCATGTATCAGGAATATGATCTCGACGATCAGACCTATGTCTTCATCGTCCCCGGCACCCGTAACTATACGCGCCCGAACACCGAGCGCGAATATCAGGACAGCGATTTCCAGATGCACAGCCTGCGGCTGGAACAGGATCTCGGTTTCGCTACACTGACTGCGGTTGGCAGCTATACGAAGAAAAAAGCCAGTTCGCTGTTCGATTATGGTCTTGGCGTCTTCGATCCGCGCACCGACACGCCGCTCGTCGGCATCGGCTTCGGCAATTCGAACACCCGTTACGCCGAACTCCGGCTCGCTTCGCCCGACGGCGGCCGTTTCCGCTGGCTGTTCGGCGCCAACTACACGCGACTCAAGGGCTTTGGAAACGACCAGCTCCAGCTTGAAGGTATCGCCGACTATGTCGATGCGAATCCCGGCGAATTCGACGACCAGCCGAGCAGCGTGATCACGCCTGACGATTTCACCAGCCGCTCGACCTATCGTAACCACGTCACCGAAAAGGCGATCTTCGGCGAAATCTCCTACGACATCATCGACCAGCTTACCCTCACGCTCGGCGGCCGCGTGTTCGAGTACCGGACCCGTTCAGAGGCGACGCTCGCGCCGAATGTCGATCTGGTCCCGGCGTTCGACTATGCGCCCGGCGCGGACAAGCAATCCGATTTCGTTCCAAAGGCGTCGCTGACGTACAAGCCGAACGACGACTTCATGGTCTACGCGCTCTATTCGGAAGGTTTCCGTATCGGCGGGCTCAACGTTTTTGCGTTGCCCTATCCCGACCTGCCGCAGTCGTTTGGCAGCGACACGACGCGAAACTATGAAATCGGCACCCGGTTCGATCTGATCGACGGTACGCTGTCGGTCGATCTGACCGCCTATCATATCGATTGGGACAACATCCAGGCGCGTCTCTTTACCCCCGATACGCGTGCCTACACTGTCAACGGTGGCGGCGCCGATATCGACGGTATTGAGCTCAGCCTGACGATGCGGCCGGCGCGCGGACTGACCTTTGCGTCGAACGTTTCATACAATGACGCGCGGCTGTCATCGCTGCTGCCCGACAGCTTCGCACCCGGCGGCGGTTATGCCAAGGGATCGCGCCTGCCCGGCGCGTCGGACTGGATCCTGTCCAATTCGGTCGATTTCACCATCCCCGATTCACCGCTGAAGCCGCGGATCGGGCTGTCGCACCGCTATCTGTCCAGCGCGCCGGTGGCGTTTGGCGCGACGCTGGAGAAGGGCGATTTCAACCTGATCGATCTCAATGCATCGGTGACGGTGAACGAGAAGATCGAGATCGGGCTGTTTGCCAAGAACCTGTTCAACCAATATGGCATACTGAACGCGCCCTTCTCGTTCGCGGGATCGGTCGCGCGACCACGGACCGTGGGCGCGACGGTGCGGTTCGGCCTGAACTGAGGCGGGACAGCAGGCAAGGGGCCGTTCCGCCGGACGGGTGGGGCGGTCCTTTGCGAAATGAGGCGAATAGCTGGTAACGACCGGTTGCGGACTTATCTCTCATCGTCATCCCGGGCTTGATCCGGGATCCATGGCCGCACCATCGTATGGATCCCGGATCAAGTCCGGGATGACGAAGGAGAGGGAACGAACGTCCGCTTTCCACCCCAAACCGGACATCCGGTGGTTGCAAACAGAGGTGGTGTCAGCGATCCAGCGCCCGCGCCAGCGCGACCCATTCGGCGACGCTGACCGTTTCGGCGCGGCGCGTCGGATCGATCCCCAGCGCTTCGGCGGCCTCCACCGCGCCCTCGATGCCCTTCAGGCTCTGCCGCAGCATCTTGCGCCGCTGTCCGAACCCCTTTTCGGTCAGCTTCGACAGGCGCTTCGGGTCGACACCCTCGGGTTCGGCCGCCGGGGTGACATGGACGATCGCCGACATCACCTTGGGCGGCGGCGTAAAGGCCGAGCGATGGACTTTCATCGCGATCTTCGCGGTCGATCGCCACTGCGCGAGCACCGCCAGCCGGCCATAAGCGTTGGTGTCCACCGGTGCGACGATCCGTTCGGCGACCTCGAGCTGGAACATCAGCGTCAGCGACACCCAGCGGGGTGGCCATCCTGCGGGCTCGAGCCAGCGCGTGAACAGCGCTGTGCCGACATTATAGGGCAGGTTCGCGACGATATGATAGGGCGCGCCGCCGGTCAGCGCGTTGATGTCGACCGCCATTGCATCGTCGGCAATCACGGTCAGCTGCCCCGGAAAGGCTTCGCCCAGTTCGGCGAGCAGCGGCAGGCAGCGGTCGTCGCGTTCGACCGCAATGACTCTCGCGCCCGCGCGTAGCAGCGCGCGGGTCAGCCCGCCGGGGCCAGGGCCGACCTCGAACACGATCTGGCCGGCGAG
>NZ_DATMST010000241.1:0-35333 GCF_035565275.1 Sphingopyxis sp.
GCTTCCCTCGTCCCGACTTATGGAGTATATGACAGCGATGTCAGATTTTCTTCCCGCGCCCGCCAATGCAACCCTCGCCGGTCATGAGGTCTCGCCCATAGCCTGGGGCATGTGGCGCTTCGCCGGCGTCGACGTGGCGGCCGCCCGCGCGCGCATCGACGCTGCCCTCGAGGCCGGCGTCACCCTCTTCGACACCGCCGATATCTACGGCTGCGACACGCCGGGCGGCTTCGGCTCGGCCGAGGCCTTGCTCGGTGACGTCTTCGCCGAAGCGCCGGGCCTTCGCGACAAGATGGTGTTGGCAACCAAGGGCGGCATCATCCTGGGCGTGCCCTATGACAGCAGCGCGCCCTATCTCACCTCGGCGATCGACATTTCGCTGAAGCGCCTGCGCACCGATCATGTCGAGCTGTGGCAGATCCACCGTCCCGACCTGCTCACTCACCCGCAGGAAATCGCGCGCGCCCTCGAAGAAGTGCACCGCGCCGGCAAGGTCGGCGCGATCGGCGTTTCGAACTTCACGCCGTCGCAAACCGCGGCGCTCGCCAAATTCCTCCCCGTTCCGGTGGTCAGCCACCAGAGCGAATTTTCGCCCCTCCACTTGAATCCGCTCTTCGACGGCATCTTCGACCAGTCGATGGCCGAAGGCATGAGCTTCCTCGCTTGGTCGCCGCTCGGCGGCGGCCGGCTGGGCGATCCGGCCGACGAGCGCAGCCAGGCAGTCGCCGGATTGCTTGACGCAAAGGCCGCCGAATATGGCGTCTCGCGCGCCGCCGCGACCTGGAGCTGGGTGATGGCGCATCCCGCGCGCCCGATCCCGATCGTCGGCACGCAAAATGTCGGGCGCATCCGTGAAATTCCGCAGGCCTTCGCCCCGCGCTGGACGCGCGCCGAATGGTATGCGGTGCTGCAGGCATCGATGGGGGAGACACTGCCATGACCGACCGCTCGTGCGAAGTCAGCTGGTTTTCGGCGCTCTGCGACGACGACTATGAATTCCTCGGCGTTCCCGACCCGATGCTCAAATCGAGCTGGGAGCATTGCCGCGACATCGTGATGCAGGCGGATGCCCAAGGCTTCGACAACATCCTGCTCCCCTCGGGCTATGCACTCGGCATCGACACCACCGCCTTCGCCGCCGCGATCGCAACGATGGTCAAGAATATCCGCCTCTTGATGGCGGTACGCATCGGCGAAAGCTGGCCGCCGCAACTCGCGCGCCAGATCGCGACGATCGACCAGATTCTCGGCGGCCGCCTGACGGTCAACATCATCTCCTCCGACATGCCGGGCGAGACGATGGACTCCGAACCGCGCTACCGCCGCACGGTCGAGGCGATGCATATCCTCAAGACCCTGCTGAACGGCGAGGCGCTCGACCATGACGGCGAGTTCTGGAAGCTGAAGCTCGAACCCGCGCGCGTCGGCACCGTGTCGGGCAAGGCGCCGCCGCTCTATTTCGGGGGCTTGTCACCCGCCGCGCGCGACGCCGCCGCGAAGGGCTGCGACGTTTTCCTGATGTGGCCCGACCGCGAAGAGGTGGTGAAGGAGATCATCGCCGACATGACCAAACGCGCCGCCGCTTACGGCCGTACGCTCAAGTTCGGTTACCGCGCGCATATGATCGTGCGCGACACCGAAAGCGAAGCGCGCACCGCCGCCGACCGCCTGCTCTCGAAACTCGACGCCGCCAAGGGCGCCGAGATCAAGGCCAAGTCGCTCGATTCGCAGTCGTTCGGCGTCAACGCACAGGTCGCGCTCCGCGAAGCTGCATCCGACGATGGCTATGTCGAGGACAATCTCTGGACCGGCGTCGGCCGCGCCCGCTCGGGCTGCGGCGCCGCGATCGTTGGCGATCCCGACCAGGTGCTGGCGAAGCTGAACCGCTATCAGGACATGGGAATCGAAGCCTTCATCCTCTCGGGCTACCCCCACGCCGCCGAAGCCGATCTCTTCGCGCGCCACGTGCTGCCCAAGATGAAGCACGGCCCGCTGGAGCTCTAGGAACTCGTCACCCCGGACTCGATCCGGGGTCCATGAAGGCAAAGGCTGTCTTCGCGGTCATGGATCCCGGATCAAGTCCGGGATGACGACAGTGTGCGGGAGGATACCCCGCCTCCACGTTTGAGACGTAGGAGAGAAGGAGGCGGGGCGAGCGCGCTTAAGCAGCGTTCGCCTTGCCTGTCGATGAACAAAAGATCTTATCCCGCCCAGACCTGCGCATAAAGCATCGCCATCTCCTCCGTATCGGGCACCCGCGGATTGTTCGCGGGCGATCCCGACGCCGCCGCCTGCGCGCACATCGTCGGGACCAGCGCGTCCCAGCGCTCTGCGTCGATGCCCCACGCCGCCGGTCCCGGCACCTCGAGCTCGCGGTTGAGCGCCGCAAGTTCGTCCAGCAACCGCGCCACCGCCGACTGATCACCCTCGGCTTCGTCCGCCACCCCCATCGCCCGCGCGCAGTCGGCATAGCGGTGTAGCGCCGCCGGCGCCGACCATGCCGTCACCGCAGGCAGCAGCATCGCGTTCGACAGCCCGTGCGGCACATGGAAATGCGCGCCGATCGGCCGGCTCATCCCGTGCACCAGCGCGACCGAACTGTTCGAAAAGGCGATCCCCGCCTGCGTCGCGCCCAGCATCATCGCCTCGCGCGCGGGGGCGTCCATCGGATCGCTGCACACGCGGCGCAGGTTCGGCGCGATCGCGCGCATCGCGAGCAGCGCCATGCCGTCGCTGAACGGGTTCGCGCGCTTCGACACATAGGCCTCGATCGCGTGTGTCAAGGAATCGATGCCGGTATCGGCCGTCAGCCGCACCGGCTTGGTGAAGGTCAGCTCATAATCGACGAGCGCCGCGACGGGCAGATACGCCAGCCCGGGGCACAGCATCTTCTCGTCGGTCGCCTCGTCGGTGATGATCGTGAAGCGCGTCGCCTCCGACCCCGTACCCGCGGTCGTCGGAATCGCGATCACCGGCAGCCCCGGCGCGTCCTGCACATGCGGCGCCTTGTAATCGGCCATCGCGCCGCCGTGCATCCCGAGCAAGGCAATCGCTTTCGCGCTGTCGAGCGGGCTGCCGCCGCCGAAGCCGATGACGCAGTCATGATCGCCCTCGAGCAGAAACGCGACCCCCGCATCGACCGACGCCACCGTCGGGTCGGGCACCGTCTCGGCGAAGACGCGCGAGGCAATTCCCGCCGCCGTCAGACCATCGGCCAGTTCGGCGACGCGCCCGCTGCTCACCAGCCAGCCATCGGTGACGATCAGCGGTCGCGACAGCCCCAGCGCTGCCAGCACCTCGGGCAATTGCTTCGAAGCCCCGCCGCCGACACGAAAGATGCGGGGCAGGGCAATGCTGGCGATACTCAACGGACCATCTCCTCGCCGCATCCTAAGACGGGATTCAGGCCGCGACAATCCCGTCGAACAGCGCGCTGTCCGCCGACCCCGCGCGATAAAACACCGGCGGCTGCCCGAACGGCGCCGCGACGGTCGCATCGCGACCGCCCCGGCAAGTCTTGCCCGACCACACATGCACCCATTCCGCCCCGGCAGGCAGATAGGTCGTCCACTCATGCTTCCCGGCCGCAATCACCGGCGCGACGAGCAGTTCGGGTCCGAGCAGATAGCTCGTCTGGATCGCATAGGTTGCCGGATCCTCTTCGAAATGCAGGAACAGCGGCCGCTGCACCGGCAACCCCGTCTCCGATGCCTCCTTCGACAAGCGCCGCAAATATGGCGCCAGATGCGCATAGACCCGCGTCATCTTCGCAAAATGCGCGAGCAACTCCGGATCGTCGTCAAATTGTACATTCTGCCGCGGCCGGTTGCCTTCGTGCGTGCGGATCATCGCAGTAAACGCCGACATCTCGGCCCAGCGCATCGCGAGTTCGGCATCGCGCGTGGTGTCGAACAGGCTGGTGTAGCCGCCGCAGTCGCTGTGATGATGCGCGTTGCCCAGCATTCCGGCCGACAGCGCGGCGCAGATCACCGTGCCGATCCCGTCGTGGCGGCTGAAATCGACCGCCTGGTCGCCCGCCCACAGCATCGGGCAATGCCCCTGCACGCCGGTGGCGCCCGACCGCATGAACACCATCATCTCGCCCGTCTGTCCGCGCCCGGCGATGCCCTTTGCATTGACTTCGCTCCACAGCGCCGGCCAGCGATTATGCGCGGTCATCCCGCTCTCGCCATTCGCGAGCCGCACGTCGACCGGCAGATATTCGCCGAAGTCGGCCATCCAGCCCGACAGCCCGAAATCGATCATCTTCTCGCCGATGATCGTCTCGGCGAACCATGCCGCGGCAGCGGGGTTGGTGAAATCGACATGCCCGCAATCGAACTCGCCGAAGTCAATGACATAGGGCTCGTCCTTGTCGGGGTGCATGACCATGAAGCCCTGCGCCGCCGCTTCGGCATAGAGCGGGCCGTCGACCGCCAGATAGGGGTTCACATAGCCCAGAAACCGGATTCCGCGATCGCGCAGCGCGGCAATCCGCGCCGGCAGTTCGGGGTAACGTTCGGCGTTCCACTGCCAGTCCCAGAACAGCCGGTTGCCGAAGCTGGTGATGCGCAGCCCCACCCAGTCCTCGCACCACAGCCCCGACACCGCGACCCCGGCGTCCTCATAGGTCTTGAGGCGCGCAAAGCTGTTGTCGCCGTCCTTCAGCCCGATGACCGCGCCTTTGAGCAGCCATTCGGGCAACGGCGGCTGACGCCCGAAGCGCTCTGACAGCGCCGACACCAGCCCGGCGAAGCGCGGCCGCGCCCACAATTCGATCCTTGCGGGAATCTCCCACACCTCGATTTCGTGATAGTCCTCCGCCCGGAAATCGAACGCCGCATAGGCAAAGCTGTCGACATGCAACGCATAGCGCCGCGAGCTGACGAAGGTCGGCTGCGGATAATTGGTGTGGGCATAGCTGCCGCCGCCGCCCTTGCGATGCGCCTCGACCTGCCGGAACAGCTCCGACGAAGGATCGCGCCCGACGCCCGGCTCGCTCGACCACAGCGGGAAATGCCGCCCGCGCAAATCGAACCAGGAGAATTGCTCGCCGCCGCCCCACACATGTTCGCCGGCTTCGGCGGGCACGCGCAGCCACAGCCGGTTGAGCGCCGGGTCGAGCGCCTTCAGCGCGATCACCGCGTCGTTGTCGTCCCCCGAAACCGTCGCCTCGAGCACCCACGGCGACCCCGCCGCCGCGGCAAAACGCACAACATTGTCCGCAACCTCGACATGCCCCAGCGCGACCCGCTCGATCACCTCTTGGCTCACGTCGAAATGGCCGAGCTTCGAATGGACGTGCGGCACTCCGCGCCCGACAAAGAAACAGGGCGCCCCCGCGCCGTGCATCAGGATCGTCTGTCCGCCGAAGCGGAGCGCAAAGCCGGTATCGAGCGCATCGAGCGCCATGGGGAGGATCCTTTCGAGCTTCTTCTAATATCCTCCCCGTGCCGAAGCCATGGGGAGCGGGACCGTTCGCGAAGCGAATGGTGGAGGGGCGGCGACGTCGCGCTGATCGCCCCTCCGTCAGCGGCTTCGCCGCTGCCACCTCTCCACCGCTACGCGGCAAGGAGGATTTACCGTCAGAAATTCACCCGCCCGGTCACCCCGAAATAACGCTCGGCGTCGCGCGGCGTGATCTGGCGCATGAAGCTCGTGCCGTTCGGGATGCGCTGGGTCACGAAATGCTTGTCGGTCAGATTCTTGACGATGAACGACAGGCTGTATTTGTCATTGTCGGTGCTCACGCGAACCCCGGCGTCCCAGATCGCATAGGCGTTCTGGAACGCATCGGGATTCTGGTTGATGTCGAACCGGGTCCGGCTCTGATAGACGAGCGAGCTGTTCAGATCGACGTTGAATCCGTCGATATTCAGCGGCAGGCGCCAGTCCATCGTCACCGTGCCCTTGTATTTCGGCGCAAAGGGCAGGGGCTTGCCGTTGATCGCATCGGCACAGGTCACTGCGGCGCCCGCCGGGCAGATGAACTGGTTGATGTGCGCGTCGGTATAGTTGAAGCCGCCCGACAGCGACAAATCGTCGGTGATCGCGGCATTGAAGTCCATTTCGATCCCGCGCGTCGACACCGTGCCCGCGTTCGTCAGTCGCGTGACGACCTGCCCTGCGACGAGGTCGAGGAAGTTCGCCTGATAATTGTCATATTTGGCGTAGAAACCCGCGATGTTGAGCGTCAGGCGGCGGTCGAACAGCCGCGTCTTCAGCCCGACTTCATAGGCGTCCGACTTTTCGGGATCGATGCGGCCGGTATCGCGCGCCAGCATGTTGAAAAAGACGTTGAGCGCCGGGCCTTTGTAGCCACGCGTATAGGTGGTGTAGGCAATGATATCGTCGGTCACGTCGTACTGCAGACCGGCGTTGCCCGACCAGCCATTGTCCTTGATCGAACCCGCCGAAGCGAAAGCCGGGTTCACGCCCGAAAACGCCGTCGTTTGTGTCGAGGTGCGCGCGAAATCATAGCTGACCTTGTCCTCGGTATAGCGCAGGCCAAGGATACCGCGGAACGCGTCGGTGAAATTGAGCGTGCCCTGACCGAAGGCCGAATAACTCGTCAACTTCGTCGTGAAATCGGCATTGCCCTCGTTCGTCGTGTAGGTCGACGATCCCGGTGCGCACGGCGTCAGCCCGCCGACGGTCGGCAACGTCGACGCGGTGCAGGCGGTGACCGTGCGGTTGAAGAAATCGACTTCCTTCGTGTGATAATAATAAAGCCCCGCAACATATTCGAAAAATTGCGGATTGGACGATGCGATGCGCAATTCCTGCGTGAACTGGTCGAATTTCAGGTCGCCGCGATCGTGCGACAGGACATCGCCCGCGGCGGTGCCCGTGTTGACATATTTCGGGGCATCGGACCGGAAATCGCCGTCGCGCTGCTGGAAATTATACCAGTGCCGGTACGCGGTGATCGAGGTCAGCGTGACCCCGCCGAGGTCGAGGTCGATCTGCCCCGATACGCCGCTGTTCTTGTCCTTCGTGTAGGGATCTAGGTCGTTATCGATATCCTTGTTCTTGCCGTCGAGTGTCAGCGGCGCGAGGCTTGGCACGAATACCGCATCGTTGAATGCCGACGAAAAAACGGTGCCGATGCTGTCGGCAAAGCCGTTGTCGCTGTTCTTCGAATAATCGGCGATCAGCGTGATCTTGAGGTTGTCGGCCGGCTCGGCGATCAATTTGCCGCGCACACCCCAATGTTCGTAACCATTTACCTTGTGGTTGTTGAACACATTGCGGCCGTTACCGTCATATTGCGACCAGAAGCCGGTGAGCGAGGCGCGGATGCCTTCGCCAAGCGGGCCGCCGACGCTGCCCCGGATGCGAACTTCATTGCCCTCGTACCATGACGCATCGATATACCCGCCCAGCTCGTTGCCGGGCTCGCGCGACACGATGTTGATCACGCCTGCGCTCGCATTCTTGCCGAACAGGCTGCCCTGCGGTCCGCGCAGCACTTCGATGCGCTCGACGTCGAGGAAGTCGGACGTTTGCTGGCCAGTACGGGCATAGACGACGCCGTCGATGACGGTCGAAACCGATGGTTCGACCCCCGACGAAAAACTGATCGTGCCGACGCCGCGGATCGACAGCGCCGAATCCTTGTTGGTGTTGCCCTTGCGGAAGGTCAGCGTGGGAACGCGCTGGAACAATTGCTCGGCCGAATTGACGTTGCCGCGTTCAAGCTGATCGCCCGACACGACCGATATCGCAACGGGCACATCCTGCAAATTCTGCTCGCGCTTCTGCGCGGTGACGACGATGTCGGTCGAAGCGAAAGGTGCATCGGCTCCGGTTTCCTGCGCTTGGGCAGGGGCCGCGAAAGCCGCGGCGCCAAGCGCCGACGACAGGAACAGCGTCAGTTTATACGTCGAAAACTTCATTTCATCCTCCCCAGAGGCCACAGCGGATCTGCGTCCGCTCATGCGTCGAGTAGGAGGCCGGGCACGCCCCCTAATATCTACTCATTTGATTGATAATATGGTCAATCCACCAGCGTAGGGATGCGCGGCAAAAACATATCAGTCCAATCGAGAAATGTCGGTATGTTATGTCCAAATACTATGGCTTGAGTGAGGTCGAAGATGCGCACACGTCGCTCCGCGCGGCTATTGCCGATCGCGGAGACCGGCGATAGCGTCGACGCATGACGCGCGCTCCATCGGTCATGATCCTGGGTTGCGGCCGGAGCGGCACATCGATTTTCGGCGAGTTGTTCGATGGCCTCGATGGGTATGCTTATCGGAGCGAGCCATCGTTCGACGTGGTTCTGGCTGCCGATTATGGCGTGCCGCAGGCGTTCAAGGTCCCGCGCGAAAGCGATGTTCATCCGGCAAGGCCGGGCTTGTCCTTTCCGCTCGATCGCTTTTTTGAGGCTGTGCCGGACGCGCGATTATTCTGGATCGTGCGCAATCCGCTCGACGCCGTTTGCTCGTTGCGGGTCGGGATAGCGCAACAATGGGGCATCATCCGCGACCGCCCGACTGGAAGGCCTGGCTGGCGCGGCCGCTGGTCGCGCAATGCGCACATCACTGGGACTTCCTCAATCGCGCGGGTTATGCGCAGGTCGACCAGCGCGCGACGCTTGTCCGGTTCGAGGACATGATCGCTGATCCCGGGCAATTTTCGGCTGCGATTTGCGGCGAGCTGGGGATTGATCCCGGCCTCAACGCCGCGCATCTGGCGCGATGGTCGAGGCGGGTGCAGAACAGCAACAACAAGGACTTCATAGAAGCGCAGACCTCGCGGGGATATTCGCGGCCCGATCATCTGGTTCGCATCGACCGCTGGCGCGAGAATCTGACCAGCGACGAGGTCGCTGCGATCTGGGATATCGTCGGCGAGACAGCGCTGGCGATGGGCTATTCCGCGCCGGTTCGCAGCCCCGACTGAGCTCCCATGGTAGGGGTGTCTGTTTTCGACCGGTGGCTGCCAATTCATTCAACGTCACCCCGGACTTGATCCGGGGTCTATGACTTCAGCGCCGCGGTGGATCCCGGATCAAGTCCGGGATGACGAATGGCGGCTTCCCACCCCAAGGCTGACCTATGCGGGTCGAATCGACTGCCTATCTCGATGCGACCACCCGTTTGACATGCGCAAGACACGCCGCCGTCTCCCGCTGTACATCGGCATTCAGCCACGCGACGATTTCGGGCGTCGGCCCGATATCTGGCTCGAGCAACGCGAAATCGAGGTTGACGGGCGGGGTGATCCGGCGGACCGCGACCCCCAGCCGGTGGAAGCGCGGCGCGCTGAACGGTTCGGCGATCGACACGCCCAGCCCGGCCTCGACAAACGCGTATAATATCTGCGAATGCTGCGTCTCCAACCGCCGCGACACGCTGATGCCGGCATCTTCCAGCGCGGTGTCGATGCCGGTCCACAGCGCATCGGCCTCGTGCATCGGGCCCACGAACTCCTCGCCCGCCAGATCGGATATCTCCACCCGCGCGCGCGTCGCGAGCGGGTGGTTGGCGGGCAGTATGCACACATATTCGGCGCGCGCGAGGGGGGTCGAGCGAATGCCTTCGCGCCCCTGCATATCGACCCCGACACCCAGGTCGGCCTGTCCCAGAAATACCCGCTCCTCGATCGCGCGCTGGCCAAGCGATTCGACGATGATCTTGATGTCGGGATAGAGGATGCGAAAGCGCGCGATCACCGCAGGAAGGATCGCCATCGCGATCGCCGCGAGCGCCGCGATCCGAACTGTGCCCACTGGATGCGCGCGAATGCGCCGCGCCGCCTGATCGAGCAGGTCGAGCCCCGCATAGCTTCGCCGCACCGCTTCATACAGCGCCTGCGCCTGCGCTGTCGGATGCACGCGCGCGCCGCGCCGGTCGAACAGGCGAAAGCCGACCGCGCGCTCCATGTCGGCGATCAGCCGGCTCACCGACGGCTGGCTGATGTTGAGCATCGACGCGGCGGCAGTAATGCCCCCGCTCATCATGACGGCGCGAAACGCCTCGACCTGTCTCATCCGCATCGGTCATAGCATAGACGTATGATTGGCGGATGCAATTCGATTGGATGCGATGGATGATGTTGCGCTACGCGGCACTTTGGCAAACATCGGGAGAGTGAAGATGGATTTCTCGGCCCAGCGCGAACAATTCGCCACCGAAGGCTACGCGGTCTTCGAACGCATCCTCGAAGGTCCGCTACTCGACCTGCTGCGCGCGGAATGCGGCCGCGTCATAGAACGCGAGGACGCCCGCCTCGACGCGCTCGGGGTCGAGGTCGACGGCATCAGCCACAAGGGCAAACGCTATTTCGCCGGCGAATGCCAGCGCCGGCAGCCCGATCTCCGCAACATGTTGTTCAGCGAGACGATGGCAGACATCTGCCGCGCGACACTCGGCGGCGACGCTTATTTCTTCTACGACCAATATGTCGTGAAGGGCGCGAGCGAAGGCATGCCGTTCAGCTGGCATCAGGATTCGGGCTATGTCGTCGGCAACGGGGGCCCTGCTGATCACAAGCCGTATCTGACCTGCTGGTGCACGCTCGACGATACCACCGTCGCCAACGGCACCGTCCGCATCCTGCCTTTCTCGCAGGCCCCCGAAACGCGCGACGGCATCGTCCCGCACACCCGCCAGCCGGGCAGCAACGACCTCGTGGGCTATACAGGCGACGGCGAGGGCGTGACGCTTGAGGTTCCGGCGGGCAGCGTCGTCGCTTTCTCCAGTCTTGCGCTCCACGCGACCGGATCGAACTCGACCCCGAACATGCGCCGCGTCTATCTCGCGCAATATTCGCCCGAACCGATCCTCAACCCCGGCACCAACCACCTCCGCCGCAACGCGATCGCCTTCCTGCGCGGGGGCAGCCAGGTGACCTTCAACTAGAGGAGCAGGCCATGAACGCGCGCCCCCGCATCGTTGCCCTCGGCGGCAACGCCACCGCCGGTGGTTCGGCCGAACGCCTTCTCCGTCACGCGCTCATGCGCTGCGAGGCGCAAGGAGCGGAGACAATGCTTTTCGCGGGCGAGGCGATCAACCTTCCGATGTACGCCCCACACCGGAGCGAGCGTTGCACGAAGGCACAGGCGTTAATGACCGCGCTGCGCGAGGCCGACGGCATTATTGTCGCCTCACCAGCCTATCACGGAACGGTGTCGGGCGTGGTCAAGAACGCGCTCGACTATGCCCAGGACCTCGTCTCCGACGCGCGACCCTATTTCGACGGCCGGGCGGTGGGGCTGATCGCGGTTGCCGGTGGGTGGCAAGCGGCGGGCAGCACGCTCGCGACGTTACGGTCGATCACCCATGCGCTGCGCGGCTGGCCGACCCCGATGGCGGTCACTGCCAATTCCAGCCAGACGCTATTCGATTCCGACGGCCTTGTCTTCGATCCGGGCATCGGACAGCAACTCGACATCATGAGCGACCAGACCATGATGTTTGCCCGGATGACGTCGCAATATGATGCGCGACGAACGAGCGGCCTCTGCAATTCGGCTGCCTGAGCCCGTCGCCCTCTGGCTCAGCGAGCCTTTTCCTCTCGCCACAATGGCCCGCTGACCGCGAGCCCTTGCTTTTCGAGCTGGTCGAGCACACCGCCCGTTTCGGCGAGTACGCGGAGCGGGACGACCGCCAGCGTGACACCGGTTTGCGTTGTGGCTTCGCGGATGGCATTGATCCATTGCTGGCGGAGCTCAACGCCGAAGCTGTCGCTTGACCAAGGCCAGCAACGCCCGAGCGCTTCCTCAAGCGGGTTGGTCATCACTGCCGGTACATTGAATTCAGTCCACGCCGCTCCGCGATCGGCGATGACCCCGGATCCCGCCTCGGTCGCGGTCATCGCTGCTTCGAGGCAGGGGATATGCGTCTCGGGTGCGGTCGCGAAAAGATTGTCGAGCATGTCCTCGCCGCGAACTTCCCCGACGGGGCGGGCAGGTATTTTCGTATGTCGCGCGGCCTTGCGGACGACGTCTGACGCGTCGTCGGCAGTGTCGCGATCGAACGCGAGACGCTTCGACAGCAGGTCAAACGCCGCCATCAGGAAATTCTGTCGCGAATAATCCTGGTCGAAACGCTTTTCGAGCGCGCGCAACCGGCCGAGTTGGCGCGCATCGAGATAATCCGCCGCGGCGCGCCCTTTCGGCAGCTTGGTGAGCCGGCCGCCGCGAAAGATGAGCCGGAAGATGTCGCCGGGCGATACTTTCGCCTTGGTCCCGAGGATGATGCGCTGGGCGCGTTCGGTCGCCCCCTCCAACCGTTCGGGGCGCCACGGCGTCGCTTTGGGGACTTCGGCGATCTCGCCGACGAGGACGATGATGCCCGCGTGCGTTTTGATCGTCCACATGGGGGCACCCGAACGGCGCGCCGTAACGACGATCTCTTCGTTTGCATCGGGCGAGGATGCGGCATCCTGCGCCCAGGAGGATGACGGCGCCAAGGCCGCAAGGCTTGCGAGCAGCAAGGAGAGAATACTCGTGATTTTCATGCGATGGCTCCGCCTGGCGCGGTTGACGCGCTCGTCTGGTTGGATGCTTCCATATTGGCACTTAATACCGGCGCCGCGGCACCGTTAAATTGTACAAATTGCGAAAAATTGCCGATGCCCGGGGCGGCGCCCCGGTGCCGAATTCGGCTTCCGTGTTGAGGTCATGTTAACTATGATCCGCAATATGATTGAATAATAAGAATAATTCTGCCATTATAGCGGAACCTGTTTTGAGTATTATGCAGCATTCACAGAAGCTTGCGATTTCTGCCGGACACCGCTTCGACGAGGTATGTGACATGAACCAACGCCGCTTCTCAGACCCGATAGAGGAGCAAGAAGCTGCTGCTGGCGGCGACCGCCGCGAGGGTGATCGTTATCGCACAGTGTGGCGCATTGCCAAGGTCGTGCGCAACGGCGACGCGGGACTTTGGCGGGTTCGCAATATTTCGGACCGAGGCATGATGCTCGCGGCCGACGTCCCGATCATGGTGGGCGAGAAGCTGGAGATCGCGCTTTCCGACACGGTGGTGATCCACGGAGAGGTCGTCTGGTCGGAAGCAGGACGCTGCGGCGTTGCGTTCGACAAGGAGGTCGACGTCGCCGACGTGCTCAAGCAGCTTGCGGCCGAGCAACGTGCGACCGGATATCGCCAGCCGCGCCTGCCTGTGCGAACGCTGGCGCAGGCGATAACCGACGATGGGACGAGCCAGATCGAGCTGGTCGATATGTCGCAGAACGGCGCCGGCTTCATCCACGATGGTCATCTGGAAGTTGGCAAGGAACTTGAACTCGTGCTGGCCGGCGGCGTGAAGCGCAAAGCCATCGTCCGCTGGTCGCGTGCCGGACGCGGCGGATTGTGGCTGACCCAGCCGCTCGATCGCGCCGACCTTGAAAGCATTCACCGCTTCGAAAACTGAGGCTCAGCCGCCGCGCGCGATCTTTGCCCAAGGATTGAGGTCGGGTTCGGCGATCTTCACCAGCGTGTTGCGGTCGCGATGGAGGAAGGGGTCGTCGCGGCCCTTGACGACGAGCGTGGTGTCCGAGACATAACTCCAAGACCCGTCGTCGTGAAAATCCACCGTCAGCTGATAGGCGTCGGTGCGAAAGGCAAGGTCGAGGAAAGTGGTCGAGCAGATGCCATATTCGGTTTGACCCCGTTCGGCCCTGAGGAGGAGTTGCCTGGCGTCTGGGTCGGCATGGCCCGAAGCAATGGCGATTTGCCCGCGCGGTATAGCGAGCGTCTGGATGATCAGGCCGGTCGCCGCTTCATAGAGCCAGTAGCCGACCTGATCGTGGAAGGCGATATCCTCTTCGCGCGTGTTGACGTGCAGATGATAGCGCAGGCCATAAAAAAGCTGCGGTCCGTTCGCTTGCGGATCGATCGGCTGCATCTCGATCCGTTCATAATATTCGCGCGTTTCGGGGCCGTCGGCCTTGGGATTGACGTCTACCCCGCGTTGTCCCTCCCAGACACCCGCGAGCCGGCGCAGCGGCCCAAGGTTGGCGAGCGTTTCGGGATCGACGTCCTCGGGCTCGGTGAAGATATCATCGGGTAATTCCATTGTCTGCCCCCAGCGCAAATGTCAGATGTCTTCGACCAGCCGTCCGTAAAGTTGCGGCCGGCGGTCGCGGAAGAAGCCCATGCCGGCGCGATGCTTGGCCGCGCGGTCGAGGTCGATCGTCTCGACCAGCACGCCGGTCTCGGCCGCACCGAAAGCCTGCGTCATGTCGCCCCATTCGTCGGTGATGAAGCTGTGGCCATAGAAATTGGCGTCGCCCTCGGCACCGATACGGTTCGCGGCGATCACCGGCACACAGTTTGACACGCTATGCCCCTGCATCGCGCGGCGCCACATGCGGCTGGTGTCGAGGTCGGCGTCATAGGGTTCGCTACCGATCGCGGTCGGATAGAAAAGTAATTCGGCGCCCATCAGGGCCATCGCGCGTGCGCATTCGGGATACCATTGGTCCCAGCAGACCCCGACGCCGATGCGGGTGCCGAAGACATCCCAGACCCTGAAGCCCGTGTTGCCGGGGCGAAAATAATATTTTTCCTCATACCCGGGACCGTCGGGGATATGGCTCTTGCGGTACGTGCCCATTATCGCGCCATCGGCGCCGATCATTGCGAGCGTGTTGTAATAATGTGGACCGTCCTTTTCGAAGAAGCTGGTCGGGATCGCGACCTTCAGCTTTGCGGCGAGCGCCTGCATCGCCACCACGCTCGGATGCGCGGTGGTCGGACGGGCGGATGCGAAGAGTTCCTCATCCTCAACCTGGCAGAAATAGGGGCCTTCGAAGAGTTCGGGGGGCAGGATGACCTGCGCGCCCTTGGCAGCAGCTTCCTCGACGAGCGCGGTGACCGCGTCGATGTTCGGCTGAACGGGGCCGGGCAGCGGAAGCTGCAACGCGGCAACGGTAATGGTGCGGGTCATGGCTTGTCCGTGATGAGCTCAGAATCGAGCCGGAATATAAGGGCCTTCGCGCCCGATGCTAGGCCGGAAGCTGCTGGCTCGAGCAATGGAAGCTGCCGCCGCCGATGATGATCCCCTGCGCGGGTACGCCGACCGCGCGGCGATCGGGGAACAGCGCGGCGAGGGTGTCGACGGCGGCCTGATCGTTCGAAACGCCATAGGTCGGCACGACGACGATGCTGTTGCCGATGTAGAAGTTCATATAGCTCGCGGCCGCGATCTCGCCGCCCACTTCGACGCGGCCGGGCGATGGAAGGTCGACGATCTCGACCCCGCCGAATGTTGCGGTGCGCGCGCGGGCGTCGGCATAGATATGCGCATTGGGATCGTCCGGTCCCGCCGCGACGGGCAGCGCGAGGCGCCCTTCGCCAACGAAGCGAGCGAGATTGTCGACATGGCCGTCTGTATGATCGCCGATGAGCCCGTCGCCGAGCCACAAGAGCCGTTCGATCCCGAGCGACTGGTGCAGCCGCACGGCGATATCCTCACGCGTCAGCGTCGGATTGCGGTTCGTATTGAGCAGGCATTCCTCGGTGGTGACGCAGAGGCCGGTGCCGTCGACGTCGATCGCACCGCCTTCAAGCACCCAATCCTGATCGTCGACCGGCAGGCCCGATCCGGCGGCGAGCGCCGCGCCGACTTCCTGATCGCCGGGCATGATGAATTTCTCGCCCCACCAGTTGAACTCGAAATTGCGTGCGCGGCGGGCTGCGCCCGTCCCGGCGATGATCGGGCCGGTGTCGCGCAGCCATATATCGCCGAGCGGCTGGACAAGGATTCTTACGCCGGGGTCCACGAGCGCGGCGGCGATTTCTGCCTGCCGCTCGTCATTGGCCACCAGCCGCACCTCTTCGCCGCGGCCGCCGTCATGGACGGCGTTGGCGAAGGCGGCAATGTCATGCCGTCCGGCATCGATCTGACCCGACCATTCCTCGTCAAGGTGCGGGAAACCGATCCAGACGGCGTCGTGCGGCGCCCATTCGGCAGGCATTTTCAGCGTCATGGGCGCGGGGCTCTTTCCGCTTATTTGCCGGCGCGCGACTTGTCGCGGGCGGCGCGGAATTCATCGCCTTCGACCCAGTTCGGCCATGCATCCGTCATCGCGAGCATGCGGCCTGCAGCGTAATAGAGGCGAAGGTCGGCGAGCATGCCGTCCCAGTTGGTGATCGCCTCATATTCGTCGCCCGGCGCGTGGTAGCGGTTCTTCTCATAGTCTTCCGCCGCCTTCTTTCCGGCCTCGACGCCGCCTTCGACCAGATCGTCGCCGCTGCCGAAGTTGAACATCGGCACGCCGAGCTTGGCGAAGCTGAAGTGATCCGAACGATAGTAAAAGCCCTTCTCGGGCGTCGGTTCGTCCTTGATCATGCGCTTGTCCATCTGGGCGAGCTTGGCGACATAGGCGTCGAGTTCCGACTTGCCGCGCCCAACGACGACGATGTCCTTCGTCGGGCCGATCGCGTTTAGCGCGTCCATGTTCACGCCGCCGACGATTTGCGCCAGCGGGAAGACCGGGTTTTCGGCAAAGAACTTCGATCCGAGCAGACCCGATTCCTCGGCGGTCACCGCAAGAAAGACAATACTGCGGTCGGGCGCGCCTGCCTCCTTATAGGCTTGCGCGAGCGTCACGAGGCCGGCGATGCCGCTCGCATTGTCGACCGCGCCGTTGCAGATGTCGTCGCCGGCGACGGGCGTGCAGCGGCCGAGATGATCCCAATGGCCGGTGTAGAGCACATATTCGTCGGGTCGCTTGGCGCCGGGCAGAATGCCGATGACGTTACGCGACATCTTCTTCGAAATTTCGTTGTCGAAGCCGAAACTGGCCTTCACGCCGGTCAGCGCGACGGGCTTGAAACCTTTCTTCTTTGCGGCCTCGCGCAATGCGTCGAAGTCCTGACCCGCGCTTGCAAACAGCTCCTTGGCCTTGGGAAGCTGGATCCACCCGTTGGCGACGGTCTGGTCGGCGCCCCCATTCTTGCTCTCGGCGAGATACTGCGTACCGGTGTTGCTCGATTCGACGACGTTCCAGCCGTAGGCGGCGGGTTCGGTGTCGTGGACGATCAGCACGGCGGCGGCGCCCTGCCGCGCGGCTTCCTCATATTTGTACGACCAGCGACCATAATAGGTCATCGCGCGGCCGTTGA
Organism: Sphingopyxis sp.; assembly: GCF_035565275.1. Taxonomy (GTDB): domain Bacteria; phylum Pseudomonadota; class Alphaproteobacteria; order Sphingomonadales; family Sphingomonadaceae; genus Sphingopyxis. The sequence continues at coordinate 17,087 of NZ_DATMST010000241.1, forward strand.
ATTCGCCCTTGGCTTCCTTGGTCTGCCAGTCGGGGTCGTTGACGAGGACGACGACGGTCTTCCCCTTCACATCGAGCCCGGCATAGTCGTTCCAGCCCTTTTCGGGGGCGTTGATGCCGTAACCGGCAAAGACGACGTCGCTGTCCTTGATTTCCGTCTTGGGCTGCACGCGATAGCTGAATGCGACATAGTCCTTGGCATATTGCGCGGTGACGGGCGTCTTGCCGCCCGTGAAGCTCAATGGTGTCGCGTTCTTCGCGGTGATCTCGACCAGCGGCACATCCTGCGTCCACTTGCCATTGTTGCCGGGCTTCAGCCCCGCTTCCTCATATTTCTTGATGATATAGGCGACGGTCTTTTCCTCGCCAGCGGTGCCGGGCGCGCGACCTTCATAGGCGTCCGATGACAATTCCTTGGTCACTTCCTGCAGCGTCGCGAGCGACAGGGCGGGGACCTGAACGTCGGGGATGGCGGTGGCGGACGTTCCCGCCTTGTCCGACGTGTTGCACGCGGCGACAGACAGGAGGGCCGCGAAGGCCGCGGCGGTTCTGGGGAAGCGAAGCATGGAATTTCCTTGGGATTCAATTGCGACTGAAACCAATGTGCCAGCCCGCGGGCCGCGATGCAAGAAGAGCGGCAATGGCGGAGCTGCGCGGGAAGGCCTTAAACCCCCTTGATAAGGGTGCGATTATTGGCAATCTGGTGAAGAATGACTGCAAGGGGGGCGGGATGATTTCGAGGTGGCTAGACGCGAACCGTCTGTCGTTGGCGGCTCTGTCGATTGCGCTGATTCCGTCTTCGATCGCAGTTGCGAAGGAAATGGACAATGCCGCGCGCTTTGGTGCGCCGGAATCAATCACCGACGTAAGCTTGTCGCCCGATGGTAACCGCCTGGCCTTTATCGAACGAGGGGCAGGTCAAATGCGTGCCCTGTATGTCGTGGACACGACGGAGGGTGCCGAGCCGAAGAGAATTTTGAACAGCGACGGCGGCGAGAATGGTAATCTGGCGTGGTGCGGCTGGCTGACCAACGCGCGGTTGATATGCCAGACCCATATGGTCAGTAAATTGGTCGGCGATGTCCTGGGGGCGAGCAACGTCGTCGCCATTGATGCCACCGGCACGAATCTCCGGTTGCTCAGCAATCGGAGAAGCATCAATTCGCTGTATTCGGATCTTCGCGGCGGCGATGTCCTGGACTGGTCCGCCACCGAAAATGGCTCCATATTGATGACCCGCAGCTATGTCCCTGAAAGGTCGACGGGAACCCGGCTGGCCAGCGATAGTCAAGGGATGGGGGTTGATCGCGTCAATTCGGTCAATGGAACGGCGCGCCGAGTGGAAGGCGCCCGGCGCGATGCCATTTATTATCTGTCCGACGGTAGCGGCAATGTGCGTATCATGGCTATGCAAATCGTCGCCGGCACGGGCCAGCTCGAGCCGGCATACAACTTTCTTTATCGGCTTAAGGAGGGGGGCAACTGGCAGGCGTTATCCCGTTACGACTTTATAAAGGAAGAGGGCTTTCAGCCGGCCGCCGTCGATGCCGCCACCAACCGTGTTTATGGTTTCCAGAAGATCAACGGGCGCGCGGCGGTGATAGCGATGGCGCTTGACGGCACCGGCGCGACGGAAACCATCTATGCGCATCCTGACGTAGATGTCGACGAGATCAAGCGCGTCGGGCGCAATGGCCGGATCGTCGGCGTTTCCTTCGCGACCGATCGGCGCGAAGCGGTAATGACCGACAAATCATTGGCGAAATTGACCGAATCGCTTTCGAAGGCGCTAGGCGGCAAACCGGTTGCGATCGTCGATGCCTCGGCCGACGAAAGCCGCTACCTCGTCCGCGCCGAAACGGACACCGACCCCGGTTCCTATTATCTGTTCAATCCCAATGCCAGGGAGGTGCGGCCCCTGCTCGCTACTCGCCCGGGCCTCGCCGACATGACGCTGTCGCCAATGAAAGCAGTGACCTATCCCGCCGCCGATGGCGTGATGGTTCCCGGCTACCTGACGCTGCCGCCGGGGCGTAGCGACGCCAGGGGCCTGCCCGCGATCGTCATGCCGCATGGCGGCCCGTCGGCGCGCGACGAATGGGGCTTCGACTGGATGGCGCAATTTTTCGCGCAGAGCGGTTATGCGGTGCTGCAGCCTAATTATCGCGGCTCGACGGGCTATGGCGACCAATGGTATCAGAACAATGGTTTCCAGTCGTGGAAGACGGCGATGGGCGACATTGCAGATGGCGGCCGCTGGCTGGTTTCGGCGCAGGGAGCAGACGCGGCGAAGCTGTCGATCGTTGGCTGGTCCTATGGCGGCTATGCTGCTCTGCAGTCGGGGGTGACGACCCCGGACCTGTTCAAGGCGATCGTCGCGATCGCGCCGGTTACCGATCTTGTGCAGCTGAAAGCGGAGGCGTCACGCGAAGGGAGCGGGCGGATCACAGCGAAATTCATCGGATCGGGTCCGCATGTTCGCGAAGGGTCGCCGGCACAGAATGCCGAAGTGATCAAGGCGCCGGTGCTGATGTTCCATGGTACGTTCGACCAGAATGTCGACATCGCGCAGGCGCGAACGATGCGCCGCGCGCTGGAGGCCAAGAACAAGCGCGTCGAGCTGGTCGAATATCCCGAGCTTACCCATTCGCTGAGCGACAGCGACGCGCGCACCGACATGCTGCGCAAGATCACGGCCTTTTTGCCGCACTGAACGAAAGAGGGCGGCCCGTCGCCGGACCGCCCTCTTTTGTGTGCGATGAACTACCGGATCAGCGCGAATAGAATTCGACGACCAGGTTCGGCTCCATCTTCACCGGATAGGGCACTTCGTCGAGCGTCGGGACGCGAACGAAGGTCGACTTGGTGCCGTCGATGGCGAGATATTCGGGCAGGTCGCGCTCGGGAAGGCTCTGCGCTTCGGCAACCAGCGCCATTTCCTGCGCCTTCTTGCCGAGGGTGACTTCGTCGCCCGGCTTCACGAGGCGGCTCGCGATGTTGCACTTCACGCCGTTCACATAGACGTGGCCGTGGCTGACGAGCTGGCGCGCCGAGAAGATAGTCGGCGTGAACTTCGAACGGTAAACGACCGCGTCGAGGCGACGCTCGAGCAGGCCGATCAGGTTCTGGCCGGTATCGCCCTTCATGCGCGAGGCTTCGAAATAGTTCTTCTTGAACTGCTTTTCGGTGATGTCGCCGTAATAGCCCTTCAGCTTCTGCTTCGCGCGGAGCTGGATGCCGAAGTCCGACATCTTGCCCTTGCGGCGCTGGCCGTGCTGGCCGGGGCCGTATTCGCGGCGGTTGACCGGGCTCTTCGGACGACCCCAGATGTTCTCGCCCATCCGGCGGTCGAGTTTATACTTGGCGCTCTGGCGCTTCGACATATGTCGTCTCCAATATGCTGTGTGCCGAAGGATTTCGGCGGTTCCCGGGTCGCACCATATGGAAAGCTTCCATATGCGACCGCCGCTTCACCGGGGTGCGGGGTCCATTGCGAAGGCGCGCGGTTAGACGGGGAGGGGCGGAAAGTCAAGCGCCTGAACCCAGCCCGAGGCATGTCTCGACAGCGCCGAAAAACCCGTTAAAGGCAGCGCGCATGACACCCGCCAAGCTTCCCGGACAATGCGAAACGATGATCGATGTCCGCGCCGGGGTCGACCAGGTCGACCGCGAACTCGTCGCGCTGCTCGTTCGGCGCTTCGGCTATATGGACGCCGCCGCACGCATAAAGTCCGACCGCGGCGCCGTGCGCGACGAAGCACGCAAGGCGCAGGTGCTCGATAACGTTGCCCGCGAAGCCGAGGCATCAGGGCTCGATCCCGATCGGCTGCGTGCGGTGTGGAACGAACTTGTCGAACAATCTATCGACTATGAATCGCTCCGCTGGGATAGCCTGCGCCAATAACTGATCGCGTGCCGCCACGTTCAGAGGGCTGGTGACGGGAATATCTTCCGGTTACCGTGGTCTCGGCGTTCGGCCAAGCGATGTTATGATCCCGTGCATCATCCGGATATCATTGTGGGACCAGCCCGTCTTGGTAAGCGCGGTGCGTAGCGTCCGCAGCGTCATTTCCTTCCGTTCGGGAGGGAAGAAATAGCCGCCGGTATCGAGGTCGCGGACCAAATGGCCGATCAGTTCTTCCATTTCGGCGTGCGGCGCCGGCGGATCGAGCGGTACTTCGGGCGGGCTGGCAAGTGCGACGCCCTTCGACCATTCATAGGCGAGCAGGATCACCGCCTGCGCGAGGTTGAGCGACGCGAATTCAGGGTTGATCGGCACCGTCACGATCTTGTGTGCCAACGTTACATCGTCGGTTTCGAGCCCCGAACGTTCGGGTCCGAAGATATAGGCCGAACGGCCTGCGCTCGCGTGAACTTCCTTCGCGGCCGCTTCGGGCGTGAGGACTGGCTTGGTTACGCCACGTTTGCGTACCGTTGTCGCGTAGATGGCGGTGCAGTCGGCGACCGCATCGGCGAGGCTGCCGAAAACCTGCGCTTCCGCAAGCACGATGTCGGCGCCCGACGCCGCGGGTCCGGCATCGGGGTTCGGCCAACCATCGCGCGGCGCGACCAGGCGCAACTCGGTCAGCCCGAAATTGAGCATGGCGCGCGCCGCCTTGCCGATATTTTCGCCAAGCTGCGGGCGGACGAGGACGATGACGGGGAGGGCGGCCGCGGTCATTTTATGGGTCGCGCCGCCTCCGAAATGGTCGATGCGAATTCCTCGAAATCCTTGGCCTCGGTAAAGTCGCGATAGACGCTCGCAAAGCGGATATAGGCGACGTTGTCGAAGCCTTTCAGCGCTTCCATAACCATCGCGCCGATCTGCTGCGCCTGCACTTCGTTGTCGCCTGACGTTTCGAGCTGGCGCTGGATGCCCGATACCAGCCGTTCGATCCGGGCGCCGTCGATCGGTCGCTTGCGGCATGCGATCTGGACGCTGCGCATCAGTTTCTCGCGGTCGAAGGGCTCGCGCCCGCCGTCGGCCTTGAGCACCGCGACTTCGCGGAGCTGGATACGCTCGAAGGTGGTGAAGCGCGCGCCGCAATCCTCGCATTGGCGCCGACGGCGAATCGCGGCGCCGTCCTCGGTCGGACGGCTGTCCTTCACCTGGCTGTCTTCATGGCCGCAATAGGGACAGCGCATCGGTCAGCGTTTCACCCGGCTGTAAAGCGCGATCGCGGCACCGGCGAACAGGCCCACCGGCCAGGTCACCACGGGCAGCACCGCGCCAACGACAGCGCCCACAACGCCGCCGGTGAGCACCGGGCGGGTCGAGGGATGGGCCATGCCTTGCTTGCCCATCGCCTTGACCTCTTCGATCGACAGTTCGACCAGCGTCGGCTCCTCGGGGTGCTGCCGTGCCATCGCCTATCCCTGGTAAATGGGGAAGCGTTCGCACAGCGCACGGACGCGGCCGCGAACGTCAGCCTCGACGTCGGCGTCGCCATGCTCACCCTTGTCGCGTAGCGCTTCGAGCACATCGGCGACCATATCGCCGATTTCCTCGAATTCGGCGATACCGAAACCGCGTGTCGTGCCCGCGGGTGATCCGACGCGGATACCGCTGGTCTTGACCGGCGGCAGCGGATCGAAAGGAACGCCGTTCTTGTTGCAGGTGATCGCGCTGCGCTCCAGCGCCTCGTCGGCGTCACGACCGGTGATGCCGAGCGGGCGAAGGTCGATCAGCGCGAGGTGCGTGTCGGTACCGCCCGCAACGACATCGGCGCCGCGGGCCTTGAGGCGCGCCGCGAGCGCTTGGGCGTTGGCGATCGTCGCCTTGGCGTAATCCTTGAAATCGGGACGGAGCGCTTCGCCGAACGCCACCGCCTTCGCGGCGATGACGTGCATCAGCGGACCGCCCTGCAGGCCGGGGAACACCGCCGAATTGATACGCTTCGCGATCGCTTCGTCATTGGTCAGGATCATGCCGCCGCGCGGGCCACGCAGCGTCTTGTGCGTCGTGGTGGTGACGACATGTGCGTGCGGCAGAGGCGAGGGATGCGCTCCGCCGGCGACGAGGCCGGCGAAATGCGCCATGTCGACCATCAGCAGCGCGCCGACATCGTCGGCTATGGCGCGGAAACGCGCAAAATCGAGCGTGCGCGGATAGGCCGAACCGCCCGCGATGATCAGCGTCGGGCGATGTTCCTTCGCCAGCGCCTCGACCTGGTCGAAGTCGACGAGATGATCGTCCGGGCGCACGCCATATTGGACGGCATTATACCATTTACCCGACATGGCGGGCGGCGCGCCGTGGGTCAGGTGACCCCCGGCGTCGAGGCTCATGCCGAGGATCGTCGCGCCGGGCTTGGTCAGCGCGAGCATCACCGCACCGTTTGCCTGCGCGCCCGAGTGCGGCTGGACGTTGACGTAGCCGCAGTCGAACAGCTGCTTCGCGCGGTCGATTGCGAGCGTTTCGACCTCGTCGGACGGGGCGCAGCCCTGATAATAGCGGCGGCCCGGATAGCCTTCGGCATATTTGTTGGTGAACACCGAACCTTGTGCTTCGAGCACCGCCTTCGAGACGATATTCTCTGACGCGATCAGTTCGATCTGATGCCGTTCGCGGTCGAGTTCGTGCTTCATTGCCGCTGCAACCGCGGGATCGACAGTGTCGACTCCATCGGTGAAATAGCCGGCCGATTTGATGGGCTTGTCGAGCGTATCTGTGGTCATCGGCTGGTCTCCAGTTGGGGCGGGTTGGAAAGTTTGTCGACGCGGCGCGCGTGACGGTCGCCGGCGAAATCGGTGGTCAGGAAGGCGTCGAGGCAGGCTTTTGCCATGTCGATACCGGTCAGGCGCGCGCCCATTGCGATGACGTTCGCGTCATTATGCTCACGCGACAGCTTGGCCGACAGCGGTTCGGAAACGAGAGCGCAGCGTGCTGCGGGGTTGCGATTGACCGAAATCGAGATGCCGATGCCCGATCCGCACAGCGCAACGCCGCGTTCCGCCCGGCCATCGGCGATCGCTTCGCCAAGCTTGTAGCCGTAATCGGGATAATCGACGCTTTCGGGGCCGTTGGTGCCGAGGTCCTCGACCTCATGCCCCTTTTCGCGCAGCCAGTCGGCAAGCGCGGCTTTCAGCTCGTAAGCGGCGTGGTCGGAGGCGATGGCGATGCGCATGGTGCGGCTCCCGCAGGGTCTAAGGGAATCGATGAGCGCGCTTTAGGCGAAGGCGCCGGACTTTGCCATAAGCGAGGTGGCAAATTTGTGACGTGCCCGATAAAGCCGCCCTATGTCCGACACGATCATATCCATCCTGATGCTGACCGGCGTCCTGCTGACCGGCGGAGCCATCTTCATTTTTCGCAAAGGCGACCGTCGTCGCGCGCTGCTGATGCTCATCGCGGCGCTCGTGATGTTCGCCAATGTGACGATCTGGCTGGTGCCGGTAAAATAATAGAAATCCTCCCTGCCGCGAAGTGGTGGGGAGGGGGGCCGCCGCCGCAGGCGGTGGTGGAGGGGCCGCGACTTTGCGCCATTGGCCCCTCCGTCAGCGCTTCGCGCTGCCACCTCCCCATGCCTTCGGCACAGGGAGGAGCATTGTCTCAGCGGATCGGTGAATCGGGTGCGAGCCGCATATCCAGATAGTTATCGAGCGACTTCATCAGCTGGTCGAGCTCATGCTCGAAGAAGTGATTGGCGCGCGGAATCTCGTCGTGATGGATCGTGATGCCCTTTTGCGTGCGCAGCTTGTCGACCAGTTTCTGCACCGCGCTCGGCGGCACGATCTCGTCCTGGCCACCCGCGACGATGATGCCCGACGAGGGGCAGGGTGCGAGGAAGCTGAAGTCGTACATGTTCGCCGGCGGCGCGACCGACAGGAAGCCGCGGATCTCGGGACGGCGCATCAAGAGTTGCATGCCGATCCACGCGCCGAAGCTGAAGCCTGCGATCCACGTCGTCTGCGCCTCGGGGTGGATCGACTGAACCCAGTCGAGCGCCGACGCGGCATCGGAGAGTTCGCCGATGCCATTGTCGAACGTGCCTTGGCTGCGGCCGACGCCGCGGAAGTTGAAGCGCAGCACCGCGAAGCCGCGCGCGACGAAGCTCTTGTACATCGCCTGCGTGATGCGGTCGTTCATCGTGCCGCCGCCCTGCGGGTGCGGGTGGAGGATCAGCGCGACCGGCGCACGCGGCCGCGGCGGGGGCGAGAAACGGCCTTCAATGCGGCCCTCGGGGCCGGGGAAAATGACGTCGGGCATGGGCGCACCTTCATGTTTTGAGGCTTGCCACCGATTCGCCGAAAGGGCGGGGTGGCGGAGCGAAGTTGGCGCCTATATAGAAAAAGGGTCGCAACTTGCAACTTTTGCGAATCGATCGCAATAAGGACTTCGCTCTCGGGATGATTTACCTCGATTACCAAGCCACAACGCCGCTCGCTCCCGAGGCGCGCGAGGCGATGCTGCGCTGGCTGGAGGGGCCGGGTGAGGGCGATGGCTTTGCCAATCCGTCGAGCACGCACAAGGGCGGGCGCGCCGCTGCTGCGGCGGTCGAGGTCGCGCGCGACCAGGTCGCGGCGCTGCTGCCGAAGGGTGGCCGCGTCTTCTTTACCTCGGGGGCGACCGAGGCGCTCAACTGGGCGTTGTTTCGTGGCGCCGAGGTCATGCCGGGCGGAGTCGCGGGGCTGAGCATCGAACATGCCGCCTCGCTGCAATGCCTCGAACGGCTGAATGCCACTATTTTGCCGGTGGATGATGCAGGGCTCGCCTTCCCGCCCGACGATGCGTCGATTCCCGAAAATGGTATAGTCGCCGCCATGCTGGTGAACAACGAGGTCGGGATGGTCCAGCCGGTCGCCGATTTCGCCGCCGTAGCGCACGCGAAGAACAGCTTGCTGCTCTGCGACGCAGTCCAGGGCTTTGGCCGCGTCGCGATTCCCGACGCCGTCGACCTGATCGCCGTCTCGGCACACAAGATCCACGGCCCCAAGGGCGTCGGCGCGCTTTGGGTCAAGGACGGCGTCGACCTGCCGCCGCTGATGTTCGGCGGTGCGCAGGAACAGGGGATGCGCTCGGGCACCGTCTCGCCCGCGCTCTGTGCCGGCTTCGGCGCTGCGGCGGCGCTTGCTGCGGAGCGGTTCGATACGGACGCAGAGCATGTCGAACGCCTCTGGTCGCTCGCGCGCGACATGCTTCCCGAATGGACGCTCAACGGTGCCGAAAACCCGCGCTACCACGGCAACCTCAACGTCCGGCGCGAGGGCGTGAACGGCCTGCGCCTGATGTCGGATGCCCGCGAAATTGCCTTTTCGCTCGGCAGCGCGTGCGGCAGCGGCTCGGGTAAGGTCAGCCATGTACTGCGCGCGATGGGTGTCAGCGAACCCGACGCGCGCGCTTCGATCCGTCTCGGCTGGGGGCGCTACACCAGCGAACGGGAATTGCGCGACGGCCTTATTGCCATCAAGGATGCCGCACGATTGCAGGGTGTGAACTGATGCGTGTCAATTTCATCCACGCCGACGGCAAGGCGCGCACCGAGGTCGAGGCCGAACCCGGCTCGATCCTGCTCGACATCGCGCAGGCGCACCTGATGCCGCTTGAAGGCACTTGCGAGGGCCAGATGGCCTGTTCGACCTGCCACGTCATCGTCGCCAAAGAGGATTTCGACCGCCTTCCGCCGGCGAGCGAAATGGAAGAGGATATGCTCGACCTTGCCGCCGGGGTGCGCCGGACGAGCCGGCTATCCTGCCAGATACTGCTGAGCGAGGATCTCGACGGGCTGACCGTTCATATTCCGTCCGAAAGCCGCAATATGCAGGGGCCGCGCTGATGCGGTCTCTCCTTGCCGGAATGGTTCTGTTCGCGCTGACGGGGTGCGCCGCCGCTCCTGGGGAGCCGCTGGGCGATACGGTTATTACTGCCAAGGCGATCCGCTATCTCGAAAAGCGGAGCGGCGGCCGGCTCGGCATCGCGGTCGTCGATGCGCGTGGAAAGCTCGTTTCCGCGGATCGCGGCCACGAGCGTTTCGCGATGTGCTCGACCTTCAAGCTGCTGCTCGCTGGGCAGCTGTTCGAGCGCGCGGCAAAGGGCCTGTCGCTGCGCACGCCAATCCCTTTCACTCGCGCCGATCTCGTCTCATACTCGCCGGGCACCGAAAAGCTGGTCGAGCCAGATGGGAAGGGCGAACAGCGGCTGGATCTTGCGGCGCGCGACGCGGTCGTGCTCAGCGACAACACCGCCGCGAATCTGATCCTGAAGCAGATCGGCGGCCCGACGGCCTTTACCGCCGCGCTGCGCCGCGCGGGCGATGATGTGACGCGGCTCGACCGGATCGAGCCCGAACTCAACGAGAATGAGCCGGGCGACGAGCGAGATACGACCAGCCCGATCGCAATGGCGACAAGCGCCGCCGGCTATGTCTTCGGAAACCGGCTGACGCCCGGGCATCGCAAGCGGCTTCGCGGCTGGATGATCGAGAGTCAGACCGGGCTCAAGCGTATCCGCGCAGGGTTGCCGCAAGGCTGGACCGCGGGCGACAAGACGGGATCGTGCGGCAATGCCTATAACGACGTCGCCTTCGTCGAGACGCCCGGCGGCAAGAAATATGTGATCGCGATGTATCTCGACCGCCCGACAGTCGAGGGCGACGCCGCCAGCGCAATCCTTGCCGATGCGACGCGCCTCACCGTCGCGGATCTGCCCGACTGAGCACGTCGCTTGCATTTCGCGTCGCGCGCCGCCATATGCGCCGCGGAAGTCGGGCGGACGTGGTCTTCGCCAACCCGGTCAGGTCCGGAAGGAAGCAGCCGCAACGAATTCGCCGCGGGTCGTTCCGGCTTCCACCCATTTCCCCCTTCGACAAGATCGCGCGGCGCCCCTAAGACGGGCCTATGGACGATTCCGCCGACGACGAAACCCCGATGCTGGGAATGGACCTGCCCGAGACCGCGTCGCAGCCATCCACCGGTCCTTACCGCGTCCTCGCGCGCAAATATCGCCCGCAAACCTTTGCCGAACTGATCGGGCAGGACGCGATGGTGCGTACGCTCGGCAACGCGATCGCGCGTGACCGGCTGGCGCATGCCTTCCTGATGACCGGCGTCCGCGGGGTTGGCAAGACATCGACCGCGCGCCTGATAGCCAAGGCTTTGAACTGCATCGGACCCGACGGGCAAGGCGGGCCGACAATTGACCCGTGCGGCGTGTGCGAACCGTGCCGGGCGATCACTGAAGGCCGTCATATCGACGTCATCGAAATGGACGCCGCGTCGAACACCGGCGTCGACGACGTGCGCGAGATTATCGAGGCGGTGCGCTACGCCGCGGTGTCGGCGCGCTACAAGATCTACATCATCGACGAAGTGCACATGTTGTCGCGTAACGCCTTCAATGCGCTTCTTAAAACACTCGAAGAACCGCCGCCGCACGTCAAATTCCTGTTTGCGACCACCGAAGTGAACAAGGTGCCGGTGACGGTGCTGTCGCGCTGTCAGCGCTTCGATTTGCGCCGCATCACTCCCGACATGCTCTTCGCGCATTTCAGCGCGATCCTCCAGAAAGAGGGCGTCGAGGCCGAGGCACCCGCGATCTGGCTGATCGCTAACGCCGCGGAAGGGTCGGTGCGCGACGGCCTGTCGATCCTCGATCAGGCGATCGCCCACGCTGATTTGGATGGCGGCGGAATGATCGCCGCGGCGCAGGTGCGCGTGATGCTCGGCCTGTCCGATCGCTCGTCGATCGCCAGCCTGATGGCGACGATCCTCGAAGGCGATGCGGGCGGCGCGATCGATCTGGCGCGCGCGCAATACGCACTCGGAATCGAGCCCGTCGCGATGGTGCGCGGACTGATGGATCTGACGCACGCGATCACGCTGGCGAAAGTGTCGCGCCACGACGATCCCGCGCTCGCGGAGGCCGACCGCGAGCGCATCGGCGACTGGGCACAAAAACTGGGCTTCGCGCCGCTCAATCGCCTCTGGCAACTGCTGCTCAAGGGGCATGACGAGGTGCTCCGCGCGAACAATCCGCTCGAGCATCTCGAAATGCTGCTGCTGCGCGTAATTTACGCCGCGTCGATGCCCGATCCCGGCGAGCTTGCGAAATTGCTCGAAAAGGGCGGCGTGGCGACAATGCCGCTCGCCGCGCCTGCGGCGCCTGCGGAGCAGGAAAGCATGGCGGCCGAACTCGTCGCCGCGGCGCCCGTGCCAGCGGCCGAAACCGCCCGGACACCGGCGTCGGAAGGCTCCGAAACACCCGCCTCGGCACTGACCGTGGCGCAGATCCATCAGCTCCTAGAAAGCACCGGAAATCATCGTCTTGCGGTCGACGTCTATGACCATATGCGAATCATCAGCCTCGAACCCGGAAGCCTCATCTTTGCGCCCGTTGCAGCGCTCGGCACGGCGTTCGCGCGCGATCTGGGTGAGGCGTTGCTTGCGGCGACCGGCAGCCGTTGGCAGGTTCGCGCGGGCGAGGGGGAAGGAAGGCCCAGCCTTGGCGATGTGCGCACTGCGAAACTTGCCGACAATGACGCGCGAATCCGCGAACTGCCGGTGGTAAGAGCCGCTTTGGCTGCTTTTCCGGACGCGACGCTTGAACCCTCGGGCGACAATCGCCATAGGTCGAACCCATGAAATCGATCGAAGAAATGATGAAGGCGGCGCAGGAAGCCGCCGCTACCGTGCAGGCGCAGATGCAGGAGGCGCAGGCGAAGCTCGACAGCGTCGAGGTCGAAGGCGTGTCGGGCGGCGGGCTGGTACGGATTCGTGCGAGCGCGAAGGGCCGCATCAAGGAAATCTCGATCGACGACAGCCTGATCGTCCCTGCCGACAAGCAGATGCTCGAAGACCTGCTCGCCGCCGCGTTCAACGACGCGCGCGAAAAGGCCGATGCGGCGAGCAACGAGGAAATGGGCAAGATGACGAGCGGTCTGCCACTCCCTCCGGGCTTCAAGCTGCCCTTCTGAGCCCGGCTTGAACCGCGCTGTTCAGCGCCGCGACATTGAATGCGTGCGAAGTTACGCCATATTAGCGATGAACACCCTATAAGGAGGACGGTGCGCCCGGTCGCGGGGCCCGTCCAGGAGCCGTAATGACGCAATCTTATCCCCTTCTTCCGCTGCGTGACATCGTCGTTTTCCCGCACATGATCGTGCCGCTCTTTGTCGGCCGCGACCGATCGGTCGCCGCGCTCGAAACCGCGATGGAGAGCGACAAGGAAATCTTCCTCGTCGCCCAGCTCGATCCGGGCGAGGACGACCCGCAGCGCGATGACCTGTACGATGTCGGCGTAATCGCGACCGTGCTTCAGCTGCTCAAGCTGCCCGACGGGACCGTCCGTGTGCTCGTCGAAGGCAAGGAGCGCGCGAAGCTGCTCGGCCTGACCAACGAAGACAAGGCGGTGATGGCGACTGTGAAGCCGGTCGGCGATACCGTCGACGATAGCGTCGATACCGCGGCGCTGATGCGCTCGGTCGTCGACCAGTTCGAAAACTACGCCAAACTCAACAAGAAGATGCCCGCCGAAACCGCGGTGCAGCTGTCGCAGATCGAGGATGCATCGCGCCTCGCCGATTCGGTTGCCGGCAATCTCAACATCAAGGTATCCGACAAGCAGGCGCTGCTCGTCGAGGATGCGCCGTCGAAGCGGCTCGAAATGGTTTTCGCCTTCATGGAGGGCGAGCTTGGCGTTCTGCAGGTCGAAAAGAAGATCCGCGGCCGCGTGAAGCGCCAGATGGAAAAGAGCCAGCGCGAATATTATCTCAACGAGCAGTTGAAGGCGATCCAGCGCGAACTCGGAAACGACAATGGCGAGGGCGGTGACGACCTCGCCGAACTGCAACTCAAGATCGACAGCCTCAAAATGTCGAAGGAAGCGAAGGCCAAGGCGCAGGCTGAGATCAAGAAGCTGCGCGCGATGGCGCCTATGTCGGCCGAGGCCACCGTGGTCCGTAACTATCTCGACACGCTGATCGGCCTGCCGTGGGGCAAGAAGTCGAAGCTCAAGAAAGACATCGCCAAGGCGCAGGCGGTCCTCGATGACGACCATTATGCGCTCGAGAAGGTCAAGGACCGGATCGTCGAATATCTGGCGGTGCAGGCGCGTACCAACAAGTTGAAGGGACCGATTCTCTGCCTCGTCGGCCCTCCGGGCGTCGGCAAGACGTCGCTTGGCCGCAGCATCGCGAAAGCAACGGGCCGCGAATTCGTACGCCAGTCGCTGGGCGGTGTACGCGATGAGGCCGAAATCCGCGGCCATCGCCGTACGTACATCGGTTCGCTGCCCGGCAAAATCGTCACGAACCTCAAAAAGGCCGGCGCGATGAATCCGCTGTTCCTGCTCGACGAGATCGACAAGCTGGGTCAGGACTTTCGCGGCGATCCGGCTTCGGCGCTGCTCGAAGTGCTCGACCCCGAACAGAATGGCAAGTTCCAGGACCATTATCTGGAGGTCGACGTCGATCTAAGCGACGTGATGTTTGTGACCACCGCGAACTCGCTCAACTTGCCGCAGCCGCTGCTCGACCGCATGGAGATCATCCGGCTCGAAGGTTATACCGAGGACGAGAAGGTCGAGATCGCCAAGCTCCATTTGATCGCGAAGCAGGTCGAGGCGCATGGGCTGAAGGCTGGCGAGTTCGAGCTGACCGAAGAGGGGCTGCGCGACCTGATCCGTTATTACACGCGCGAAGCCGGTGTGCGGACGCTCGAACGCGAGATTGCACGTCTGGCACGCAAGGCGCTGCGCCGGATCCTTGAGGGCAAGGCGGAAAGCGTCACCGTCACGCCCGATAATCTTTCGGAATTCGCGGGCGTACGCAAATATCGCCACGGCATGGGCGATCTGGAGGATCAGATCGGCGCCGTGACGGGGCTCGCCTGGACCGAAGTCGGCGGCGAGCTGCTGACGATCGAGGCGGTCACTGCGTCGGGCAAGGGACAGGTACGCACCACCGGCAAGCTCGGCGAAGTGATGACCGAGTCGGTGCAGGCGGCGCTGTCGTTCGTGAAGGCGCGTGCGCCGAGCTATGGCATCAAACCGAGCCTGTTCGCGCGCAAGGATATTCACATTCACCTTCCCGAAGGCGCGGTGCCGAAAGACGGTCCGTCGGCAGGCGTCGGAATGGTCACCGCGATGATTTCAACGCTCACCGGAATTGCGGTGCGCCGCGACGTTGCGATGACTGGCGAAGTCACGCTGCGTGGCCGCGTCCTTGCCATCGGCGGTCTCAAGGAAAAGCTGCTGGCCGCGCTGCGCGGCGGCATCAAGACGGTCCTGATCCCCGAGGAGAATGAGAAGGATCTCGTTGAAATCCCGGCGAATATCACGAGCGGGTTGAAGATCATCCCGGTCAGTCACGTCGATCAGGTGCTGGCGGAAGCGCTGGTCTCGCCGGTTGTGCCGATCGAATGGACCGAGGCCGACGAACTCGCCGCATCGCCACCGGTTCCTTCGGGCACCGACCCCGAAACGGCGATTCGGCACTGATCGGGCGCCTGCGGGTCGCCGGATGGGGTCTTTTCATCGCAAAATCGTCGTTTTAGAACGTTTTTCGCCCTTTTTTGCTTTGACAAGATGGGGCGAAACGGCGTTAGTGGCGCGCCATGGCACGGCCATGAATCATTCAACCAACCATATTGCAGGGGTTCCTTAGGCATGAACAAACAAGACCTGATCGCCGCCGTCGCTGACTCGAGCGGCCTGACCAAGGGTGACGCGAGCAAGGCGGTTGAAGCCGTGTTCGACGCGATCACGGGTTCGCTGAAGAAGGGCGGCGAAGTCCGTCTCGTTGGCTTCGGCACCTTCGCGGTCAGCAAGCGCAAGGCGTCGACCGGTCGCAACCCGCGCACCGGCGAAACGATGACCATCGCGGCGTCGAACCAGCCGAAGTTCAAGGCCGGCAAGGCCCTCAAGGACGCCGTCAACTAAGTTGGCCGTATCCTTTTGGTAAAAACATCTCGGGTCGTGGCGCAAGCTGCGGCCCGATTTGCATTGCGGGCGAAATTTCAGGCAAATGGACGTTGCATTCACCGCGCTAGCGGCTATGGACGTCCGGCTTTCGGACGCGGGACTTGGGTCCCTTCCGGAACGGGCGCGTAGCTCAGCGGTAGAGCACACCCTTCACACGGGTGGGGTCACAGGTTCAATCCCTGTCGCGCCCACCATGGCCTTTTGGCCATGTCTGGAACAGAAACCGGGGCTGACCCGGTCATTCATCGCCTATTCAATGCCTTCGCATTAGAGAAATGGCCATGATCCGCACTCTGACCTTTTCGCTCCTCTCCGCGCTGCTGATTTCGACCGGCACGCCAGGGCTCGCGCGCGGCGACCGTGACCGCGAACAGGACAACCTGCGCGAGGCGGCGGCGCAGGGACAGGTGATCCCGCTCAACAAGCTGATCGCCGATGTCCGCTCACGCGCTCCCTACAGCGAAATGACCTATCTCGGCGGTCCGCAGTTCGACGCCGGCCGAATGATCTATGCGCTGAAATTCATGGACGGCAGCCAGGTCGTCGTCGTCTATGTCGATGCCCGCACCGGCCGGATCGTGGGACGCAAACCCTGACATTGGAACGCCGGAGCATCTCGCAACGAGATTTTGCGATGCGCGTCCGGACTTGATACACAGTCGTAACATGGCGGCCGGCTTGGTCCGGTGCGCAGAGGAAAGGCGCCTGAATGCGGATTTTGATTGTCGAAGACGAGCCCACCTTGGGCCCGCAATTGAAGGCGACGCTGGAGGGCGCAGGTTATGCCGTCGATCTCGCGACCGACGGCGAGGACGGCCATTTTCTCGGTTCGACCGAGGCTTATGACGCCGCGATTCTCGATCTGGGCCTTCCCGAAATCGACGGGTTGACCGTGCTCGACCGCTGGCGGCGCGAAAAGCGCAACTTTCCTGTCCTCGTCCTGACCGCGCGCGACAGCTGGTCGGACAAGGTGGCTGGGCTCGATGCCGGCGCCGACGATTACCTTGCCAAGCCGTTCCAGACCGAGGAACTGATCGCCCGGCTGCGCGCTCTGATCCGCCGCGCGTCGGGCAATGCGTCGAGCGAGTTGATCGCGGGACCAGTGCGCCTCGACACGCGCTCGGGCCGGGTGACGCTCGACGGAGCGCCCGTCAAGCTGACCGCGCAGGAATATAAACTCCTCTCCTATCTGCTCCACCACAAGGGCAAGGTCGTGTCGCGCACCGAACTGATCGAGCATATCTACGATCAGGATTTCGACCGCGATTCGAACACGATCGAGGTGTTCGTGACGCGCATCCGAAAGAAGCTGGGTGCCGACATCATCACGACGATCCGCGGCCTCGGCTATCAGCTCGACGATCCGCAGGGGTAAGTGATGGCCGAGGCCGACGCCCCGGCCGCCGCAGCCGATGCCGAGGCCGCGAAGTCCGTAGCGCTGTCGAGCCGGATCACCGGCTCGCTCGCGCGGCGCATGATCGCGATCGCGGCGCTGTGGATTTCGGTGCTGCTGATTGGCGGCGGTTTCGCGCTCGACCGGGTGCTGACCGGCGCGATCACGCGCAATTTCGATTCGGGCCTCGAATATGT
Organism: Sphingopyxis sp.; assembly: GCF_035565275.1. GTDB lineage: Bacteria > Pseudomonadota > Alphaproteobacteria > Sphingomonadales > Sphingomonadaceae > Sphingopyxis. Next base: position 34,592 of record NZ_DATMST010000241.1, read on the forward strand.
TCTGATCGCGATGATCCGCTCGGCCGAAATCGGGCCTGACGGCGAGGTGCGCTTCGTCGAGCCGCTCGGTGACCAGCGCTTCGTCGAGCCGTATAGCGGTCTCTATTGGCAGATCAGCGGCGGCGGGCAGGAGCCCTATTCCTCACGTTCCTTGTGGGAACGCCGGCTCGATACGTCGGACAAGCACGACGACCGACAGCTTCACACCTATGACAGCACGCAGTTTCCTGACGAGGAGTTGCGCGTCCTCGAGCGCGACGTCGTGTTGCCGGGCAGCCAAGTCAAATGGCGCTTCCAGATCGCCCAATCGCGCGAATCGCTCGACACCCAGGTGCGTGCTGTGCGTGCGGTGCTGGTTCCCAGCCTCGCGCTACTCGGGCTTGGTCTGATCATCCTTGCGGCGCTCCAGACCTTTTACGGGCTCTGGCCGCTGCGCCATATCCGCCGCGCGATCGCGGCGATGCGCGGCGGACAGAATCGCCGCGTCATCGCGCCGCTACCGCTCGAGGTGCAGCCCATGGTCGACGAACTGAACGCGCTGCTCGCGCATAACGAGAAGCAGGCCGAAGAGGCGCGGCTTCATGCTGGCAATCTTGCGCACGCACTGAAGACGCCGCTGACCGTGCTCGTCAACAGCGCGACGAGTTCGAACTCTGAACTTGCCGAAACGGTGCGCCGTGAGGCGGCAACGATGCAGCGGCAGGTCGAGCATCATCTGGCGCGCGCGCGCGCCGTGGGGCGG
>NZ_DATMST010000242.1:0-9892 GCF_035565275.1 Sphingopyxis sp.
GAAGATGTCGAGAACGCAGCTGCAGCGCAGCGCGCCGCCGGCGAGCGCGTGCGGCTCTATGGCGTCGCGCTCGACGCCGCGAACAACGCCGCGCTGCTCGCGCGCAGCCAGTATCAGGCAGGACTGATCGACTTCCAGACCTTGCTGACTGCCGAGAACCAGCTCCTCGCCGCGCGCAATGCGCTCGCGGCGAGCGAGGCCGAGCGCGCCAATGCCTTTATCAGCGTGAATCAGGCGCTCGGCGGCGGCTGGGATGCAGCGAATTTCGATCCGGAAGCCGCCGCCCGGGAAGGAACGACAGAATGACCGATACCGCCACCGGGCCGCAGGAACTCGACGAATTTCTTGGTGCGAAACCGCGTCCGCGCTGGCGGCGCTGGATGAAATACTGGCTGCCCGCGCTGCTTGTCCTGCTGGTGCTGTTCGCAATTGCGACCTGCTCGGGCGGGAGCGGAAAGGCCAACTACATCACCGAACCCGTCGCGCAGAAATCGCTCGAACTCAGCGTCACCGCGACGGGCAACCTGCGCCCGACCAATCAGGTCGAAGTGGGTTCGGAAGTGTCGGGCAAGATCGATCATATCTATGTCGACGTGAACGATCGCGTGGCCAAGGGGCAGATCCTCGCGCAGATCAACACCGACGTGATCGAGGACCAGATCACGCAGGCCGACGCGAATCTCAACGCGGCGCGCGCGCAGGTCGCGCAGGCGCAGGCGACGCTCGACGTCGACCGGGCGCAACTCGCGCGGCTCGAAAATGTGTTCAGGATCTCGGGCGGCAAGGTACCGTCGCGGGTCGAACTCGATCAGGGACGCGCCGCGGTGAAACGCGATACCGCCGCCGTTGCCGCGGCGCAGGCGAACGTCCGCGCGGTCGAGGCACAGCTGTCCTCGGCAGTCACCAATCGCAACCGCGCGGTGATCCGCTCGCCCGTCGCGGGCGTCGTCCTCGCGCGCCAGGTCGAACCCGGACAAACGGTGGCGGCAAGCTTCAATACCCCGACACTGTTCATCATCGCCGAGGATCTTTCGGCGATGCAGCTTCGCGTCGAGATCGACGAGGCCGACGTCGGGCAGGTGCACGAGGGCCAGAAAGCGAATTTCACCGTCGATGCCTATCCGGGCCGCCGCTTTCCCGCCGTCGTCGAGCGCGTCGATCAGGCATCGAGCAACACCGCCTCGCAAGCGAGCCAGCAGGCCGCGGCATCGGCCGCCACCGGCAACGCGGTGGTCAGCTATGAAGCGCGGCTGGCGGTGGCGAACGGCGACGGCCTGCTCCGGCCGGGAATGACCGCGACCGCGACGATCGCAACGGGCACCACCGCGCGGCAGCTCCTCGTCCCGAACAGCGCCTTGCGCTTCCAGCCCGATGCCAAGGAGAAAGAGGCGGCGAGCGTGCTCAATCCCGAAATTGGCCTCGAGCAGAACGAGCAGCAGGCAACGATCGGCGTAGGGAGCCGCCAGCGTGTATGGGTGCTCGAGGCCGACGGCACGCTCAAGCCGGTCGAGGTCGTCACGGGGCAGAGCGACGGACGTCTCACCGCGGTCACGGCCAAGGCGCTGCGGCCGGGGATGAAGGTTGTGACGGGCAAGGGGGCAGCGGCCAAGTGACGCCTGCATCGTCCCGCGATGCCCCGCTGATCGAGCTGGAAGGGATCACCAAGACCTTTGGCAAGGGCGAGGCGGCGTTTCAGGCGCTCAGGGGCGTCGACATGCGGATCGAGCGCGGCGATTTCGTCGCGGTGATGGGTCCGTCGGGTTCGGGCAAGTCGACGACGATGAACATCCTCGGCTGCCTCGACGTCCCGACAAGCGGCATCTTCCGCTTCAAGGGTATCGAGGTACAGGCGCTCGACCGCGACCAGCGCAGCCTGCTCCGGCGGCGCTATCTCGGCTTTGTTTTTCAGGGGTTCAACCTCCTTGCGCGCACCAGCGCGGTCGAAAATGTCGAGCTGCCCTTGCTCTACCGCGGCGAGAACAAGAGCGTGCGGCACGCCGCGGCGATGAATGCGCTCGACCAGGTCGGGCTCGCGCCCTGGGCCGATCACACGCCCGCCGAACTCTCGGGTGGTCAACAGCAGCGCGTCGCGATCGCGCGCGCGCTGGTGACCCAGCCCGACGTGCTGCTTGCCGACGAACCGACGGGCAATCTCGATACCGAACGCTCGATCGAAATCATGCAGCTTCTGACCCGCCTCAATGGCGAAGGCATCACGATCCTGATGGTGACGCATGAGGAAGAGATGGCGACCTTCGCGCATACCATCGTCCGGTTCCGCGACGGTCTTGTCGAACAGGTCGAGCGCGGCGACCGCGGCGGCACGGCAGGGGGCGCCTGATGTTCGGCGCGACGCTGCTGCTCGCTTTCCGCGAAATCCGGCGGCACCTGCTGCGCTCTTTCCTCACGACCCTTGGCATCATCATCGGGGTCGCGGCGGTGATCACCATGGTGACGCTCGGCAACGGCGTTACCGCGTCGATCAAGGACCAGATATCCTCGCTCGGGTCGAACGTGCTGATTGTCTTCCCGGTGCAGGGCGACCGCGGGGCACCACGATCCTTCAAGCAGGCCGACGTCGAAGCGGTGCGCAGGCAGATCGCGGGCGTCGAGGATGTTTCGGGCAGCGTCTCTTCGAGCGCCACCGCCTTTCACAATGGGCAGAGCTGGCGGACGAGCGTGCAGGGTGTCGGGAACGACTTCCTTCGCGCCCAGTCGATCGAGGTCGAACTCGGTCGCCCCTTCTCGCGCGAAGAGGAAAGCGCGGGAAAGAATGTGTGCCTGATCGGCCCCAAGATCCGGAAGGCGATCTTCGTCGCGGGCAGCAGTCCGCTCGGTGCGAACATCCGCCTGAACAATGTGTCCTGTACTGTGATCGGCGTGCTCAAGGAACGCGGGCAGGGCGGCGGCCCCGATCAGGACAGCGACAATGTCGCAATGGTGCCGCTCAAGATGGCGCAGCGGCGCTTCACCGGCAGCAGCGACCTGCAATATTTCGTGATCAAATATGACAGCGCCTATTCGAGCACGACGATCCAGGATTCGCTCGTCGGCTTGCTGCGCGAGCGGCGGCTGCTGCAGGACACCGCCGCCAACGACTTCAACATCGTCGATACCGCGCAGGTCAATCAGGCGCTGGGGGCCGCGACCGGGGCGCTGACCGCGATGGTCGCTGTGATCGCGGGGATCAGCCTGCTGGTCGGCGGCATCGGGATCATGAACATCATGCTTGTATCGGTCACCGAGCGCACCCGCGAGATCGGCATCCGCCTCGCGATCGGTGCGCTCGCGCGTGAGGTGCAGCTCCAGTTCCTGACCGAGGCGGTGGTGCTTTGCTGCTTCGGCGGGGCGGTCGGCATCGCGCTCGCCTTTTTCCTGTCGTGGGGGATGGCGACGGTGATCGACGTGCCCTTCATCTTCAATCCCCTCGTCAATGCGCTGAGCTTCCTTTTCTCGGCCTTGATGGGGATTACCTTCGGATATTATCCCGCGCGCCGGGCCTCCAAACTCGACCCGATCGACGCGCTGCGCCACGAATAGGCTTTGACCGCGTCGCGAGTTGAGCCACCCGGCCTATGAAAACCCCGTTGCGGCTGCCGCCGTCGCATGGGCTTTCGCGGGGCATTCCCGCGCCGATCAATCCGCGTGCAATCTCGCCGGCGGCATCGCGCCCCATGTAAAAGGCGAGCGTCGAACCGCAGCGCGCCAGCGAGGTCCAGTCGAGATCGAGCGCCGCGCCCCGCCGGCTGTGTGCGGTGACGAACCGGACGTCGCGCGCGACGTCGCGAAGCGACAGCGAGAGTTGATCAGCACGACCTCGGGCATCGCGGATTCGATCTGCGCGGCCAGCCGGCCGGCCGGATCGATCACCACCAGATCGTCGAGTCCGGCTTCGCGCAGCGCGTCGTGCTGGTATCGATGATCGCGATCCTCATGCCGTGCCTTGCGATGCGGCCCTGGAATCGGCTAGCTCGATAGTGATCCGGTTGCCCTAGATTGCCGCGAAAGCGAAAAGAAGCGCGGCACCGAAGCTTGTGACCGACGCGGCGAGGATCGGAACCGTCGCGCGCCAGCCCATCTCCAGCAGCAGGTCCATGCGCGTGCGCATCGCGGTCGCGGTTACCGCCAGCAGCAACAGCGCCTTCGATGCCGAAAGCGCGGCGTCACGAAATTCCGGCGGCACCGGCACGATGCTGTTCAGCGAAACAACCGCAAGAAACGCGACAATGAACCAGGGCAGCGCAAGGCGGCGCCAGATGCGGGTGTCGGCGCCGTCCCCGGGCTTCAGCATCACGCCGACCAGCGCCACGACCGGCGCGAGCAGCGCGACACGCGCCAGCTTGACGATCGTGGCGCTCGTGCCCGCGGCATCGGAAAAGGCATAGCCGCCACCGATCGCCTGCGCGACGTCGTGGATCGATGCGCCGATCAGGAAACCCGCCTGCGCATCGGTCAGCCCGAATCGGACTGCGAGCAGCGGATAGATCGTCATCGCGAGCGCGCTTGCGAGCGAAATGCCGACGAGCGTCAGCGCGAACTGCGCCTGCGACACGCGCTGGCGTCCGATCACGCCATAGAGGGCCAGCGCCGCGCTCGCGCCGCAGATCGCCGTCGCGCCGCCTGCAAGCAGTCCGGCATAGGGGGATTGCCCCGAAAGCCGCGCGCCGGCAAAGCCCGCCCCGATCGTCAGCATCATGATGATGATCAGCGCCGCGAACGGAACCGGCCCGAGCACCGCAATCTGCAGGAACGTAACCTGCAGCCCGAGCACGACGATACCGATGCGCAGGAAAGTGCGCGCCGCGAAGTCGAGTCCGCGATGCGTCGCCTCGTTCGCCGCGATGAAATTGAGCGCGAGCCCGACGAGCAGACCCAGCAGGATGATCGGAAAACCATAATGGTCGGACAGCCAGGCTGCGGCCGCCGATGCCGCCGCACACGCCGCCAGGCCCGGAAAAAGGCTGCCCTTTGGCGCCGTGCCGGCCATGGTCCGGGCGAGATGCAGTTCGCCGAACAGGTCGCCGCCGCCGGGGAGGTTGTTCCAGTGCGCATGGCGCATCGATGTCAGATTGTTTCTGTCCAGCGCTGTCATATTGTGCGCCATATCGCCGGGACGGGCAGGCGCGCAAGGCTTCTCTTGCGAAGAACAGCGCGCGCGGACTAAGCAGACAGCGATGGTCAGCAAGGCCGAACGGGGAGACGCGCAATCGTGACGGGATTCAGCCAGCCGGGTGCGGAGCGCTTGCGCGCATGACCCGGGCAACGATCAAGGATGTCTCGCGGGTTGCCGGCGTGTCGATCAAGACCGTGTCGCGCGTGCTCAACAAGGAACGCTATGTCAGCGAAGACATGCGACAAAAGGTCGAGGAGGCCGTCGCGCGCCTCAACTATCACCCCAGCCTTGCGGCGCGCACGCTGGCGGGACGGCGCTCGTTCCAGATCGGGCTGATCCACGACAATCCCAGCCCCTATTATATCTTCAACATGCAGGCCGGCGTCGGGCAGCGCTGCCGCGAAGCCAATTTCCGCATGATCATCCAGCCGTGCGACATCAATTCGCCGGGGCTTGTCGACGACATCGGCGCGCTGATCGACCAGGCGCAGCTCGATGGCATCATCTTGACCCCGCCGGTGACCGACGTCGGCACCGCGCTCGCCGAGCTGTTCCGGCGCAAGATTCCCGTCGTGCGCGTCCAGCCGGGAACCGATCTGACCGCGACGTCCGCGGTTTATATCGACAATGTTCAGGCCGCCGACGACATGGCGGCCTACCTGATCTCGCTCGGTCATCGGCGCATCGGGCTCGTCACCGGCCATGCCAATTATTTCGCGAGCGGCCAGCGCCTCACCGGCTACCGGCAGGCGCTTCAACGCGCCGGCATCGGCTTCGACGCATCGCTGGTCTTCCCCGGTCAGTTCGATTTCCAGTCGGGAGCTGCGGCGGCCGAGGCGCTGCTCGCGCTCCCCGAGCCCCCGACCGCCATCTTCGCGAGCAGCGACGAAATGGCCGCGGGCGTGCTCGCCGCGGCGCATCGCATGGGTATTTCGGTGCCCGACCAGCTTTCGGTCGCGGGCTTCGACGACACCGACCTCGCGCAGGTCGTCTGGCCGTCGCTGACGACGATCCGCCAGCCGATCCGCGACCTGGGCTACGCTGCCGCCGATTTGCTGCTCGAATTCGGCGAGACGATCGAGCGGCGGCAATTGTCGCACGAACTGATCGTGCGCGGTTCGACGGCGCCGCCGGGGGGCTGAGCAGACAGGCAGGCCGGGAAAGCGGCGCGGAAAACAGGGACTTGCCAAGCATATGGCAGGTCGGTACATCAGCGATCCATTCCAAAGCGAAGAAAGGAGGGTGTAAATGAAATTTTCGATCGCATCATACCCTCCCGGAAGGTTTCGAGCCTTCGAGCGCTTCGGCCATTAGGTCCTGAAGCCTCCGTGATCCGGTTTTCCGGCCGGATCGCCCCCTGACATAACGCTTTGGAGACGGTGCTTTCGCGCCGGTTCATGATATGACATCGACACCCGACAAGGGTCGCGCGGATTCGATCCGACGCGTCCTCGACTTTACTTTCCGCCATTGGGCCGGGCAGCGCGGACGCGTTGCCTTCATCGCCCTGTTCATCACCGCCGCAACGATTACCGAGATTTTCGTGCCGCTGTACGCCGGCCGCCTGATCGACGCGCTGACAACCGGTCAACGCGACGGCGCGCTCGCGCTGTTCGCCGCGATGGCGGTGCTCGGCCTTGCGATGGTGGTGCTTCGCCATTTCGCCTGGGCGGGCATCATTCCCTTCACCCTTCGCATGATGCAGGGTGTGACGCAGGGCAGCTTCCACCGCGTCCAGCGCTTCTCGACCGACTGGCACGCCAACGCCTTCGCCGGTTCGACGGTGCGCAAGATCACGCGCGGCATGTGGGCGTTCGACACGCTCAACGACGTGCTGCTGCTGCAACTGCTGCCCTCGGTCGTCGTGCTCCTCGGCACGATGCTGCTCCTCGGCTGGCACTGGCCCGTGCTCGGGCTTGTTATGGGCATCGGCGCAGCGCTCTATGTGGCGATGACCGTCGTGCTCGCGGCGCGCTGGGCCTCGCCCGCCGCGACCCTGTCGAACGCGTGGGACACAAAGCTCGGCGGTCTCCTGTCCGATGCGATCGGCTCCAACGCCGTGGTCAAGGCCTTTGGCGCCGAGGACCGCGAAGAGGCCCGCGTCGAAACGCTGCTTGCCAAATGGGCGAAGCGCACGCGGCGGACGTGGATGCGCTACACCTGGTCGGGCAGCGCACAGATCCTGCTGCTCTGGGTCGTGCGCAGCGCGATCGCGGGAACGGCGCTGTGGCTATGGTGGAGCGGGGCCGCGACGCCCGGCGACGTCACTTTCGTGCTCACCAGCTACTTCGTGGTTCACGGCTATCTCGTTGATATCGGCTTCCACATCCATCACCTCCAGCGTTCGGTGAACGAGATGGAGGAGCTGGTCGATCTCCACGACCAGCCGCTGGGGATCGAGGATCGAACCGACGCCGAGCCGATCCGGATCGGCGCCGGCGAGGTGCGCTTCGACGACGTCACTTTCCGCTATGGCGGGCACGACACGCCGCTCTACGAGCGGCTCGACGTGCTGATCCGCGGCGGCGAGCGGATCGGCCTTGTCGGCCATTCGGGATCGGGCAAGACGAGCTTCGTCAAGCTGATCCAGCGCCTCTACGACGTGAACGAGGGCAGGGTGACGATCGACGGGCAGGATGTGTCGCACGCGACCCAGCAATCGCTCCGCGCGCAGATCGCGATCGTCCAGCAGGAACCGATCCTGTTCCACCGCAGTCTCGCCGACAATATCGCCTATGCCCGCCCCGAAGCGAGCCGGGCGGAAATCGAGGCGGCGGCGCAGCTCGCGAACGCGCACGATTTCATCGCCCGACTGCCGCGTGGTTATGCGACGCTGGTCGGCGAGCGCGGTGTCAAACTGTCGGGCGGTGAGCGCCAGCGGGTGGCGCTCGCGCGCGCCTTCCTCGCCGACGCGCCGATCCTGATCCTCGACGAGGCGACGTCCAGCCTCGATTCGGAAAGCGAGGCGCTGATCCAGCAGGCGATGGACCGGCTGATGAAAGGCCGCACCGCGATCGTCATCGCGCACCGGCTGTCGACGGTGCGCACGCTCGACCGCATCCTCGTGTTCGATCAGGGCCGGGTGATCGAGGACGGCGATCACGAAACGCTGCTCGCCGATCCGCAGGGCCAGTATCGCCGGCTGTTCGATCGGCAGTCGGGCAATATCATCGACGAGGATGATGAGGATCCGGCGCTGATCGACGCATAGAATCTGTCCGGTTCGGGCAGGGGCGCAAGCGCTTCAACCCGAACCGGACAGAGCCCGGCCATCGCCCCCCGAAGGCCGCCCGCCCGAAGCCATTCCAGACATCGCGGCGTAAGTCGCCGACCCGCCTTCGCGGGGAAAATTTCTCTGTCCATTCTGGTATGACAGCGTTATCTCATCGGTCAGAGACAGATTCGGGGAGAGACGATCTTGGCGCAAATCGCCGACAAACGCCGCTGGCTCGTGGTGGGGCTCGTCTTCATCGCAATCGTCCTCAACTATGTCGACCGCCAGATCCTCGCGCTCCTGAAACCGACCTTGCAGGCCGAATTCGACTGGACGGACCGCGATTACAGCCACATGGCCTCGGCCTTCCAGTTCGCCGCCGCGCTGGCCTTCCTCGGCACCGGCTGGTTTATCGACAAGGTCGGCCTGCGCTGGGGCTTCGCTATCGGCGTCGGCGTGTGGAGCCTCGCGGGCATGGCGCATGCCTTTGCAACCACTGTCTCGGGCTTCGTCGCGTCGCGCGCCGTACTCGGCGCCGCGGAATCGATCGGCACGCCCGCCGCGGTGAAGACCGCCGCGACCTATTTCAACGCGAAGGAGCGAAGTTTCGTCCTTGGTCTCGGCGGCATCGCGCCGAATGTCGGCGCGATCCTCACGCCGTTGCTCATCCCGCTGATGGCGATGATGTGGGGCTGGCAGGCGACCTTCCTGATCGCGGGCGGGCTCGGGCTCGTCTGGGTTGTCGTCTGGCTGATGGTGCGCATCCCCGAGCAGCCGAATGCCGCGCGCGACGCCGCCGCGCCGGAGATCGCGTGGAGCAGCCTGCTTCGCGACCGTCGCCAATGGGCGGTGATCCTCGGCAAGGCGCTCACCGATCAGGTCTGGTGGTTCCTGCTGTTCTTCATGCCCGACCTCTTTCACCGTGTTTTCGGATTGACGCAGGGCACGCTCGGGCTTCCGGTGGCCTTCGTCTATTTCATGGCGGCATTGGGCGGCATTACCGGCGGTTATCTGCCGTCGTACCTGATGGGGCGTCGCGGCTGGAGCGTGAACGCCGCGCGCAAGACGACGATGCTGATCTATGCGCTGCTCATCCTGCCCGTGCCCTTGCTCGTCGGGGTCGACAGCGCGTGGGTCGCCGCGATGATCCTAGGCCTCGCGCTCTTCGCGCATCAGGGTTTCTCGACCAACCTCTTCGGTCTCACCACCGACGTCTTCCCCGCGCGCATCGTCGGCTCGGCGATCGGCATCGGCGCCTTTGCCGGCAATCTGTCGGGCATGGCGATGATCGAGTTTGCAGGCTGGTCGCTCGACACGGGACGGGGGTATCTGCCGATGTTCCTCGTTTGCGCCGTCACCTATCTCGTCGCGCTCGCCGCGATTCACCTCATCCTGCCGCGCATCGTCGCGGTCGATGAGGAGGAGGATGGCGACGTGCAGGTGCTGGCGCACTAAGGTTGCGAAACCCCATTATTCGTCATCCCCGCGAAAGCGGGAACCCAGAGCGGGGTCAGCTTACGCGGGCTCTGGGTTCCCGCTTTCGCGGGGATGACGAAAAAAGATAA